>JBJLDU010000006.1:0-163934 GCA_045566995.1 Candidatus Pelagibacter sp.
AATGAATGTCTATTTAATATTAATTTTGAAAGATATAAAAACTCTTTTAACAAAATTTTTTTAATTATTTTAAAAAATTTAAAAGTTGATCAAAAATTTGACAAACCATCAATTTACTTAGAAAAAAAATTTTCATTAATTTGGTACTATTTTTTAGAAATGCTCATTAATATTTCAAGAGTATGGAAAGAGTATCATAAGTCTTTAGAGTGTTGGTATATTTTTGGTACTTGTGTGTTAAATCAAACATACAATTCTAGAGATTCAGGAAATCTATTTTCTAAAGATGAAAATACAACAGAAAATTTTATTTTAAATATAACTGGAACAAAAAGTATCAGAGGCCTTAATCCTACCACTCTTTCGGAATTGACAGGCATACCAAGAGAAACAGTAACAAGACATCTTACTAAATTACTAAACAACAAAACAATTACTAAAGACAAACAAAATCTATTTTATTTTCCAAGTACCCGGGTTAAAAGAAAAAATTTGATAAAAAATATTGAGTTTGTTAAAAATAATGTTTCAGAATTTATTTTTAAAGTTACGAAAACTATGAATTAGTTTTTTTTATTAGAAAGAGAGCTGATCTTTCCAGAAATTGTTTGACCTGATTTTATTACAATCTGATTATTTTTATTTTTTTTATTAGAAAATAAATTCCCTGATATTTTTTTGGTTTTACCACCTAAAGAAACGTTAATATTCTTATTTGAGATATTTTTGTTAATTTTTTTCACTGTGTTCCCCTTTAGAAAGTTTTTGATAAAATGATGATTTATAGCTTTTTAACCCTCTCATACACATCCATCCGAATGCAATAAATATTCTTTTTACTTTATTTCCTTTTTTCATAATTATTTTTTAGTTGCCATTAAAAATTTTTTTAAAACAAGTGTGATGATAGTGTTTTTAAAACATAATGAATATTAAATATGCCTAAAATGGGGACAAAGGCGCTATTTTACAACAATACATTATGTAAAATATAAAGAATTACGCCCATAATGGGGATAATATTTATTAAAATTCTTACGAAACCTGTAAAAAGCAACATTGTTAAAGATTTTAGAGAGAAATGACCAAATTTATAAAGATATTTGCTATTTTATGCTTAGTTGTGCTTACGTCTTGCGCAAGAAATTTAGACCCTATTAATAAGGCAGAAATCGTAAATAAATCAGCAAAAGACATTGAAAAAATTGAAGAAATTAAAAAAAATAATCTTAATTGGGAAGAGGATATAGAGATAGACCTATATACTGCAATTGCCCTTGCTATTAAAAATAATAAAGAATTAAGAGTTAAACTATTAGAAAATGCTTTATCAGAGAGACAAATAAATAAAGTAAAATTTGAAATGCTGCCCCAACTTGCAGCTAATGCTGGTTACTCAGGAAGTGATTTTTATAAAGCGTCAACTAGTGCAACAGTTTCTGGTACAGATATTGCAGGAAGTATCGGATCAGATTATTCTACATCTTCAAATAGAGATCTTTTAAACCAAGATATAGGATTTACCTGGAATGCTCTTGATTTTGGATTATCTTATATTAGAGCGGGACAAAATGCTGATCGATATTTAATTTCAGAAGAAAATGAAACTAAAGCAGCTCACAATATAGTAAGAGAAGTAATTAGAGCTTACTGGAGCTCAATGTCAGCTGACAAATTATTAAAAAAATATGGCCCATTACTTGTTGATGTTAATCTTGCTCTAAACGACTCTAAAAAAATTGAAGAATTATTACTCTCTAAACCAATGGATGCTCTTTTATATCAAAAAGAATTATTAGATATTCAAAGAGCTTTGCAAACACAAAAACAAAGTTTTATAGATGCAAAAATCCAATTAGGAACCTTGATGGGTTTAATGCCAAATCAATCATACAAACTTGTTGGAACTCAAGATCCATTAACCGTATTAAACATGACGGTCGAAGAAATGGAAACCCATGCCTTACAAAATAGACCAGAGCTAATAGAAAACCATTATCAAGAAAGAATTTCAGTTCAACAAACAAAAGCAGGTATTTTAAGTTTATTGCCTGGTTTGAATTTTAATGCTGCTTACACTTCAACTTCAAATGATTATGTTATGCAACAAACGAATAGTCAATTTGGTGCAACAATAGGAGCAAACCTTTTAAATGTATTTAATTATCCAACTATAAAAAAAGTAAATGAAGTAAACACAGAAATTATAAAAGAACAAAGATTAGCTTTATCTATGACAGTTTTATCTCAAATTCATATCGCTAATTTGGATTATAACGTTGCTTTAGAAGAGTTTGAAACAGCAGAGAAATATTTAGATGTTTCTAAAAAAATCACTGAACAAGTGAAAAATGCCCAAATAATAGCTCGATTTGGACAACTAGAATTAATTAGAGAACAGGCAAGTTTATTAGTTGCTGAACTAAGACATGACATTGCTTTTACTAAACTTCAGCATGCAATTGGACAGATTTATAGCTCAACCGGTATCGACGTTACAAAAGAAAATATAGAACAATATGCTAAAAAACTAGATGTTAAGACGTATGCAAGTTTAATTAAAGACAATTTTGATACAAATGGAAAAAAATTTATAGCGAAAATTTCATTACCGATTGAAAAACAAAACCCAATTGCACAAAATACTGATGATAGAAGTATCAAAGAATTTAAGTTTGATGATAAAACTTTTAATTTGCAGGGATACGGAAATGTTAATTATAGCGCAAGTTTAGAAAACGATTCTCCTTTACCATCATGGATTAACTTTTTACCATCTCAAAGAAAATTTATTATCAACAATGAAATTAAAGGTGATATTGAAGAGATTAAAGTTAAAGTTGCAGCTAAAAATATAAACACTTCAATTGAAGATACATTTACATTTGTTGTAGATCCTGAAATTAAAAGAATAAGATTAGCAAAACCACAATGGATGAAAGACATATTGGTTGCAGCTAAATTAGAAAAATGGAATGAAATAGAAATCTTGAAATTACGATCTGCAAAATTAGAAAAGTTAAAAATAATAGAAGAAGCTAAAAGATTAGAATCTAAAAGATTAGCTAAAATTAAAGAGGCAAAAAGATTAGAGGATGAAAGATTAGCTAAAATTAAAGAAGCTAAAAAATTAGAAGCAGAAAGATTAAAAAAAATAGAAGCTGAAAAATTAGCAAAAATTGAAGCTGAAAGATTAAAAAAAATCGAAGAAGCTCAAAGATTGGAAGCTGAAAGGTTAGCAAAAATTGAAGATGCTAGAAGATTGGAGGCTGAAAGGTTAGCAAAAATAGAGGAAGCTAAAAGATTAGAAGCAGAAAGATTAGCAAAAATAGAAGAAGAAAGATTAGCAAAAATAAAAAAAATAGAAGAAGCTAAAAAATTAGAAAAAGCTAAAAAATTAAAAGAAGAAATATTCTACTTCTCAAAAGAAATGAATTCAATTAATGAATTTTTTAATAAAAATTCAACGATGAATAACGGCTCATTGTTTTCTTTAAAAGACATTAACCTAAACAAACAACAATTAAGTAAAAAATAATTCTAAATCTATCCAATGCCAAAAAAAAAATTTTTCATAGAGGCGCTGGAGCAAAGGATTATGCTCGATGGAGCAGGGGCTTCAACATTCTTAGATATTGTTGATGAAAGCAATAAAGAGAAAGTTTCAACAAAAAACTCAACAGAAATAGCTAAATTTAAGGAAATTAGATCTGCAGATAATAACGATTTACCTTTTATAAATATAACAAGAGATAAAGCTCGAAAAAAACAAATCGTTTTTATTGATACTCAAATTACAGACCATGAAAGTTTAATAAGTTCATTTGATAAAAACACAAAAGTAATTTTAATCAATGGAAATGAGGATGGGTTTAAGAAAATTGAGCAAACTCTAGAAGGTGAAAAAAATTATTCTGCTATTCATATAATTGGTCACGGTAGTGCAGGTCAGATCTTATTTGGAAACGCACTTCTTACAAATGATAATATAGAAAATTATAATTCAACTTTAAAAAATATTGGTCAAACCTTAACATCTAACGGGGATATTCTATTCTATGGTTGTAATATTGCAGCTAATGAAAAAGGTGAAAATTTAATTAAAAGAATTTCAAAAATTACTAAAGCAGATATTGCAGCATCAGACGATATTACTGGTAATGGTGGAGACTGGGTATTAGAGAAAAAAATTGGAATAATTGAAACAAAAAATGTTCAAGCATTAGAATATAATCACTCTCTTGGAACTGCAGATCTTTATGGTATTGCATCAATTGATACAAGTACCACTGAAGAAAACCATTCAGCAACAAATTTTAAAGCTCAATCTGGTGGAAATAATAATGGTGGTCAACAAAGTAGTTCTGATAAATTTATTATTACTCAAGAAAGATCTGTAGTGACATCTGGGTCTTCACTTTCATTTGATGTAAGTGCTGCAACATCATCAATTACTCCAAGCTCATCAAATCCTATAAATGTATACATGCTTTATCTTAACGATGTTGAAAATAGAAGAGCATTTAGTGATAGAGGTCAAGTTACTTTTGAACATGAAATTTTAGGAGTTTTTACTGAGTGGGATAACACTATTGCAATGACAGGTATTTCTAAAAGTGGTGCTTCTTATCCGGTTAGTGGAGATACAAAAGTATCTAAGAGAACACTAGAATGGTATAATGGTGCAAGTAGTAGTTATGTGGGACCTGGTATTGCAGGGTCAAAAGATTATTTTATAATTTCAAACTCTAATAAAACAATTAGTGTAGGTGCTGACAATGGTCTTCATGGTGATTTTCTCAGAATAATTACAAGAGCCAGTCCACCATCAGCAGTTGCTGATACAGGTTATATTAATGAAGGAGATACACTAAGTGTTTCAAATTCAGCATCAGCAGTTTCTGGAACATCAAGTGGAAGTCATAGTGGAGATATAACTGATAATGATACAGATCAAGTTACTCAAGCTGGTAGTACAGTTTCAACTAGTCATACTTTAACTGCAACGTCATATTCACACACAAGTGCAACTAATACATCTGGCGGAAGCGCATCATCAGGTAATGGTAACTCTGGTACAGCAGGATCTAACTCAGTTGCTGGTTATTATGGTACTTTAGATTTAGAAGCTAATGGAAGTTACACTTATGCAGCAAGCAATGATATTTCTGGCTTAGATAGTGGAGAAACTGTAACAGATGTCTTTACTTATACAGTATCAGATGGAGTAACAACAGATACAGCAACAATCACAATTACTATAATAGGACAATCTGACAATAATGCTCCTACCGCTTCAAACTCAACAGTATATATAAATGAGAATAACCAAGTATCTTCAGCAGGAGATAGAACTCCATCAAATATTACTAAAACATTTGCAGCTGGAGACTTTAATTATTCAGACAGTGACAGTGATAGTTTATCTAAAGTTAAAATTACAACTTTAGAAAGTGCAGGAGCTCTAGAACATTACAATGGCTCATCATGGGTTGATGTCACATTAAACCAGGAAATTTCAGCATCAGATATTGGAAACAATTATTTAAGATTTACGCCAGCTGCAAACTCAGAGAGTAATGTAACCTTTGGCTTTAAAGTAAATGATGGAACTGTTTATAGTTCATCAGCTTATACAATGACAATTTCAGTTAACGCTGCTCCAAATGTTACAGATACTACTGTTGGTACAACTGTAGCTGCAGGTAACAATAGTACAGGTGATGTTCATGACGGTGTTGCTGATAGTGATGATGCTGATAGTGTATTAGTTGTTACAGGTGTTGCTTCAGGAAATGAGAGTTCTAATAATTCAATTATAACAAATGATACAGGAGTTGGATCTGCAATTGCTGGAACGTATGGTACATTAACAGTTGCTGCAAATGGAACATATACTTATGCGGCAAGCTCAACAAATAATATTACTTATGGTAGTACTGCAACTGATACATTTACATACACAACTCGTGATAATGAAACTAACTCAGGTTCATTTGCTTATGATGTTGGTACCATTACTTTTACAGTTGCAAGCTCAATTGTTCTTGTAAATGATACTGACAGTGTCAATGAAGATGCAACTGTTACTAAAACAGGTGCCCAAGATGATGTATTAAATGATGATGCTGCTGACACAAGTGGATTAACTATTACACATATTAAACCAACTAGTGGATCAAATTCAACCGTAAGCTCAGGAACATCTTATTTAGATGGAACATCAGTAACTGGAACTTATGGTACTTTAACTATTGGAGCAGACGGTTCTTATACTTATACAGCTGACCAATCAGCAGCTGATGAATTAGATGCTAGCGATACGGCAACAGACAGTTTTACATATACAGCAGATGGAGCTACTGCAACTTTAATAATAACAGTTACAGGTATCAATGATGATCCAGTTGCCGTTAATGATACTGATGCTGTTAATGAAAATGCAACAATAACTGAAAGTTCGGGATCAGAATTATTAGTTGCAGATGATACAGATGCAGACGATAGCTCTTCTTTAACAGTTACTCAAATTGCAGTAACTGGTGGATCTAATTCTAGTGTAAGCGCAGGAACAAACCAATCAAATGGAACTTCTATTACAGGAACATATGGTACTTTAGTTCTTGGAGCTAATGGTGCTTATACTTACACAGCAAACACAACTGCAGCAGAGGCATTAGATGCAGGTGATACTGCAACAGACAGTTTCACTTATACAGTATCAGATGGAACTGCTACAGATACTGCAACATTAATTATCACAGTAACTGGAGTTAATGATGCTCCATCAGCAGTTAATGATACAGGTCACATTAAAGAAGGTGGAACTTTAACTGTTGCAAATAGTGGTTCAGCTGTTTCTGGTACAAGCACTGGAAGTAATACAGGGGATATAACAGACAATGATACTGATGCTGATGCAAGTTCAACTGCAACTATAACAGCTATTCAGCATAGTGGGGCAGGTTCTGCAACTTCAGTTTCTGATGTTACATATACCAGTGGATCCGCAACTTCAGTTTCAGGAACATATGGTACTTTAACTATTGGTTCAGATGGTAGTTACAAATATGTTGCAAATTCAAATATATCGAGCTTTGATGCAGGAGACTCGAATGTTACAGATGTATTTACTTATACAGTTTCAGATGGAACTGCAACAGACACAGCAACACTTACAATTACAGTTATTCCAAGTCAGGATATAAGTGCAGTTAATGATACTGATAGTGTTAATGAAGATGGAACAACTACTCAAAGAAATGGCTCAGGTTTACTAACTGCAGATGATACAGAACCTGATAGTGATACCTTAACAGTAACACATATTAAACCAACTAGTGGATCAAATTCAACTGTAAGCTCAGGAACAACTTTTTTAAATGGAACTTCTATAACAGGAACATATGGTACTTTAGTTGTTGGTGCCGATGGTTCTTATACTTATACAGCTGACCAATCAGCAGCTGATGAATTAGATGCTAGTGAAACTGCAACAGATAGTTTTACTTATACAGTTACAGATGGACAAGGTGAAACAGACACAGCTACATTAGTTATTACAGTTACAGGTATCAATGATGATCCAGTTGCCGTTAATGATACAGACGCTGTTAATGAGGATGCAACAATAACCGAAAGCTCAGGATCTGAATTATTAATAGCTGATGATACAGATGCAGATGGTAGTTCATCTTTAACAGTTACTCAAATTGCAGTAACTGGTGGATCCAATAATTCAGTTGCTGGAAGCAGTTCCTATAATAGTAATTTTACTACAATTGTTGGAACATATGGAACATTAAAAGTTGGCGCTGATGGAACATATACTTATACAGCAGACCAAGCTGCAGCTGATGCTTTAGATGCTACTGATACGGCAACAGACAGTTTTACTTATACAGTTTCAGATGGAACTGCTACAGATACTGCAACATTAATTATCACAGTTACTGGGGTTAATGATGCACCGGTAGCAGTGGCAGATACAGACGCTGTATTAGTAACAGCCACAGTCACAGATACTACTAACGGTGCAGGTACAGTAATTTCAGATGACACTGATTTAGACGAGAGTTCTTCTTTAACAGTAACAAAAATTCAGCATAGTGGTGCAGGAAGCGCATCAAACGTATCTTCTGGAACAACACGCGCAAATGGTACTTCAAGTACAGGGACTTATGGTACATTAACTATTGGTGCTAATGGTACTTATTCTTATGTTGCTGGATCAAGTGCTGGAACAGATGTATTCACCTACACAGTTTCAGATGGAACAGCTTCAACTACAACTACATTAACTATTACAGTAAGTAGTAATAACAACGCCCCATCAGCTGTAAATGATACTGATAGTGTTAACGAGGATGCAACAGTTAGCCAAACTTCTGGATCAGGACTTTTAGTTGCTGATGATACAGATGCAGATAGTGATACTTTAACAGTTTCACATATTGCTGTTACAGGGGGATCTAATAGTACTGTAGCTGACAGTAGTACTTCAGCAAGTAATGGTACTTCAGTAACTGGAACATATGGTACTTTAACTGTAGGTGAAGATGGATCTTATACTTATACAGCTGACCAATCAGCAGCTGATGCTTTAGATGCAGGTGATACTGCACCAGATAGTTTTACTTATACAATTTCAGATGGAAAAGGTGGAACAGACACTGCAACATTAATTATTACAGTTACAGGAACAAATGATACTCCAGTTGCAACCAATGACACAGGTTCTGTTAATGAGGATGCAACGTTAACAGTTTCTTCAGCTGGAAGTGGGGTTGTACAAGATAATGATACAGATGCTGATGCTGATGATAGTGCATCGTCATTGGTTATTACACAAATTAAACCAAGTGGAGGTTCAAACTCTAGCGTTGCAGGTAGTAGCACTTATAATAGTAACGGAACATCAATAACTGGAACCTACGGAACATTAGTTATAGGAGCTGATGGAACCTATACTTACACAGCTGATCAATCAGCTGCAGATGATTTAGATGCGAGTGACACGGTTACTGATGTATTTACATACACAGTTACAGATACAACAGGTGCAACAACTACAGCAGATATAACAATTACTGTTACAGGAGTTAATGATGCTCCAACTGCATCTGACAATACTGTTACAACATTAGAAGATACTAATCACGTATTTTCAACAAGTGAATTTAACTTTAGCGACGTAGATGATAGTGGGGCTTTAAATAAAATTAAAATTACACAATTAGAAAATGATGGAGCTTTACAATATTATAATGGATCAGCTTGGGTAGATGTAACATTAAACCAAGAAATTACTGCAACAGATATTGGTAATAATAAATTAAGATTTGTGCCAGATGCCAATGAAAATGGTACTTCGTATACTTCATTTGGATTTCAGGTGAGTGATGGAACTGATTATAGCTCATCTTCAAGCACAATGACTGTAAACGTAACTCCAGTAAATGATAACCCAGTTGGAGTTAATGATACAGATGCTGTAGTTGAAGATGCAACAGTTAGTCAAACATCTGGATCTGGACTGTTAGTTGCAGATGATACAGATGCAGATGGAGATACTTTAACAGTTTCACAAATTGCAGTTACGGGTGGATCAAACTCAAGCGTTACAAGTAGCACAACTTCTTCAGATGGAACTTCAGTTACAGGTACATACGGTACTTTAGTAGTTGGTGCTGATGGATCATACACATATGTTGCTGATCAAGCTGCAGCGGACGCTTTAGATGCTAATGAAACAGCGACCGATAGCTTTACTTACACAGTATCTGATGGAAAAGGTGGAACAGACACAGCTACATTAATTATTACAGTTACAGGTGCTAATGATAATCCAGTAGCTACAAATGATACAGCAAGTGTAAACGAAGATGCAACTGTAACAGTTTCAGATGCTGCTAACGGTGTAATTCAAAATAATGACACGGATGCAGATGGCGATGATACTGTAAGCTCTTTAGAAATAACTCAAATTGCCGTAACAGGTGGATCTAATTCAAGTGTAACTTCTGGAACAAATCAATCAAATGGAACTTCAGTAACAGGAACTTATGGAACACTGGTTATTGGTGCAGATGGAACTTATACTTATGTTGCAGACCAAAGTGCAGCCGATGATTTAGCAACAGGAGAAACTGCAACAGATAGCTTTACTTATACAGTTTCAGATGGAAACGGTGGTACAGATACTGCAACAATTGTCATTACAGTTACAGGAACGAATGATGCTCCAACTGCAGCAGACAAAACTATTTACATAAATGAAAATAATACTGATGGAACCCACGGCGCAAGAACAAGTTCAAACATTACATATACATTTTCAGATAGTGGATCAGAATTTAATTTTTCAGATGTCGATGACAATGATACTTTTACTAAAGTAAAAATTATATCTGTACCAACTTATGGAACTTTAACAAAAGTTGGTAATGGAAATACAATAACTGCTAATAGCACTATCACTAATTTTGATAATATTAAGTATACCCCTAACGCAAATTCTGAAAATGATGATACTTTTACTTTTAAAGTTCATGATGGAACTGTCTTTAGTTCAGCCACTTATACAATGAATATATCAGTTAACGCAGCACCAGTTGCAGTGAATGATACAGATACTATTACTGCAGGAGCTTCTGCAGCAACTGGCAGTGTAACAACTAATGATACCGATAGTGATGATAGCACATCTGATTTGAGAGTTCGTGGAGTTGGTACTGGCGCTGAAGGCTCATCTTTAGCTAATAAAAATGTTGGTTCAGCTATATCTGGAACTTACGGAACCTTTACTTTAAATCAAGATGGATCTTATTCTTATGATGTAACAGGAAATGCTGCCACTATTGCACTTGCAGCTGGAGCAACGGCCACCGATACATTTTCTTATAAAGTAAGAGATGATGAAACAAACGCAGGAACCAAAGCCATAGATATAGGCACCATTACGTTTACTATTACTGGTATTAATGAAAGTCCAACAGCAACTAATGATACTATTACTGTTGCTACAACAGAGGGATCTGCAACAGTTACAAATGGTAGCGCAGATGACCTTGATGGTAATGATACTGATGGTGATGGAGACTCAATTTCAATTACAAATTTTGCTTCAGGATCTACTGAAGGATCTGGAACAACTTTTTCAGCAGGAAGCGAAATTACTGGTACTTACGGTACCTTGACGTTAAATGCTGACGGAAGTTATACATACGTTTTAAGTAGTACACTTACAGATGATGAAGCCAAAAATGCTGGCTCTGACCCAGTCTATGACAATTTTTGGTACACAATAAGTGATGGAAATTCTACAGATACTGCAGTTCTACAAATTAAAATTATATTTCCAGCTGTAGTTACCGGTGGTGGTAGTGAAATAGATAATTCAACCAGTGAGCCAGAAGGTGAAGATGCAAGTGACTCAGAAAATGATGGAAAAGGTAAGCAAAAAGCTGAAACTAAAAAAGAGAAAAAACAAAGAAGATCTGAAAAAATTGATACACCAGAACTTGAATTACCTGAGTCAAATACCAGAGATGGAGCGGAATTTAATCAAGGATTAAGATTAGTAGATCTTGTTGCAGAATCAGAGTCAATTAGCACAGGTGATGACTCTTCAGTTATTGAAAATTTAAAAGCTAAATACACTAAAGACGGCATCAAAGTAAAATTTAAAGTTTTCAATGATGAAGGAAAAGAAATGAATAAGTATTATGGAGAAATGAAAGATGGATCAGTTCTCCCTAGTTGGATAAAAGTTGATCCTAAAACTGGAAAAACTACCACTAACATTCCAAAAGGTACACAGATGTTAGAATTCAAAATAGTTGCAGTAGATGCGGATAATAATCAAAAAAAAGTAACAGTTGTTATTGATCCAAAAAAAATTATGCAGGATAAAGATGTATTTAAAAAAATAAAGAAAGCTAACAAAACTAAAGTTAATGTAGATACAAGTGGAACTGTTCAATTACAATCAACAAATGAAGTTGGGTCTATTGATAAGACTACAACAAATGTATTAAATAATAATAAATTTACAGAATTTTTAAATATAGAACCAAGTGAAATATTAAATGTAGAAACTCAAATAGTTGAGAATAAATATTATTTAGATTTACCAATTGTTAAAGCACAAAACTCAGAAGAATTTGAGATTGTTCAAGAAGACGGACAACAACTTCCAGAATGGATAAAAATTGATCCATTTACAGGTCAAATAATTGCAGAGCCACCAAGTGATGTTGATAATATTAAATTAAAAATAATTTCAGAAAAAGAAGGTGGTGAAATAGTAGTTAAAGAAGTTGAACTAGAGTTTAACAAAGAAAATAATAATACTGAAAAATTAGATGATCCCGAAACTACTTTTGAACCATTAAACACTCAACTTGCAAAAGCACAAGTTAACTTTGATGATTATGGTGATAAGTTGATAAGAAGCCTGTAATATTGTAATTTCAAGCTCGTAATGTTTTAATATCAAATGAAAAAAGTCCTAATATCAATTATTTTATTGTTGTTACCTATATTTGCCTCAGCAGATGATAGAACAGCAAGAGCTTTAGTTTCAGCTACAGAAAAGGTTTCAATTTCAAGCGAAATATCAGCAAGAGTTGAAAAAATAAATTTTTTATTAGGAGATGCTTTTAAAAAAGGGGATGTGCTAATTAGTTTTGATTGTGAGCTATATAAAGCACAAAACGAAGTTATTAAATCAAATTACGAGACAGCTAAAATTCAGTTAGAAAATGATAAACAATTACTGGAAATGAGATCAATTGGTAAACTTCAATATCAATTATCTGTATCAGCTATGAATAAAGCTAAAGCTGAACTAAAAATTTCAACTTTAAATGTGCAAAGATGCAAAGTAATAGCACCATATGATGGAAAGGTGATGGATGTTTACACAAGTATATTTTCTACAATTCAAGAAAGACAAAACTTGATGGATATAGTAGGGGATGGTTTGTTAGAAGCTGAAATAATTGTACCAAGTGCATGGTTAAAATGGCTTAAAACTGATCACAATGTTGAAATTCAGATTGATGAAACTGGTGATACATTAAAGGCGAAAATAATTAGTTTTGGCGCAGCAGTTGATGCAGTCAGCCAAACAATTAAATTAAAAGCTAAGTTTAATGAAAAATACGATGGTTTAATACCTGGTATGAGTGGGACAGTTAAATTTTGAGCGAAGATAAAAATATTAAAATTGCAAAGCTAATTGGTTTAGAAAAAAAAACCCGAGAAGCAAAAACTGAAGATGAGTTAAATTTTGTTATAGTTAATGAAACTAGACAATTAGTAGATTATATTAGCTCTTTTCTTTTATTAAAATCATCAACTAAAAATTTTAATATAAAGGCTACCTCTGATCTAGCTACAGTCGACAGAACCTCTCCTTTAATAAGTTATTTAGAAAAAATTATAAATCATAAAGATTATAGAGATACTAAAGATATACAAACTATCGATCTTGAAAAAATTTCTAAATCTTTAAAAATTAAAAAACCTAAAAATATTCCAAATTTTATTTTACAAGTACCTTTGTTCTCCTCACAACAAGGATTTCAAGGTTTTTTAATTTTATCAAAAAATCAAGTATTCAATGATAATGAAATTGATCTTTTAACACACTTAGCAAATACCTTTGGACATGCTCAAAATTCATTTACAAAAAACTTTACTGTTAATCGATTTTTTAAAACAATTTTTGGTGGCAAAGGTTTTTGGTTAACTGCCATTATATTTATTATTATTTCAATTATTCCAATTAAAATGAAAAGCACTGCCCCTGTGGATGTAGTGCCTTCTAATCCAAAATTAGTCACAGCACCCTTTGATGGGGTGGTAAAAAACATAACTATCAACAATAATGATCAAATAAAAGTAGGTGATTTGGTTGTGTTGCTTGAAGATTTAGATTTAAATAATGAATATAATCTAGCTCAACAATCATTGCAAATTGCAGAAAAAGAACTTTTGCGAAGTCGTCAATCATCTTTTTCAGACACAAAAGAAAAAGCAAGACTTGCTGAATTAGCTGCTCAAGTAGACTTAAAAAAAGCTGAATTAAATTCAGTATCAAAAAGATTAAATAATTCAAAAATCTACTCAACACAAAACGGAATAGCTATTGTTGATAGAAAATCTGAATGGCAAGGAAGACCTGTTTCTGTTGGTGAAAAAATTATAACCATTGCTAATCAAAATGAAATTGAATTTCTAATATGGTTACCTGTCAAAGACTCATTAGTAATTCAAAAAAATAGTTTGGTTAAAGTTTTTTTAGATGTAAACCCAATGAAATCTTTAAAAGGAAAATTATTAAGAGCGTCCTACCAACCTTCATTATCACCTGAGGGAATACTATCTTATAAATTAACAGCGAGTTATGAGGGTGATAAAAATAAACTACCTCGTATTGGCTTAAGAGGAACTGCTAAAGTGTATGGCTCAAAAGTATCGTTGTTTTATTATTTATTCAGAAAACCTATAACATTTATGAGACAATTAATTGGAATATGATAATTCCACATTTAAGACAGGATTTAGAGATTTTTAGGGGCAATAGTCGAGAGGATGGTTCACCTGCATGGCTTCTATATGATGCAATTAGAAACAAATATTTTACACTTGGAATTACTGCTTTTCGTTTAATTAAAAACTGGAGAGGCGGGGAAGACCTAGAGCAATTTGAAAAAAAAATAAACTCAGATGGTATAGAGACAAATATTGATGAGATCAAAAGCTTTGTAAATTTTCTACAATTAAATAATTTAATTATTCAGCCAATTGGTCAAGGTGTTACCTTACTTTCTCAACAAAAAAATAGTCTTAAGAAACATTGGTTACTTAATTTAATTCATAGTTATTTATTTTTTAAAATACCATTATTTAAACCAGATGAATTTTTAAATAAATCAATTTCTACTGTTAAAAAATTAGGATCAAAAAACTTTAGAAATTTAATTTATTTTTTTGGTTTTATTGGTGTCTTTTTAGTTATCCAACAATATGAAAGTTTTGCAAAAACTTTTATGTACTTCTTTACGTTCGATGGTTTATTGCTTTATCTTGTTACGCTTATTTTTGTAAAATGCTTACACGAATTAGGGCATGCATTTGTTGCAAAACACTATGGTTGCCGCGTATCTGCTATTGGAATAGCTTTTTTAGTATTCTTTCCTTTTTTATATACCGATACAACAGATGCTTGGCGATTAAGAAATCATAGGGAAAGATTATTGATCAATTTTGCAGGAATTCTAACAGAATTACATCTTGCATTAATTGCTACTTTTGCATGGGCAATATTACCTGATGGTGGGCTTAAAAGTGTTGCTTTCTTTATAGCAACTACAAGCTGGATTTCTTCTTTAGTAATTAACGTCAGCCCTTTTATGCGATTTGATGGATATTATGTTTTCTCTGATTGGTTAAAAGCTGAAAATTTACAACCAAGATCATTCGCTTTAGCAAGATGGCAGGTAAGAGAAACTTTATTTGGATTGAACCACAGTCCTCCAGAGGAATTAAATCCAGCAAGGAGATGGTTATTTATTACCTATGCATGGTCGACTTGGGTTTATAGATTTTTCTTATTCATCGGAATTGCATTATTAGTCTACCATTTTGCTTTTAAAGTTTTGGGTATTATTTTATTTGTTATTGAAATTTACTGGTTCATTATGGCGCCCATATTTAAGGAAATGAAACAATGGTTTGTTTTAAAACAAGATATAAAATTAAATAAAAAAACTATAAGATTGTTTATAATTCTAATTTCATTATCTCTGCTTTTATTTGCTCCGTGGAAATCATCAATGAAAATACCAGCAGTTTATATTTCAGAACAATATTCCAAAATATATTCACCTTATCCTGCACAAATTAAAAAAATATTAGTTCAAAACGATGATCAAGTTAAAAAAGGCCAATCTCTGATAGAATTTTATTCTCCTAATTTAGATGATCAGATTAATTCCACTAAAAGAAAATTAGATTTAATTAAAACAAAAATAAATCGATTAAGCGACAGTGCGGGGAATATGGATCAGTATATAACTTATCAACAACGACTTATTTCCGCAAAAAGTGAATTAAGTGGCTTATTAAAAATACAAAATAAAATGATATTGAAAGCGCCTATTGATGGTTCGATAAAAGATTTAGAGAATTTATCAAATGGTATATGGGTAAATAATAAAAACGAGTTATTCGGTATAGTTAAATATGGAACAGGGCAGGTAAAGGGATTTATTAAAGAAAATCAAATTGATCGTTTTAAATTAAATAATACTGCAGTTTTTATTCCAAATGATGGAATGCACGAAAAAATTAATTTGATTTCAAAATCATTGGATTATTCTGCAATTAGTGCTCTACCTTACTTGTCGTTATCTTCAACATATAATGGGCCTATTGCAGTAAGACTTGATACCGATACTGAATACGAAAACAGACCAGAGACTGCATACTATTCAGCAGATTTTAAAATAATGTCAAAGACTAATATTGAATTTGAATTACCAGGGTATGTCTATATTGATGGATATAGATACAGTCCATTTATAAAGTTTTTTAAAAATACTTTTTCACTTCTTATAAGAGAGAGTGGTTTTTAATTTTTCTTAATACTTTGAAAAGCTTGTAAAGCAGCGGCCCTAGCTTGTTCATGGATGACAATTGGCTTAGGATAATCTTTTCCAATAATTGTTTTAATTCCTTCTTGGTATTTTAACTCCAGTTCCCAAGGTTTATGAATAAATTTTGGTGGTACATTTTTTAATTCGGGAACCCATTTTTTTACATACTCTCCCTGCTTATCAAATTTTTCACCCTGAAGAATAGGATTAAAAATTCTAAAATATGGTGCTGCATCTGCTCCACATCCGGCTACCCATTGCCATTGAGCAACATTATTTGCTTCATTGAAATCTAGAAGGCAGTTTCTGAAATATTTTTCTCCCTCTTTCCAATTAATTCTTAAGTGTTTTACTAAAAAAGACCCAACTACCATTCTAATTCTATTATGCATCCAGCCTGTTTCATATAATTCTCTCATACCAGCATCAACAATTGGGTAACCTGTCATTCCTTTTTTCCATGCATTTAAAAATTTAGAATTATTTACCCATGGAAACTTATCAAATTCTTTTCTTAAGTTTCCCTTTAGCATTTGTGGAAAGTAATTTATGAGACTGTGCGAAAACTCTCTCCAACCAATTTCATTAGTATATTTTTTTACACTTACATTGTTTGATTTTAGTTTCTTACACTTTTCCCAAATGTCTCCAACATTAATTTGTCCATTTCTAATATATGGAGAAAGTAATGACGTTCCTTTAATTGATGGAAAGTCACGATCAACACCATAATTAAGTATGCTTTTATTAACAAAATTATCTAAATTTTCATGGGCTTTTTGCTCCGAAGGTACCCAATACTTTTCAAATTTTTTATACCAATCAGATCTAGGTAAAATATCCTCAGATTTTATTTGGTTTTTAAACAATGTGTTTATCTTTTTACACTTTTTAACTTTGCTTATTTTATCAGGCAGTCTTTCTAGATAAAATTGCTCTGCATTTCTCCAAAAAGGACTGTAGACTTTAAAAGGTGTGCCATCATTTTTTGTAATTTTATTATATTCATTAAGAACGTTCCCTTTAAAAAATTTAAAATCAATATTTTTTTTTGAAAAATCAGTCCCAATTTTTTTATCTTTTTCTAATTCAGTAGGTTCATAAACTTTATTCCAATAAACAGATATTTTACTATTAGATTTTATTTTAGAAAAAAAATTTATTTCATCGTCTTTAATAATTTCCAATCCAATATTTAATTTTTTTAAATCCGATTTAAAGTTTTCTAAGGATTTACTTACCCACCACTTTTGAGCTTCTCTTTTATGATCAAAAATATTACTATTAAAAATAAATACTGCCGTAACTATATCATGTTGGTTTGAAGCATAAGTCAGCGCATCATTATTTTGTATTCGAAAATCATCTCTTATCCAAACGAGTGCTGTATTAGCCATTTGATAACTGTTCTGATCCTTTAGAGAGAAGTTCGTTATAAAGTTTTATGTCTGTATCACCTTCGCATCCAATTAATAAAACATTCGAATTCATATCTAATTCAAGATCCTTTTTAATTTGTTCGTTATTACAACTAACATTTATACTTATTAGAGCAGGTGCTGAACATTCTCCTGCAACAATGTTATCCTCACCAAAGTATCCCTTAGCTAACATCGCTACTGATAATGGTATGTCGTCATCAGGAATACTTAGACAATTATTTACTGAGTTTTTTAGAATTTGCCATGGGACTAATGATACATCCCCACATGACATTCCTCCCATAATGCTTTCTTTTTCTATTTCAACTCTAGTAAGTTTACCTGCATCAATACTCTTTAATACACAGTCTGCATTTTTTGGCTCAACAACAATAATTTTTGGAATTCTTTTAAAATATCTGGCGACCCCTGATATTACGCCAGAAGCCATACCTCCAACACCTGCCTGCAGAAATATATGTGTAATATAATGATCAGTTTGTTTAGAGATTTCTTCTATCATCACTGAATATCCAGCCATGGTTAGTTTTGGAACTTTTTGATAATCTTCCCAGGCAACATCTTGTACAATTTCCCAACCATTTTCCTTAGATTGCTTTATGCATTCATTTAAAGAATTTTCGTAATTCCCTTTTACCTTTGTCACTTCAGCTCCCAGTTTTCGCATCTCATTAGCTCTTGTTTCACTTACAAATTCACTTATGAAAATTTTACATGCAATTCCTAGCCTTTTTGCACCCCAGGCAACTGATTTTCCATGGTTTCCTGCCGTTGCTGTAGCAACAACTACATCCTTTCTTCCAGCTGAAACCTCCGCTACCGCATAAGCACCTCCAAGTGCTTTAAAAGATTTTAGTCCAAACCTTTTTGACTCATCTTTGTAAAAGATATTTTTTAAATTAAGGTCTTTTGAAAGTTTGTTTAATTTGAGCAGTGGAGTGGGTTCGTAATTATCCCAACGAGATATAGTATTAAATGCCTTATCAATAGTTTCTTTTTTTAAAACACTTAAAATTTCTTGTCTACTGAATGAATAATTTTTATTTTTTGTAAATGATGAAAACTTATTAATATGACTATAATTAATAGACATATTTTAACAATCCAAAGTATTAGATCTTTCCCACTTTGTAATAGGTTTCAATTTATCAAATTTTTCTTTTAACTTAAAACTTTCTATTTCAGATTTTTTTAATTTAATGTAACTATTTAAAACATTTTTTCCAAAAGCATTTTTCATAACTGTATTAAAATTTAACATTTCTAAGGAATCTTCTAATGTATTTGGTAATTTTGGTAAGTTGGGATACTTGTCGTGATCAGTATACATATTACAGAATAATGGTTTTCCAGGATTAACTCTTTTTCTAATGCCATTTATACCTGCTGCTAAAACTCCTGCTTGTAGTAAATATGGATTTGCTGATCCATCCATTAATCTAAGTTCAAATCTTCCTGGATCTGGAACTCTAATCATATGTGTTCGATTGTTTCCTGTGTAAGAAATACTACTTGGTGACCATGTTGCACCAGATTTTGTCGGTGGTGCATTTATTCTTCTATAACTATTTAAAGTTGGATTAAAGAATGCTGATAATGAACCTGCATTTTTAATTACACCACCTAAAAAATTGTATGCTAATTTACTAAGCCCAAGTTTGTCGTTTTTATCTAAAAATTTATTTTTTTTCTTATCCCATAGGGAAATATGCGCATGACATCCGTTTCCCGTCAGTTGTTCAAATGGTTTTGGCATAAATGTTGCTCTTAAGCCATGCTTTTCTGCTATAGACTTAACCATAAATTT
Organism: Candidatus Pelagibacter sp.; assembly: GCA_045566995.1. Lineage (GTDB taxonomy): Bacteria > Pseudomonadota > Alphaproteobacteria > Pelagibacterales > Pelagibacteraceae > Pelagibacter. Next base: position 19,917 of record JBJLDU010000006.1, read on the forward strand.
AAAAAATGTATGTCTATCTGCTGTAGTTAGGCAGTCAGTGTAGTCCCAATTCATTTCAAACTGGCCATTAGCATCTTCATGATCATTTTGATATGGGTTCCATCCCATTGTAATCATGCAATCACATATCTCTTTTATTAAATCATATTGCCTCATCAAAGCTGATTGATCATAACAAGGTTTAGATTGAGTATCCCTAGTGTCTGCAATAGAACTACCATCAGGTGATATAAGAAAATATTCACACTCAACACCAGATTTCATGGTGTAACCTTCATTTGATAGTAATTTTATTTGCTTTTTTAACATTACTCTTGGTGATGCCTCAACAGGCTTACCATTCATCCACAGGTCTGAAGCAAGCCAACCTACTTCTTTATTCCAAGGTAATTGAATTAAACTATTTGGATCTGGTACAGCGAACATATCCGAGTCTGCTGGTGACATATCAAGCCAAGCTGCAAATCCAGCAAATCCTGCACCATTTTTTTGCATCTCCTTTATTGCTTGTGCGGGTACTAATTTAGATCTTAATACACCAAACAAATCAACGAAACTTATTAAAAAATATTTAATTTTTTTTGATTTAGCAATATTAGATAAATTTTTGGGCATTAATAAATATACTACGAATTATTTATTAACTATCAATAACTATTTCTTTTTTATACCCGGCACCCAGCTAGTTCCTGCCAAAGGAACTCTAGCCATTGCTGCAGCTTCAACAGTTAATGCACATAAATCCTCTGGTTCTAAATTATGAAGACTATTTTTTCCACATGCTCGTGCAATAGTTTGTGCTTCTAAAGACATGACCTTTAAATAATTTGATAATTTTCTACCTGCTTTTTTTGGATCTAATCTTTTCATTAGCTCTGGTTTCTGAGTTGATATTCCTGCAGGATCATTTCCTTCATGCCAGTCGTCGTACGCTCCAGCTTTACTTCCAAGTTTTTCATATTCTTTTTCCCATTTCGGGTCATTATCACCAATTGCAATCATGGCCGCACTCCCAATGGATACTGCATCAGCTCCTAACGCGAGAGCTTTAGCTACATCTGCACCATTTCTAATTCCACCTGAAATTACAAGCTGAACTTCTCTATGCGAATTTAAATCTTGCAAAGCATCTACAGCAGGTCTTATGCAAGCTAAAGTCGGTTGGCCTACATTTTCAATGAATACTTCTTGTGTTGCTGCTGTACCACCTTGCATACCATCCAAGACAACAACATCTGCTCCAGCTTTAACAGCTAATGCTGTATCATAATATGGTCTTGCTCCAGCAATTTTAATAAAAATAGGAACTTTCCATTTAGTAATTTCTCTTAATTCTAAAATTTTTATTTTTAAATCATCAGGACCGGTCCAATCAGGGTGACGACATGCAGATCTTTGATCAATACCTTTTGGTAAAGTTCTCATTTCTGCAACGCGATCATCTATTTTTTGTCCAAGCAACATTCCTCCACCACCAGGTTTTGCGCCTTGTCCAATCACTACTTCAATTGCATCTGCCTTCCTTAAATCATTTGGGTTCATCCCATATCTTGAGGGCAAAAGTTGATAAACTAAATTTTTCGATTGACCTCTTTCTTCTGGTGTCATTCCTCCATCACCTGTTGTGGTAGATGTTCCAGCTGCACTTGCTCCTCTTCCTAATGCCTCTTTCGCTGGACCGGACAATGCTCCAAAACTCATACCCGCAATCGTAATTGGAATATCAAGCTCTAATGGTTTTTTTGCATATTTTGTGCCTAAAGTTACATTTGTAGTACATTTTTCTCTATATCCTTCCAAAGGATATCTAGACATTGAAGCACCTAAAAATAATAAATCATCAAAATGTGGAAGCTTTCTTTTAGAACCACCACCCCTAATATCATAAATTCCAGTCTCAGCAGCTCTTCTTATTTCAGAGTTAGTGTATTCATCAAAGGTCCAGGATTGACGAGGTATAGTTTTATTTTTCATAATTAATAGTTTGATACATTATCAATATTAAAATTATATAGTTTTCTTGCAGAACCGTATCTTTTAAATTGATCGGGTTTAATATTTGATCCAGCTTTTTTCAAAAGCTCTTTTAATTTTGATTTATGTTTTTTATCCATTTTTTTTTCTTCACAATCTGCTCCTAAAGACTTTACTTTTCCTTTTACATATATATTTGTTTCATACAAACTATCTCCTAAAGCTTCACCAGCATTTCCAAAAACGACTAGATTTCCAGATTGAGCCATAAAGGCTGACATATGGCCAACTGAACCTTTAACTATTATGTCAATACCTTTCATTGAAATTCCACATCTTGAACTAGTATCACCATCAATAATTAATGTGCCACCATGAGCAGTTGCTCCTGCAGATTGTGATGCATTTCCCTTAACATGAACTTTTCCAGACATCATATTTTCTGCTACACCTGTGCCTACATTTCCATCGACTATAATATTTGCATTTTGGTTCATACCTGCACAATAATATCCTACATGACCCTTTATAGTGACATCAATATTCTCTGTAAGACCCGCACATATAGCGTGATTACCTTCAGGATTTGATATAGTAAATTTTCTACTATTTTTTTTTCTATCAATACTTTGTAGCTTTTCATTTACTGATCTTAGTTTCAATTTTTTTAAATCAAGATTCATTATTTTCCCCAAGAATAAACTATACCTGGCTCAGGTTCAAAAATTTTTGCATTGTTAACATTAGGCATATGTGCCATTGCTTGAAACTCAGAACAAATTGCAACATAATCTTTTGTTTCAGCTATTACTGCAGGCTTACAAGCTATCTCATCACGAAGAACTGCGAAACCACTGTGAGTTCCTGCAATAAAAGTGTAGAACCCATCAAGTTCACTTAAACCTTTTTTTAAAGTTTGTTTTAAGTTTCTATTTTTAAGACTATCGGAGATATATCCAGCCGCAACTTCAGTGTCATTTTCAGAATTAAACTTAGAACCATTTTTTTTCAATTTTCTTCTTAGATTATTGTGATTAGATAGCGATCCGTTATGAACTAGGCATTCATCTTCTCCTGTAGAGTAGGGGTGAGATCCATTTGTAGTAATTGCACTTTCTGTTGCCATTCTCGTATGGCCAATCGCATGAGTTCCTGAAAAATTATCTAAATTAAATTTCTTTACAACTTTACTAGGGCTTCCAACCTGTTTAAAAATTTCAATAGATTTTCCATAACCAACTAATGATATTTCCACAAAACTCTCTAAAATAGGGAGAATTTCATGTGGTTTCTTTATAGATTTTAAAATTACGTGGTCTGAATTCTTTTCAATATTTATTAATTTTACTTTTTTCTTAATTTCTTTTTTGAATTTTTCAAAACTCATTTCATTTAAACAAATAGAATATTTGTAAGTTTTATTTTTATCACTGTTATAAATAGCAAAACCTGCACTGTCAGGACCTCTAGATTCCATACTGACTAACATTTTAGAAAGCATTCCACCTAAGGATTTTTCAAATTTTTTAGATTTTAGATAAATTCCAACAATGCCACACATAAATAAGTTTTAAAGTAGTGATAATAATTGGTCTTTATAGTAAAGCACATTGACTATAACAATGATAATGATTGCGGCAAAGACACCATATTTAGCCTTAGGCCAGGCTAATCTAGACATTCTACTTGGAGTTTTATTAGATTGATTTTTATTTTGATCGCTCATTTATATTTAAGGGCGCAAATTTAATTTGCGCCCTTATAATGTATTATTTAACCGTCCGTTATATTGCCTTTCCAAGCATTTGAACTAGGTTTTCTTCGAGCAAGTTTTTCAAGTTTGTCGCTTTCTTGCTTAGAACTTATAACCGTCCAACCAATCCAAATTATAACAAGTATTATAACTAAGATGCCTTCAGATCCTGCGCCTGGAAATATTGGTCCAGCAGCACCACCTTCTGCTTTACTTGCGGCAGTTAAATGATCTATCCAATTATTTACTGTAGCCATATTTTCCTCCTTTAACTACTTGAAGAAGCAACAGCTTTTTCATCTTCTTTTGCCTCCTCCATTATTTGATAGTCTAATCCTGCTAACTCAACTTCTCTTGGAATACGTAATTTACCCATTCCATTAAGAACTTTAGCAATAATCCATCCAGGAAACATTCCAAGCACAAAGAACATTATTAATGCACCTAAAAACATTCCTAAAGGATTTATAGCAGCATAGGTAGAACCATCCCACATCGCACCGACACTGTAACCTGATGAAGGATATCCATTAAGGACAAACCCACAAATTACAAGACCAGCAAAACCTGCGTAGCCATGAACTGCAACAGCTCCGACTGCATCATCAATTTTAAACCTACGTTCAACCCAATAATGCAATTTGTAAGCTATAACTACTCCTATCATACCAATAATTAATGATTGAATTGGATGATAAAGATCGTTTCCTGCAGACGCACATATTATTCCAGCTAGACCACTTGAGTATGTCCAGAAAGGATCACCTTTAGATATTACATAACCCGCTAACAATCCTCCAGATAACGACATCAAGAAGTTCATAGTTATTCCACTTAATGTTGTTGGAGTGTAATATATATTAGTGGCAGTAAAGAAAGTTACACCTTCCATTCCATATTCCGGTCCTAGGTCATAAATTGGAACATTACACGCCGCGTAGAATCCCCAAAAACCTGTATAAATTAAAAATAATCCAACAGTTACTAACCAAGGGTTTCTTGGCCCAATGTTTCTAGGTTCACCACTTGATGAAAACTTTCCAATTCTTGGCCCTAAGACAGCAAGCACACCTAAAGCAAATCCTCCAGCTACAGCGTGAATTACTCCCGATGCATATGCATCATGGTATCCAAGTATTTTTAACATCCATCCATCAAAGTGCCATCCCCATGCAGCATCGATACTCCAAAATACAGATCCAATTGCAATTGCAAGAATTCCAAAAGCAAAAGTTGTAATTCTTTCAATCACAGCACCTGATACTATCGATGCAGCTGTCCAAGAAAATAAAAGGAACGCTGCCCAGAATACACCCATTACATGATCGTTAAGAGTAACAGCCATAAACTCATTTGTGGGATTAGCTAAATCATTTGCACCAAATCCACCTCCAAGAATAAGACCTGTGCTTTCTGTCATTATTGATGGAGCTATTCCTGGTCCCGTTGGAAAAGCCCAATATATCCACCAACCAAATAAAAACCATGTTACTGTTACTAGAGGTATCAGCATTGTATTTTTCATTAATGTGTGTTGATGGTGTTTGTAACGCGAAGCTCCAACTTCATACATACAAAATCCTACATGGATTAGAAACATAAGTACTACTGTTATCCAATAGTAAAATTCTGTAAATATGGTTTGCAACGCATCTATTTGACTAGTCATTTCAAACCTCCATTTGTATTTAATTATTAAATATTAAATTATGGAATATTTACATCAATAGATAATAAGCTCAAAATAGGCTGATTATTCGGCTAAGACAACTTGAGGTATATATAAAATTGTTTAGAGATTCTAAAATTTTCTGTATGCTTTTTTTAGATCTACTAAAGGATGATTTGGAGACATTTGAAACTTAACTAACAACTCTCTTGCTATCATATCTCTATCTTGTTGGTTGTTTGGTAACTTAATTTTTTTTGGAATAGTAACCCAACCATTTGCATTTCTGTCAAAAACTGCAGGTCTATCATCTTCATATCCCATATGCACATCTTCTAACCAATTTAAATCATCCCATCCCATTGCTTCAATATATTTTTTTAGGAATGGGGTTATTTTAGAATAGTCTGGCAATAAATTTACATCATATCTATAACCAATAGTTTGACCTATCATCTTTTCTCGAGCGGTCTCTTTTTTTTTGCCTAACTGACCTTTAACTGTTTTGTTGCTCGACTTTTTAGTTTTAGTTTTTTTCTTTGGCATAATTATATTTTATGAAAATCGTCAACTCCTACCGTATGATTTGTACCAGAAAGTGGTACTTTTGCTAAAGCAGAAGCTTCCATTGTTAATGCTGCCATATCTTCTGGCTCTAATGAATGGATATTAGTTTTACCACAAGCTCTAGCTAATAATTGAGCCTCTAATGTCATAGTATGTAAGTAATTATATACTCTTAGAGCTGCCTCATCTGGGTTTAATCTTTTTCTTAGCTTAGGATCTTGAGTAGCAACACCAACTGGGCATCTACCAGTATGACAGTGATAACAATGACCTGCTGGCACTCCCATTTCTTTTTCAAAATTAGACTCTGGAATTTCTTTATTGCAATTTAGTGCAATCATAGCTCCAGTACCTATAGCGATTGCGTCTGCGCCGAGAGCTAGTGCTTTTGCCATGTCAGCTCCATCTCTAACTCCACCAGCATAAATAAGAGTAACTTTACCAGTCTTTCCAACATCATCTATTGCTCTTCTTGCTTCTCTAATTGCAGCTATTCCAGGTATACCTGTGTTTGCTGCTGCGATGTGAGGACCAGCACCCGTTGAGCCTTCCATACCGTCTAAATAAATAGAGTCGGGATCACATTTTGCTGCCATACGAACATCATCATATACTTTTGCTGCCCCAAGTTTTAATTGTATTGGAACTTTATTTTTTGTTAACTCTCTAAGTTCTTGAACTTTCAAGGCTAAGTCATCTGGTCCTAACCAGTCAGGATGTCTTGCAGGAGATCTTTGATCAATACCTGCTGGCAATGATCTCATTTCTGCTACTTGGTCAGTTACTTTTTGACCCATTAAGTGACCACCCATTCCAACTTTTTGTCCTTGACCAATAAACACTTCAATTCCATCAGCAAGTTGTGCGTGATGAGGATTAAATCCATATCTTGATTGAATACATTGATAGTACCATTTTTCAGAATATCTTCTTTCATCAGGTATCATTCCACCTTCACCAGAACATGTTGCGCTACCTGCCATAGTTGCTCCTCGTGCAAGCGCTGTTTTTGCTTCATAAGATAATGCACCAAAACTCATACCTGTGATGTAAACTGGAATATCTAATTCAACTGGGTTTTCACATCTAGGTCCAATTACAGTTTTAGTTTCACACTTTTCTCTATAACCTTCAATTACAAATCTTGTTAAAGTTCCTGGTAAAAAAACTAGATCATCAAAAGTAGGAATTTTTTTCATAAGCGCCATACCTCTCATTCGGTATCTTCCTAACTGCGCTTTAATATGAATATCGTCTATTACTTCAGGGGTAAAAATTGCATTGTATCCTAATAAACTTTTATTTCTTTTTGAAAATTCACTTCCACCATTACCATTAGAATGACCGTTCGATTTTCCGTTTTTTTTCTTTGCCATTAAATTGCTCCTTTTTTTTCTGTTGGTTCTAAAGCATCGTAATTCCAGAGTTTTTTACCTGATACTACTTTAGTCATTTTTGAAATATCAAAATTTTCGCCTATCTCAGCGACTTTAAGTTTTCTTTTAATCCAATCTACATCACTTTTTGTCATAGGCGACTCAACCGCATCACTTCCAAATGATCCAATTTTTCCTCCAACGTAAATAGTTCCATCGTACATAGAGTCTCCTAGGTTTATACCAACGTCTCCTAAAATTATTATTCTTCCTCTTTGCATCATAAAGCCAGTGAATGCTCCAGCGTCACCACCAATAATAATGGTCCCACCTTTCTGATCAATTCCTGTTCTAGCCCCAACACTACCTTTGCATATTAAGTCTCCACCTCTAACAGCGGCACCAAAACATGATCCAGCATTTTTTTCTATTACTACTTTTCCTGCCATCATATTTTCTGCACATGACCATCCAACTCTTCCATTAATTCTTACTGTTGGGCCATCAATAGAGCCAACACCAAAATATCCTAAACTTCCTTCAAATATTAAATTTAATTTATTTAAAACACCAACTCCTAAACTATGTTTTCCTTGAGGATTTTTTATAACTATTGTTCCATAACCTTGACTCATAAGTTCGTCTATTTTTTTGTTTGCCTCTTTACAATCTAGATCATTAACATCAAGATCTATTCTTTTATTAAAATCTACATCATAAGTTCCCCAATAATAAAAGTTTTCTGCTTCATCAGGATTAAAAAATTTTTGTTGAGTTTTTCCTGTTAAGACTTCACTATGAAGTCCCATTGATTGGGCTTTAGTTTTATTCTCGTTAGTTTTTATATTTGCCATACTTTTACCTCTCCATCATAAGGATCATATGTGTCTATTTCCTGTGGAAGAACAGATCTGATTGCTATTTCTTCTGAACCCATTGCAACCAAATCATCTGACTCATATAAAACTAAAGGTTTCGCGGCCATTGTGTCCTTTGCCATTCCAAGTGAATTTTTTGTTGCAACAAAATAAGTAAATACTCCATCAAGACCCGACAAGCTATCTTTCATACCTTCTTCAAGGGATGCTCCACTTCTCATTTTTTCTGCTAGATAAACAGCTATCAACTCGGAGTCACATTCAGACATAAATCTCATTCCTTTGTTCTCTAACATTCTTCTGTTATTCCAATAGTTTGTTAATTGTCCATTATGCACAACTGAAACATCACTAAATGGATACCCCCAAAATGGGTGAGCAGATTTAATATCAACCCCAGACTCTGTGGCCATTCTAGCATGTCCAATAGCATGTGTGCCCACAACATCTCCTAAATTATATCTGTCACAAACAGCTTTTGCATTCCCTAGATCTTTAATTACTTCAAGAGACTTTCCCATTGAAAGAATTTCTACGCCAGGAATACTTTCAATTTTTTGTGAAAATTCAAGCAAATCACTACTATCATATTCAATTTCATATCTAAGAGAGTAGGGAAGTATTCTTTCCTCTTTAACAATTTTTGCTCCAAGTTGAGAAATATGATTATCTACAATTTTTTTTCTCTCATCATAAACAGAAGCATCTTCCATTATTGATGAGCTACCTTCTCCAACATTCTCCCCAACTTTAAATCTCATTATAAAGTTTTGACCGTCTGTGTCACCGTAGAGAGCATATCCAGTGGAGTCTTCTCCTCTGTGTTTCAAAGCTTGAAGCATCCCCTGAAGCTCTTGACCAACGTTTGAAGATTTTCCTCTATGTATTAATCCCGCAATTCCGCACATATTTCTCCTTAATAAAATTTGTTTATGGTAGGCAATCCAAATAAGTATCTAGATCCCATTGAGTTGTTGCTCCTAAAAATCTTTCCCACTCATCATTTTTATACCAATGAAATATTTTATACATCTCATTTGGCATGGCAGATTGAATAACTTTATCTTCCGCTAAACGATCTAACGCCTCACCAAGACTTAAAGGTAATTTTTTAACATTTTTTCCAGCCTTTTGAGCTTCATAAATGTTTCTAGACTCAGGTTTTCCTGGATCAATTTTATTCGTTATTCCATCATCAAAAGCTTTTAACAAACCTGCTCCCATTAAATATGGATTATGCATAGAGTCTACTGATCGATATTCAAATCTTCCTGGTGCTGAAACTCTTAATCCACAGGTTCTATTTTGATAACCCCAATCTGCATAAACAGGTGCCCAAAAACCTTGATCCCATAACCTTCTATATGAATTAACAGTTGATGATCCAATTGCAGTTAATGCACCTAGATGTTTCATTACACCACCAATAGATTTTAAGCCAACTTTACCTGGTAACTGAACATCTTTTGTATCAGGCATAAAAGTGTTAGTTCCACCTTCGACGTAGGTAAACACCTCATCCATACCTGGCAATGATTTATGACCTAGTTTATTTACTTTATCTTTTCCACCAGTCCATAAAGACATATTTGTATGACAACCACTAGCTGACACCCCCATAAAAGGTTTAGTCATAAAACATGCAATCAAATTAAATTCTCTAGCAACCTGAGCACAAATTTGTCTGTAGGTAGATAATCTATCCGCATTTCTTAAAACATCATCATACATCCAGTTTAATTCTAGTTGTCCAGGCGCATCCTCATGGTCACCTTGAATCATATCAAAGCCCATTGCTCTAGCGTACTCCATAACTTTCATAAAAACAGGTCTTAAAGACTCAAATTGATCTATGTGATAACAATATGGCTTTGAGAAACCTTTACCTGTTGGAGTACCATCTTCGTTTCTAGTCAACCACATCATTTCTGGTTCAGTTCCAACTCTGAGTTGGTAACCGTGTTTTTTCTTAAATTCTTTAGCAATAATTCTTAAATTTCCTCTACAATCAGATGTTAAGTGACCACCTGGGTTTTCTCTTTCTTCTCTATTTCTAAAACAAGTTACAAAAACACGAGCAACTTTTTTATCCCACGGTAATTGACAAAAAGTTTCTGGATCAGGTATCCCGACCAACTCTTTTGCTTCAGGACCATATCCTATGTAGTTATTATGACGATCTAAGAATAAGTTAGCTGTTGCTCCGTAAACTAATTGAAAACCTTTTTCACAAGTTCTTTCCCAGTGATCAGCAGGAATTCCTTTACCTACAACTCTACCTGTTACTGATATGAATTGAAAAAAAATATAATCAATTTTAAGTTCATTTATTTTAGCTCTAACTTGTTTGATTAATTTCGCTCTACCTGGTTGATTTACATGTTTTTCTAGATCAGTCATTTTCCTCCGCAAGTTTTGTTATTACAAAAAGTTAGCTGAAAATAAAACATCTGTCTACTTAGATAAATTAGCTCCAAGGAAACGGACTATTAGATGTTGGATGTAATTCACCCTTCTCGTAACGGTTGAATCTAAATGGTTTTAATAAATCACTTTCTGTTCCTAGAATTTCTTTTGCAACAAGTTCTCCTACACCAATCATTTTATAACCATGGTTAGAGTCTGCTATCATGTAAACGTTCTCTAAAAATCTATCAAAAATTGGAAACGAGTCTGGCGTCATACATCCAAGTCCACCAGAAGGTCCTTTTCGATATAAATCTGATTTTCCCTCAAATCTTTTTTGACAATGAGCTAAAGCTGAACACCACATATCATTAAAAGCTTCTGTTGTTTGGAATTCAGGTGACTCTAAACCATATGGATCAACGTTTACTTGATCAAAATGTTTATCAACTATGTAAGGCGAAGTTCCCCCTTGAACACCAAGACCTTCAATATCTGGTTTGTAATATATTCCCCAAATTTTATCTGTTAATAATTTTTTAGTTTTATCTGAATATAATGGAGCTGTTGAGTCTACATGAATTACAGGTGGCTGTTCACCATTATTCATCTTTAAAAAATCTGGCTCTACACCAATTACACCTTCTTGAAGCATCCAATATTTCCACATGTCGGTTTCATGCATCTTACCATCTTTATCTTTAATATTTGCAGTTTTAGGAAGCTCTAACATATTCCAAAAATCTCTAGCCCAAGGTCCTGCGCCAACAACTACTTGTTCGCACTCTATTATACCTTTGTCTGTTTCAACTCCTGTAACAGCTTTGCTGTTACTTCCTCTTTTAAATCCTGTAACTTTTACACCCTTCAATACTTCGACGCCATTTGAAGTAGATTTTTCCTCAAGTGCTCTAATAGAATCTTTGTTAAATGCGTATCCACCTTTTTTCTCATGAAGAACAGAGGTTATGCCTTGAGCTTGCCAATCATCAAACATACCTTTCATATATTTCATGCAATCTTTTTCACCCTCTATAAATTCTGATTCATAGCCAATTGCTTTTTGTTGTTCATAAATAGTTGCAACATCTGCATGCATTACCTCTGGTGAAATTTGTAAATAACCAACTGCATTATATTTAAATGCTTTAGGATCACTTTCCCAAACTGAAACTGAATGAGCCATTAATTCTCTCATGGCAGGCTGAAAATAATTATTTCTTACAACTCCACATGCAATACCACTTGCTCCTGCTGCAGTATCTTTTTTTTCTAATACGACAATGTCACCTGGATTTTTATAAGTTTCAGAAAGTTTCCAAGCAGTACTAAGACCGTGAATTCCTCCTCCAACGATTACTACTTTAGCTTTTGTCGGTAATGACATATCCAAACATTATTTTTTGAAAAGAGTTAAATATATAATTATTTATATATATAAAATTTAGTAGTAAAAAATTATAGAACTTATAATTAAAAGCTTAAATTTTTGAGAGTAGATAAATAATCGTTAAATTCTTCGATAAATGAAGTACTTGGTTTTATATGTTTTTTTCTTTGATCTTCAGCAGTTTTTTCTAAATAAAAAAAACCTTTTTCACATGCTTCATTAATTATTAATGCAGATTTTGGTCTAGAGGTCTTAAATAATTTAGTTTTTAGCTCCTCCACTGACAAATTTTGTTTTAACTTAAATGCTGACATTACTAGAAGCATCATGTGGTAATGAGAAGGTGATTTTCTAAAAAAATAGTTGCTAGAGGTATGTGAAAGTTTCATTTGATCTTCCCAAAACTCCAGCAAATCCTTAGTTGATTTAGACATTATGATCTTACTTTAGTTTTCTTTGGATCGTAGTGAGGAAATCCAACAATTTTTGCTGGTATTCTTTTTTGATGTCCATCTATTTTTCCAATTTCAACATCACTACCTATTTCTGAATGACCTACATCTATTCTACATAATGCAATATTTTTATTTAAAGTCGGAGAAATACATCCGCTAGTAATAATACCAACTTGAGATCTTCCAATATGAACACAATCTCCATGATTAGCTATCTCTTTACCAATCAGTTCTAAACCTACTAGTTTTTTTTGAGGATTTTCTTTTCTTTTAATTAAATTTTCTCGTCCAATGAAATCTTCTGTTTTAGATTTTAAAGGAACAGAAAAACCAATTCCAGCTTCAAAAGGATCTTGTTGCCCATCAAATTCATTGCCAAATAAAATTAAACCAGCTTCGATTCTTAAAAGATCTAAAGCTGCAAAACCAGCTGGTATCAAATCTTCATCTTTTCCTGCTTCCATTATTTTATCCCAAACTGTTGGAGCGTTACTTGGATGACACCAAATTTCGTAACCAAGTTCACCAGTATAACCTGTCCGTGAAACAATTAATGGTATTCCATTTAACTCTTCCAATCGACAAATTGTAAATCTAAACCATTCCAATTCAGATATAGAAGGTTGGGTAGGTGGTGTAAAAATTATTTTTTCTAAAATTTTTCTACTTTTTGGACCTTGTAAAGATAAATTGTTTATTTGGTCAGTTGAATTTTTAATATGTACTTTATAATTTTTTTTCTTTGCTTGTTCTTTAAGCCACTCACCTCCATATTCATCACCACAAACCCATCTAAAACCATGGTCACTAAGTTTTAATAACGTTCCATCATCAAACATGGTTCCATTTTCATAACACATTGCTGAATATACAATTTGACCAACTGAAAGTTTTTTTACATTTCGAGTTAATGTATAATTCATTAATTCTTCAGCATCTGGCCCTAGAATTTCAAATTTTCTCAATGAAGATAAGTCAATTAAGACAGCGTCTTCTCTACATGCATTGTACTCATTAATTACACCATGTTTCGTATAATCATTTGGCAACCAAAAACCTCGAGCATCGACAAAGTTTCTAGTTAATTTTGATGTCCTTTCATAGAAACCTGTGTTTCTTGTAAGTTTATTCTCTGAGTCTGTTTTCATTCTAAAACCATATGATTTGGTAAACTCTTTGTTTTTTTCATAAGTTCTAACAAAAATATCAGTTGGGTTCCATCCATTACAGCTATCAATATCACTAGGACAGGCAGTTGTTCCACATGTTAAATCTTTTAAAGCTTTAAAGATAACGTAATCTCCAGGTCTTGCATAAGACTCATCAGATGTAACAGAATTTTGTCCTCCTGATGAGGTGTTAAAGAAAAGATTTATTGCATGCCAACCTCTTTTTTCCTCTACACCATATTTTGCCATTGAGTCATTTAAATTATCAGAACAATTTGCATGACCAAAATATCCAGAATCTTCGTAGTACTTTGAGGTACAAGCTAAATTAAATGTATCATGTATGCCAACGGTATCTCTTATGACTTCTACTAATGGTTCGTGATCAGTATCATAAAATTTTGAAAATAAACCAGGACCTGGAAAAGTATTTCCCATAAAAGTTCTAGTCGTTTGCCAATCAAGACCTCTTTCTAAACCTTTTTCTAATTTAGCTGTGTCGTAAGCAACAAAGTCTGAACACTGTCTTCCTGTTGGTGTAATTATTTGAATATAATCTCCAGCCTTAACTTGATAGCCAGTTGCAGTTTTTCTATCTATGTTTACTTCATAGTCAGGATCATAAATTGGATCAGGGATTATTGAAAATTCTTTTTCAGAATCTTTAACTTTTGCTCTTTTAACTAATACAGTTAAATCTGAGGGCGGATTTTGATCATGAATAAGCATGTTCCCCCCAGGGGCAGCAAAGATGCAATAGCAATTGTCTTTTGCGTTTAGGATTATTTTTTCTCCAGCAATAGTATTTTTGTCAAAGAGAATTGATGAGGTAGCTTTCTCAATTTGCAAATTTCTTTTTTTTAATTGAAGTAAAGCTTGCATAGAACTTTCTTCTTTTTTTAAAAGTATTTTTTTTATTTCTGATAAATTTTTACTTTCTTTTAGATTTAAAATTCCTAATTCTGATTTTCCATTTTTATCAAAGATATTTATTTCGCAAATTTGATTTCCTTCGTTATTTATTATCTCAATTTCATCTTCAGGAAATATTTGTATACCTGTAATTCCTCCTGCATTGACCACATATCTTTCAACTCCAGGTGGTAGAACATTTAAACCAGGTTCTTTAATACTTAAACTTGTTTGCATATTTTTAAGATTATTTAAAAATTATTCAAAAGTATAAGCAAATTTATATATAAATTATATATATAAATTTATATCTGTTTTGTTGGTTGACTGTAACTTTAATAGAAGGGATACTTTATACCTTAATATTAAGGAAAGGGAAAATCATGAAAAAAATAATGTCTCTTATCTCAGCAATAGTAATTTCAGTTGTTTCATTTAATGGAATAGCAAACTCAGCTGATAGTAAGAAACCTATTGTTATCCCAACTCATAACTGGTCAAGTCAAATTGTAATGGCTTACGTAATTGGCGGAATTATGGAAAGTATGGGAAACAATGTAAAATACGTAAATGCTGACTCACAAGCAGTATACGAGTCAATTAGAATTGGAGATGTAACTATATCTCACGAAGTATGGGAATCTGCATTTGGTAAATCATTCACAACTGCCTTAGACAAAGGTGGTTTATTAGATATGGGTGATCACGAAGCAAGAACTCTTGAAGATATGGGATATCCTAACTGGGTAACAGAAAAAGGTTTATGCCCAGGTCTACCTGACTGGACTGCATTGAAAAATCCTGATTGTGCTAAAAACTTCACAACACCTGATTCACCAGATGGAAAAGGAAGAATGTTAGAAGGTCCACAAACTTGGCATGGAGATTTAATACCTCAAAGGGTTGATGCTTTAGGATTAGGAGATCTTTGGTGGGTTAAATTTGCAGGAAGTGCAGATGCACTTTGGGCAGAATTAGCAGCAGCTAAAAAAGAAGGCAGAGGAACTATTATATTTAACTGGACGCCAAACTTTACTGATGGTGCTGGTTTTACATTTATAGACTTCCCTCCATACACAGCTGGTTGTAGACCAGAAGATGGTGGAGATGGTAAATGTGGTTCTCCGGATGGTTATTTGAAAAAAGCAGCACATGAAGATTTTCCAAAAACTCATCCAGCAGCAGCTAAAATGTTTAAAAAAATGTCATTCTCTACAAGTCAAATTGGTGCAATGGCAGCTTTAGTTGACGTTGATAAAATGACTCACGAAGATGCAGCTAAAAAATGGTTAGCTGATAACAAGAGTGTTTGGCAAGCTTTTACCAATTAAGGTCAAAAGCAAACAAAATAATAAATCTCTCCCAATTATTATTGGGGGAGATTTTTTTTTAATTCAATTACATAATGTCTAAAGTATTTTATTTTATATTTTTAAACATATTAATTTTAAACTCTGCTTTTGCTAAAGATATAAATATACAAGAAAATCTTAATTTAGAGTTTATTTGTGAATTAGAAAAAAAAATAGTTAAGAATTCAGAATATAATTACAAAACATTTCTAGCAGAAGAATTAAATGATAAAAATTTAGACTCATTCAAAATATATTCTAATAAACCGAATACTTTGTTAATAAATGGATTATCGAAATTTTTTTCACAAAATTCAAATATGGAAGTAAAGATTGTTAATAAAGATGTGGTTTTGTTCAAAGCTTTTAACAATGAGAAAACTTATTCAGAATCTGCAATTATTACTAGAAAATCTGGGGAATTAATTCACGAAGTTACAAGAAATATAAATAGTGAAAACTCAGAAAAAGATATCTCAATTTATTACTGCAAAAATAAATCAAAAAATGCCTAATTTTTTTTCACTAAATTATGTGTAAAATATCATTATGAAAAAATTTCTAATTTGTTTAATTTTTTATTTTTTTGCCACTTCAATAGCCATGGCGAGAAGTACTGGATGCAAAGAGGGAAATTGTGACAATGGTTATGGTAAGTGGGTTTATACAGATAAAACAACATACGAAGGTGAATGGGTGGCCACAAAAAAACATGGTCAAGGAACTGAAACTTGGCCTAATGGATACATTTACAAAGGTGAATTTAGAAATAGTGAGTGGAATGGTACTGGAACCTTATTCTTTCCTGATGGATCAACATATGAAGGTGAATGGGTAAAAGGCTTCATGAATGGCAAAGGCACTTTTACATGGTCAGATGGAAAACAAAAAACAGGTGAGTGGATAAATGGAAAATTACAAGAGTAATTTTAAACAATTACCTGACTCAATAAAACAGTTTGGTGGGTTAATTGGAATTATAATTATTATATTCTTAACTTTTTTTATTTTGAATAATATTTTTGGAGAAGGTGATGAGTTAGTTGCAAAAATGAAAATCGAAGAGGAAAGAATTACTCAAGAAAGAAAACTTAATAAACTAATTTCTAGTCTTCCATCAGGAGTTTTAGTTTCATTTGATGGCACAGATAATTTTAAATTATCTGATGAATTATATGAAGCTGTTTGCAAAGCAACAAAACTTATACCCCAACGTGCAATTATGGGTGCAAATTTTTTAAATTTTAGAGCCCATGAAATTTATACGATTAATGGTAACAAAATAGATGAAACATTTGTTGAATGGAATAATGAAAAAAATAAATGTTTTGCTGGTTTTGTTGTGAGTGGAAGCAATGTTGGTGTAGACGAAACTGTTAAGGTAAGTGGTGAAGCTTTGAGTTTTTTAAGCACAGGTATTGATACAAGAGTTTATTTTATTAAAAATTTTTAAGGGGGAAAAGTAACTAATTATAGAGATTTTATTTTATCATAATTTCGTATAACCTTGTTATTATTTATGTCTGAACCAGTAATTAAATGCCAGTCTGTTTATAAAATTTTTGGAGAGAATGCAGAGACAATGCTTAAAGAAGCGAATGGCAATGTTGATGCAAAAACGTTTCAAGACAATGGATGTATTGTGGGAGTTAACAACGCTTCTTTTGAGGTATCCAAAGGTGAAATGTTAGTTGTAATGGGTTTATCAGGATCGGGTAAGTCCACATTACTAAGGTGTATTTCTAGATTAACGGACGCAACTGGTGGAAAAATATTTATTGAAGGTCAAGACTTACTTAATTTAAATAATAAGGAACTTATTGACTTGAGAAGAAATAAAATGGGGATGGTTTTTCAAAGTTTTGCTTTACTTCCCCACAAAACAGTTTTGGAAAATATTGCTTTTCCTCTTCAAATTAAGGGGGTTAAAACTGAGGATAGTATTGATAAAGCAATGGATATGGTCAAACTCGTCGGACTTGATGGAAGAGAAAATTACTTTCCAAGAGAGTTATCTGGAGGACAACAACAAAGAGTTGGAATAGCAAGATCTTTGGCAGTTGAGCCAGATATATGGTTTTTAGATGAACCTTTTTCTGCGCTAGATCCTCTAATAAGAAAAGAAATGCAAGATGAATTTTTAAGACTTCAAGAAAAATTACAAAAAACAATTATGTTTATTACTCATGATTTTGATGAAGCTTTAAAACTTGCTGACAGAATTGCAATAATGAAAGATGGAATAATTGAGCAGCTAGATACTCCTGCTAATATTGTTTTAAATCCAGCAACAGAATATGTAAGAAAATTTACAGAGGAAGTACCAAGAGAAAAAGTTTTATTGATTGAAGATGTAATGGATGCAGCAACTTCTGATAACATAGGCGATTTAAAAGTATCAAAAGACGAAATCATTGAAAATGTAGCTGAAAAAATATTAACTCAAGAAAAAACAGTAATTGTAACAGATGATAAAAAGAACGTCGTAGGATCAATAAATCCCACAAAAATTATTAATACAGTTTTTGGAGGAAGAAAAAATAATAATTAAATTATGGAATTTCTAAAAAAATATCCAAAATTATTACAATGGTTGTTTTTATTGGTTGTTTTTTTTGCACTGTGCTTTGCTATCGATGTTCCTGAAACATATAAATTTATAAGAGGACAGGCTGAATTTATAAAAGATCCTAATCAAAGTACTTATGTTTTTCTGGGCAAAGAAGTCAGGTACTATGCATTTGATGTTTTTTGGAGACTACCCCCACTACTTGGATGGCTACCTATTTGGATAAATGATTCATTATTTTTTTTAATGAATGACTGGATGCCAATGGAGTTTTGGAATGAAGATACACAAGAATATAAAACTCGACCTTTGGTTTTACAAATCACTAGAACCCTGACTGCATTTATGACGTTTCTGATAGAATTAATCAGAGAAATTTTATTGGGTGGTCTTGAAACTATTGTTGCTTTTACCAGTTGGGATTGGATTGACGCTAATCCTTGGGCAGAATTGCCTGGCTTACCTTGGACTATTGTAGCAGCTGGATCAGCAATACTTGCTTATAAGTTAGGAGGTAAAGGATTAGCAATATATGCACTTTTATCAATGACTTACATTTCAATATTTGGACAATGGAAACCGTCTATGCAGACACTGTCTTTTATATTAGTTGCAGCACCTCTTTCATTTATTTTTGGTTTAGGTTTGGGTGTTGCTGCATTCAAAAGCAAAAGGGTTGAAAAAGCTCTATATCCAATACTTTTGGTTATGCAGACAATGCCCCAGTATGCAGTATTAGTTCCAGCGTTAGTTCTATTTGGTGTTGGAGACCATGCTGCTGTAATTATAACAATGATAGTTGCTGTACCACCAATGATACTTTTAACGTTATTAGGTTTAAGAGCTGTTCCCCCAGAGGTGATTGAAGCTGGTAGAATGAGCGGATGTAATAACTGGCAACTAATGTCTAAAGTATTAATTCCAACAGCGAGAAGAGATATTTTAATAGGAGTTAACCAAGTAATAATGGTGTGTTTTTCTATGGCAGTTATCTCAGCCTTTATAGGAGCAAAAGGTTTAGGGTTTAATTTGTTATTAGCATTAAATCAGCTAAATATTGGATTAGCATTAGAGGCAGGTCTTTGTATTAGTTTGATTGCAATATTATTAGACAAGATGTCATTAGCTTGGGCAAATAAACAAATTGACTATTTTGGTAATCTAAATTTTTTTCAAAGAAATAAAAATTCATTATTCTTTGGTGTAATAGTAATAGCAGGTATTCTATTAGCTTATTTTGGATCAATTTATTTTAAAGATGGATATAATTATTTGTTTGAGGTCCCACATAATAAAGGAATATCAACTGCAGGTTTTTGGAATAAAGGAGTTGACTGGATATTTGATACTTTTTTTGTTTATATAAAAGCATTTAACACTTGGCTTATTGTTGATGTGCTTCAACCAATGAGAGCCTTATATTTAAGAATGCCAGCTGTAGCTACATTAGTGTTAGTCGTTGGAGCTGGATATTTAATTGGAGGAATTAGATCTGCTTTAGTTGTTTGTGGTTTGACTTTATTTATAGCTTTGAGCCCATGGTGGGATAGAGCTTTGGTAACCACATACATGGCAACTTTTGGTGTACTGGTATCATGTATAATAGGATTTACGGTTGGAACTTTATGTTTTCAAAATAAACATTCTACGACTTTCATGTTAAACATATGTGATATATTCCAAACTTTTCCATCTTTTGTATATTTAATTCCGGTAATGATGCTTTTTGGAATTACCGATACTTCAGTTTTAATTGCTGTAATAGTTTATGCTACTATACCGGCAACTAGATATACTATCGAGGGTCTTAGAAGTGTGCCAGCAGGACTACATGATGCTGCAACTATGTCTGGTGTTACAAAATTTCAAAGACTATTTAAAATAGAATTTCCTCTGGCGTTTCCACATATGATGTTAGGACTTAATCAAACAATAGTTTTTGCTTTATTTATGGTGATTATAGGGGCTTTTATTGGGACAGAAGATTTAGGTCAGTACATTTTAAAAGCTTTATCAGATAAAAAGGGAGCGGGCATTGGTTTAACACTTGGAATTTGTGTTGCTTTCATTGGATTAATTTTTGACAATTTAATAAGAACTTGGGTTGATAAAAGAAAAAAACATTTAGGTATAGACTAAAATTGTGAAAAAATTTCTTGTTGCTATCGATCAAGGTACAACATCGACTAGAGTAATTCTATTTGATTTAGCGGGTAATATAAAATTTACATCTCAACTTGAATTTAATCAATATTTTCCAAAAAACGGATGGGTAGAGCATAATCCAAATGAAATTTGGTTAACAACTCTTAAAGGTTTGAAAAAAGTAATTAAAAAAGCATCTATACTTAAAGGGGAAATATTAAGCATTGGAATAACCAACCAGAGAGAGACAACTATTATTTGGAATAAGAGAACAGGTAAAGCAATATACAATGCAATTGTTTGGCAAGATAGAAGAACACAAGAATACTGTGAAAAGTTAAAGAAGAAAAATTATGAAAAAGTTTTCAGAAAAAAAACTGGATTATTTATTGACCCATATTTTTCCGCCACTAAAATTAAATGGATATTAGAAAATGTAAAAAATGCCAAGAAACTTTTAAAATCAAATAACTTATTATTTGGAACTGTTGACACCTTCTTAATTTGGAAACTTACTGATGGAAAACATCATTTAACAGAGGCCACTAATGCTAGTAGAACAATGTTATTTAATATTAATAGTAATAAATGGGACGATGAAATTTTAAAAAAACTAAAAATTTCTAAAAATATTTTGCCAGAAGTAAAAAATTCAGCTGATAATTTTGGCTCCACAAATAAGAAAATTGTTGGAACTGAAATACCAATATCGGCAGTTTTAGGGGACCAGCAAGCTGCAGCAGTAGGGCAGTCTTGCTTTGAAAAAGGTTCGGTCAAAAGCACATATGGTACTGGTGCTTTTGTGATAATGAATACTGGTTTTAAAAAAATTTATTCTAGAAATAAATTATTAACGACTATTTGTTACAGACTTAATGGAAAAAATACCTATGCGCTTGAGGGCTCAATTTTTATAGCAGGTGCAGGTGTACAATGGTTAAGAGATAAGTTGAAATTAGTTAATAATGCTTATGATACTGAGAGAATTGCTCAATCAAAAAAAAGTAATGATGATGTGTATATTGTGCCAGCGTTTAGTGGAATGGGAGCTCCTTATTGGAGACCTGATGCAAGAGGTTTAATAACAGGTTTAACAAGAGATAGTGACTGGAAAATATTAGTTAGAGCTGTACTAGAGTCTGTAGCATATCAAAGCTATGATTTATTCAATGCAATGAGAAAGGATGGGTTAAAACCCAATATTATAAAAATTGATGGCGGAATGGTTGAAAACAACTGGTTTTCACAATTTTTAGCAAACATTATAAATATAAATACTGAACGACCAAAAGTATTGGAAACTACAGCTCTTGGTGTTGCTTATTTTGCTGGATATCAAATTGGGGTGTTTAAATCTTTAGATCAAATTAAGAGAAAATGGAAAAAAGAAAAAATTTTTACACCTAATATAAATAAGAAATTAAGAAATAAATTATTGAATGGTTGGAAATTAGCCGTTGATAGAACTTTATTATAACAATTATTCTATTATTTTAAAAAAGTTTTCATAGAATCGTCCATGGCAGATGCCCAAGGAGTATGATGAACTGGTGCGACAGACCCAGTTACAGGTGAAGAGAACGATTTATTTCTATATGTTGAAATATCATTTACTTTATCATGCTCCCATTCTTTGAAATGTTTTCTAATTAGTTCAAAATCTATTTTTGGATAGTCAGACATTCCATGAAGTTCCTTAGTATATTCTGTTTGAAAATCTATCATTTGATCTGGGTTCTCTAATTTTTCCTCTAAAGAAACCCACTTTTGGATATCATTTTCAACTTCATTCTCATTCGGAATTTGAATTTTATTCATGATTACATCTCTTGCAAACCAAGCTTGGCAATCAAACATGTTAAACGTGTGAAATTGATCTTGCATACCAAGATACATAAGTTTGTGGTTGTTTTGCCAAACCACACCTTTATATAATTTAGGTGGATACAGTCTATTGTGTGTTTTAAGAACAAGGTTTTCCTCTAGAAATGGAAAATGGTGTAAGTATCCAGTACATAAAATAATAACATCTGTCTCTTGTTCTGTTCCGTCTTTAAAAATAGCTTTATTTCCCTCTAATCTATCTAGGTAAAAAACTTCCTTCATTCCTTTAGGCCATTTAAAACCCATAGGATTATGTCTGTATCCAATGGTGACACTTTTAGCTCCATACTTATTACATTGAAGTGCCACATCCTCTGCTGAATAACTACTTCCTAAAACGACCACATTTTTTCCTCTGAATTCCTCTGCATCTCTAAAATCATGTGAATGCATTATCCTTCCAGGAAAAGAACTCATACCTTCATATTCTGGAATAAATGGTACAGAAAAATGTCCAGACGAGACTACAACATAGTCAAACTTGTCATTTAATATTTTATTATTTGCTTTATCTTGGTAGCTAACCTCAAATTTATCATCAATATAATTTACACTTGTTACCCTTGTATTAAATTTAATTTTATTTTTTAAATTTCCTTTGCTTACTCTTCCAATAATATAGTTGTATAAAACTTCTCTCGGTGGGAAAGATGGAATAGGCTTTCCAAAATGTTCATCAAAAGAATAGTCAGCAAACTCTAAACATTCTTTTGGACCATTTGACCATAAATATCTATACATACTATTAGGAACTGGATCACCATATTGATCGGAACCAGTCCTCCAACTATAATTCCAAAGACCACCCCAATCCTCTTGCTTATCAAAGCAAACTATTTCAGGTATTTTTGATCCTTTATTTGCTTCATGCTCAAACGCTCTTAAAATAGAAAGTCCGCACGGGCCAGATCCAATTATTGCTACCTTAGTCATATTTATAAGTTTATTTTATAAATAAATTGCTAAAATTTAAACTATTTTTTATTTAAATTTACTTGTTATTAGATATCTAGTTTAATCTATTTAATTTATATATGAAAAACATCTTAGTAATTGGTGGTGGTGCCATGGGATCTGCGTTTACAATTCCATGCATAGATAATAAGAATAAAGTAACAATTACAGAGCCTTATAGCAAATTATTTATTAAAAACCTATCTTCAAAAACAAAAATTCATTCAAGTTTAAAAATTAAAATGCCAAAACAATTAATTTTTAAAAACTATTCTAATAAGTTATTTAGAGAAAAATATGATCTTATTGTTATTGCTTTAAGTTTATCGGGTATTGATTTTATTGGAAAAGAATTAAATAAATTTAAAATTAAATCACCAATTCTAATACTTACCAAAGGTCTTAAATATGAAAAAAATTCAAAAAAAATATTAACACTCTCTCAACAACTCTTAAAAAAAAACAATAAATTAAATATTTCTGTTTTAAAAGGACCTTGCTTAGCTAAAGAATTGGCCAGAAAAAATCAAACAAGTGTTATTGTTGCAAACAAAAAAATAAAAACAGCAAAATATATTGGCAAAATGATCTCTACAAAATACTATTTAATAGAATTTTCAAAAGATGTTGTTGGGGTTGAGATAAATTCAGCAATTAAAAATATATACTCGATGATTATAGGTTCTGGTCAAAGTTTAAATAGGTCCTCAAGCTTGTTCCAAAAATCAATATTAGAAATGAAATACATAACAAAATATTTTAAAGGCAAAGAAGAAACAGTCTTAAGTCTTGCTGGCATCGGTGATTTATATGTAAGTGCTGCTGGGGGAAGAAATAGCAAGATGGGGAACTATCTTGGTCAAGGATACTCTTTTAAAAAAGCAAAACAAAAATTTATGCCAAATGATACAGTTGAAGGAGAACAACTTATAAGAGAAATAGCTCCATTTATTTTAAAAAAATTAAATAAGAGTAAAATTCCTTTGATGATCAAATTAATTAAAACAATTCTAAATAATAAAAAATTTAATTTTTAAAAATATAATAAAAACATCACTTTTTATTTATAGTTAATTTCTACAACTATTGTCATTTATTTAACACGCTGATACATTTATTTTATTAATCAAAGAAAGAGGGGAATCAATGATTAAAAAAACAATAATAACCGTCTGTACGCTTATATTTTTTATTTCAAATATTAGTTTCGCAGACATCACTTTTTGGACTACAGAAGTTCAACCAGCTAGAATGGCCAAACAAGAGGAAATGGCAAAAGCTTTTGAAGCAAAATCTGGCATTAAGGTTGAAGTTATTCCTGTAGAAGAAAAAGACCTAGGAACAAGAGCAACTGCAGCAGCAGCAGCCGGTGATCTACCTGACGTAATCTATCATACATTACAGTATGTATTACCTTGGGCAGAGGCTGGAATACTGGATGTTGATGCAAATAATGCTGTTGTAAAAGAACTTGGCAAAAAAACTTTTGCACCAGGTGCTTTAAACATGGCTAAAAAAGGGTCAAAAATAGCAGCCGTACCAGTTGATGGTTGGACGCAAATGGTCGTTTATAGAAAAGACCTATTTGAAAAAGCAGGTCTTGCGCCACCAACAAGCTATGAAAATATAACAAAAGCAGTAGAAGCACTTTCAGGTGATGGAATGTTTGGTTTCGTTGCAGCAACAAAAACTGATGAAAATTTTATGAGTCAGGTTTTAGAGCATGTTCTTTTAGCAAACGGAGTAAATGTTGTTAAAAAAGATGGAATAAGAAAACAAGGAAAAAAACTTAAAGCTTCTTTGGAATTCTATAAAATTATTTCAAACGCAAGTCCTCCAGGAGAATTGTATTGGAAGCAATCAAGAGAACTATATTTTGCTGGAAAAACTCCAATGATAATATGGTCTCCATTTATTATGGATGAGCTGGCTGGCTTAAGAGACTCAGCGCCTCCAACAATAAATAGTGATCCAACTTCTAGCGAGTTAGCTTCAAAAACAGGTTTTATTACAAACTTGAGTGGTCCTAATAACAAAAAAGGAGCTGCCTGGGCTGATGTTAGATATTTTGGTATAACTGCAGATGCTGATACAGAAGAAGCAAGTGCTTTTATCAAATACTCTATGGATGAAGGTTACACAAGTACACTTTCAATCGCACCAGAAGGTAAATTTCCTGTGAGAAGAGGAAACTCAAGCGATCCTGAAGCATTTACAAAAGCATGGAGTAAACTGCCAGTAGGAGTTGATAGAAAAGCACCTTTATCAGACCTATATTCAGAAGATGTTATAAATAATATCGTTGCTGGATTAGATAAGGCTCAAAGATGGGGTGTAAAAGAAGGTGAACTTTCTAGAGCTTCTAAAATTATTAATAACAAGTTTATTAATAGAATAACTAGACTTTATGTTGATGGACAGATTGATATTGATCAAGCAGTAGATATGATCAATCAAAAACTCTCTCAATTTTAATCTAGTAATTTAAATTTTAATAAAAGCGGATAATATGTATTATCCGCTTTTATTATGAGTGATACACTTTCAAAAATTGAAAAAAGGACTGCGTATATATTAATATTACCCGCAGTTTTCCTTGTCTTTTCTATAATCCTATTTCCAATCTTCGCAAATGTTTGGATAAGTTTTAAAGAGGTTGGGTTAAAGGATATCAGAATACCTGAGCCTAGAGCAAAAAAAATAGTCAAATCAATTGAAGAAAATCCAGATCAAGCAAAAATCATTTATAAATTAAGAAATAGCTCGTTAATTTTGGAAATAAGAGAAGTCAAATTCAAAGACAAATTACCTAAAAATATTAAACCTGTAAATTTAGATGAAAGATGCAGATTTAAATCGAATAAAATTTATTGTGAATTTGGAAATTGGGAGGCAAAATATAGAGAAAATTTTGAAATAATTTTACAGAGTAATGATGGTGAACAAATAAACAAAAAAGAATTAAAATCTATTAAACCAAAATTAACAGGCAAATCAGATAATATACTTTTAAATACCAATTTCACATTAAAGAACTTTAAAAAAGTATTTTTTCAAAATGAGTTTTTTGATTTATTATCAACTACTTTTTACTATACATTTTTTGGCACAATTGGATCAATTATATTTGGAATACTCACAGCACAACTTGTGAATCAAAAGTTCTTTGGAAGAACATTTATGAGAAGTATTCTACTTTTTCCATATGTTGGCCCTGTTGTCGCGTTGGCGTACACTTGGGAACTATTATTAGATCCATATAGTGGAACTTTAAATAATCTTCTTTTGAACTTTCAAGTTATTCAGGAGCCCTTAAACTTATTAGGTCAAAAATATTTAACAATTAATTTTTTTGGTTTTGATCTTAAATTACGCTTGGCGTTAACTACTGTAATTATTTTTGAAATATGGAGGTATTTTCCACTTGCTTTTCTATTTATTTTAGCTCGTCTTCAAGCAGTACCTAAAGAGTTATATGAGGCAGCCGAAGTAGATGGCGCTGGGCCATTACAAAAATTTATTAATATCACTCTTCCCCAAATCACTGCTGTAATATCTATTTTATTCATGATCCGATTCATTTGGAATTTTAATAAATTTGAGGATATTTTTTTATTAACAGGAGGTGCATCTGGAACAAGAACATTACCTATAAATGTTTATGAGCAAGGGTTTACTATTTCTAATATTGGTATGGGTTCGGCGGTATCAATTGTGATAGTAGCTTTGCTACTAATATTTATGTTTGTTTATTTTAAATTAATAGGACGGAGAGCTGATGAAAACTAAAAGTTTAATTTATTATGCACTTATATCCTCTATATTTTTATTTTCTTTGGTTTCAAT
Organism: Candidatus Pelagibacter sp.; assembly: GCA_045566995.1. Taxonomy (GTDB): domain Bacteria; phylum Pseudomonadota; class Alphaproteobacteria; order Pelagibacterales; family Pelagibacteraceae; genus Pelagibacter. The sequence continues at coordinate 47,216 of JBJLDU010000006.1, forward strand.
TTGGAAAATTTTAGTAACCCTACAAGGTGTTGAGTTAAAAAATTTTAATTTTGGTATAATTATTAGCTTAGGTATTGCTATTAGCCTTTTGAATTTGATTATAGGTGAAAAGTTAAATTATTTAATAAAATCCACTATTTTTGCACTTATATTCACATTTGTTGATGGATATATCGTTCAGGTAATGCCAATTTGGTATAATATTGGCATATTTGCAATTTTGATTTTTTTTACAATAAAAATTAATAAGTATAATCAAAAATATTTAGAAACAGAGCACTCATCTCAATTAGTTATATTTGATTTTTTAACTCTTTTTGGAATTGTATTATTTTCATTTGTTATCTTATTTCCATTTTACATGATGTTGATAACAAGTTTTAAAACTCAAGCTGCTTTACTAATTAACCCTTTGGATTTTAGTATTAATTTTAACCAAGATTTTAAAGAATTATTTAAGTCATACTTTGTGATATTTGACACTTATAAATTTGGTAGATACATACTTATAAGTACATTTGTTTCAGTAGGGACAGTGATAGTTACCTTAGTTTTTGCAATACCAGCTGCTTATGCTGTAGCAAGGCTAAATTTCTTCGGAAAAAATTTTTTGTCAACTTCGATTTTAATTATTTACATGTTTCCTGCTATTGTATTAGTAATTCCTTTATATACAGTTTTTAGTCAATTAGGGTTAAGGAACTCAGTAGGTGGTTTATTAATTGTTTACACAGCAACTACTTTGCCAGTTGCAATTTATATGCTACAGGGTTACTTTAGAAGCATTCCCAAAGAACTAGAAGAAGCAGCAATCATGGATAAATTAAATTGGTTTGGCATAATTATTAAAATAATTCTACCCTTAAGTATACCTGCAATTTCATCAGTCGCTTTGTACGTCTTTATGATTGCATGGAATGAATTTTTATTTTCTCTTATGTTTTTAGACAATCCAAATTCATTCACCTTATCAAGAGCAATACAATATCTTAGTGGTGATGCCGAAACACCAAGACAATATTTAATGGCTGGGTCAGTAGTTGTAACTATACCTGTTTTATTAATTTTTGTTTATTTTGAAAAATATTTAGTCAGTGGTCTTACAGCGGGAAGTGTAAAAGGTTAATGGAAGATTTTATTAAATCAGCTAAGAAAGTTTTATTAGGTAATAAAAAAAAGGGATATACGTTACCAACTAATAACAAATTATACCCAGCACAATGGAATTGGGATTCAGGTTTTATTGCTTTAGGATATTCTCATTTTAAACTTAAATATGCTCTAGATGAAATTAAGACATTGATAAGAGGTCAATGGAAAGATGGGATGATACCTCATATTCTATTTCATGATTTAAAAACAGATTACTACCCAAACCACTCAGTCTGGGCTTGTGGAAATAAAATACATTCATCTGGTATTACACAACCACCAATTCTTGCTATAATTACAAAATTAATTTTAGACAAAAATAGAATTAATAATAAATATAAAGCTGATTTTAAAAAAATAGTTAAAGGGATTCTAAAATATCACAAATGGTTCATTAAATTCAGAGATCCAAATAATTCAGGATTAGTCTCAATTTTGCACCCCTGGGAGAGTGGTTACGATAATTCACCATTATGGGATGAACCAATGAGCAAAGTAAAGATCCCAAAAAACTTAAAATACAAAAGGGGAGACAATAAAGTTGTAAATCCTGAATATAGGCCTTTAGATATTGATTATGATAGATATGTAACTATTAAAAATCATTTGAGAAAAAATAATTATAATCCAAAAAAACTTTACAAGACATCTTTATTCAATGTAGTTGATGTTGGGTTCAATTCTATTTTTTTACGAGCAAATAAAGATTTACTTAAATTATTAAATACCTTTAATTTAAAAAGTAAAGAATTAGAATCTTATATATCAAGATCAGAAAGAAAAATTATTAAACTATTTAATCAGAAAAAAAATACATTTTTCAACATAGATTTAAAAAATAAAAAAAAAATTAATATACCATCAATTACTCATTACTTTATTCTGTTTGCAGATTTGGAAGATAAAGCATTTAATAATAAAATTATTAAAAACTTGGAAAAACACAGTCTTAAAGAAAAATACTTATTACCTAGTGTAAAATCAAACCACCTAAAGTTTGAAGAGAAAAGATATTGGAGAGGTCCAGTATGGATTAATTGTAACTGGATTATATATCAAGGATTAAAAAATAAGAATATTAAATTTGCCAATCAAATTAAAAGAAAAACAATTAATCTAGTAAAACAAAAAGGTTTTAATGAATATTACAGCTGCAAAACTGGAAAAGGATTTGGTGCAAGCAATTTCTCTTGGACTGCTGCTCTATTTTTAGATTTAATGTTAGAAAATAAAAATGACTAATTATAATTGGAATTACCCCACAACTGTGTGGGTAGGTAATAATAGAATTAAGGATCTAGAAAAAGCTTGTATAGAAATTAAAACTACAAAACCATTATTAGTAACAGATAGAGACTTAATCAATCTAGAATTTTTAAAAGATTTAATAAATGATTTAGAAAAGAGATTCCAATTATATATTTTTTCTAATTTTTCAGGAAACCCAACGGGAGAGAATGTTGATGAAGGTGTTGAAGTGTTCAATAAAAATAATTGTGACAGTGTAATTGCTATTGGAGGTGGAAGCGCGTTAGATGTAGGTAAAGCTATTGCTTTTATGTCTGCTCAATCTAGACCAATTTGGGATTTTGAGGATATTGGTGATTATTGGAAAAGGGCAGATGAAAAAAATATAGCTCCAATAATTGCAATTCCAACTACTGCTGGAACTGGCTCAGAAACAGGAAGAGCCTCAGCCATAATTAATTCAAAAACTGGCATAAAAAAAATTATTTTTCACCCAAAATTTTTACCCTCTGTTGTGATATTGGATCCAGTCCTAACTAAAGATCTTTCACCTCGTTTGACAGGAGCAACAGGAATGGATGCTTTGGCGCATAATTTAGAGGCTTATTGTGCCCCTGGTTTTCACCCTATGGCAGATGGAATAGCGATTGAAGGAATGAGGTTGATAAAAAAATCTCTTTTAAAAGCAGTAAAAAATGGAAGCGATATGGAGGCTAGAGCTGATTTATTAGCTGCAGCTAGCATGGGATCAACTGCATTTCAAAAAGGCTTAGGAGCCATTCATTCGCTTAGTCATCCACTTAATGCTCAATTTAATCTTCATCATGGATTATCTAATGCAATATTTATGCCTTATGTTTTAACTTTTAATAAAGAAAATATTGAAGAAAGAATAATTTCTATATGCGATTACCTTAGCTTGAATAAAAGTTTTGATACTTTTTTAAATTGGATATTAGATTTAAGAAAGGAATTAAATATTCCACATAAACTATCTGATATAATAGAAATAAAAAAAATGAACATAGATGAATTATCAAAGATGGCTCTTGATGATCCTTCAACGTCTTCAAATCCAAAAAAATTGACGTTGAATGATATGAAAGTTATGTATGAGCATAGTATTTCAGGAGAATTATTTTGATGAAAAAAATATTAATAGTTGAAGGAAATTTAAGAGAAGAAAATCAAAGTTTTACCGATGGTGGAATTAAAACACATACAGAAAGTTTAAAAGATAGCATAGCTTATTTTACTGACAAAATAGAAACTGATGTTGTAAATCCCTCATCTGATAAAAATATTTCTGAAAAAGTAGTAGATCTTGAAAAATATGATGGGCTAATATGGGGAGGAAGCAGCCTTAATATTTATAGTGACACTATTGAAATAAGAAGACAGATAGAATTTATGAGAGAGTGTCAAAAAAAAATAAAAAAAATATTAGCGATTTGCTGGGGGCTTCAGGTTGCTGTTACTGTAGCTGGAGGGCAAGTCAAGAGATGCACAAATGGATCTCATAGAGGAATAGCGCTAAATATTGAAATTAATAATGATGGTTTGCAACATCCAATTTATAAAAATAAAAATAAAATTTTTAATACACCTGCTTTTAATTTTGATGAAGTTGTAACATTGCCAAAAAATTCAAAATTACTAGCTTCAAATCCTATAAACAAAGTTATGGGAGTAAATTTTAAGTCTGAAGCAAGTGATATATGGGGTATTCAATACCATCCTGAAATTACTTATGATAAAATGATAAGTCTTATTCATTTCAGAAAAGATCGTCTTTTAAACAATAATGCTTTTGTTGATGAGCAAGAGATAAATAATCATGTAAAAATGATTGCAGAGGAAAACAAGATTACTAATAAAGATCTTAGAATGCGAGAACTTGAGAACTGGCTTAATTACCTTTTAAAATAAACCCTCTGTTTCACCTTTTTCATTAATTCTTATTGAGTCAGCAGCGGGCACTTTTGGTAATCCAGGCATTGTCATTATTGCGCCACACACAACAACAATAAATTCAGCTCCAGAAGACAATCTTACCTCTCTTATTGGCAATACATGACCAGATGGGGCTCCTTTTAAATTTGGATCTGTAGAAAAACTATATTGAGTTTTTGCAATACAAATAGGCAGCGATTGGTATCCTCTTTCCTCAAAAGATTTTAATTGGTCTCTAATTTTAGTATCTGCAACTACCTCGCTTGCTCTATAAAGTTCTTTAGCTATCGTTTCTATCTTTTTAAATAAAGAAGTCTTATCATCGTACAAAAATTTAAAATCACTACCTTTTTCGCATAGTTCAACTACATCATTTGCTAAATCAATTGCTCCTTCGCCACCTTTTTCCCAGTGCTTTGATATTGAAGCTTTAACGCCTTTTTGTTCACAGAAATTTAGAACTTCACCAACTTCATTATCAGTATCTAAAACAAAATGATTTATAGCCACCGTTACAGGTAATCCAAATTTTTGAATATTTTCAATATGTCTTTCTAGATTAACCAATCCTTTTTTTACAGCATCAACATTCTCATTTTTCAATTCGTCTTTTTTAACTCCCCCATGCATTTTTAACGCTCTTATAGTTGCAACAATTACAACACAGCTTGGCTTCAACCCTGATTTTCTACATTTGATATCCAGAAATTTTTCTGCACCCAGGTCAGCTCCAAACCCTGCTTCCGTTACTACATAATCAGAAAGTTTTAATGCAGTCTTAGTTGCTAATACCGAATTACATCCATGAGCAATATTTGCAAATGGACCACCATGGATTATTGCAGGATTATTCTCTAAAGTTTGAGTTACGTTTGGTCTAATTGCATCTTTTAATAATACAGTCATTGGACCATGAGCATTTAAATCTTTTGCATAAATTGGTTTTTTGTCTCTAGTATATGCAACAGTAATATTTCCAATTCTATTTTCAAGATCATGTAAATCATTTGATAGGCAAAAGATTGCCATTATTTCTGATGCGACTGTAATATCAAAACCATCTTCTCTAGGAAATCCGTTAGCAACACCACCGAGATTAATATTTATAGATCGCAAAGCTCGATCATTCATGTCGAGAACTCTTTTCCAAACTATTCTTCTTACATCTATATTTAATTTGTTGCCCCAATATATGTGGTTATCTATTAAAGCAGATAAAAGATTATGAGCAGATGTGATTGCATGAAAGTCCCCAGTGAAATGAAGATTTATTTGTTCCATAGGAACTACTTGAGCATAACCTCCACCAGCAGCACCCCCCTTCATCCCAAATGAAGGACCAAGACTTGGTTCTCTTAAACAAACAATAGATTTTTTACCAATTTTATTCAATCCATCTGACAATCCTACAGAGGTTGTTGTCTTCCCTTCTCCTGCTGGAGTAGGAGTGATGGCCGTTACTAGTATTAATTTTCCATCTTTTTTTTCTTTAAAATTTTCAAGATATTCGAGTTTAATTTTAGCGATATATCTACTTATTGGACTATATGCCTCAGCTTTATCAGGTACACCAACACCATCCAAAATCTCTTGGATCGGTTTCATTTTTGCTTCTCTAGCTATTTGAATATCTGATTTTGACATTTAATTAAATTTTATAATTGTTTAATGTGCAAAATGTCTATACTTTTTTGATTGGATTTTAAACATCTAAAAAATATATATATAAAAAATAAGAAAAAATTTATATTTAATTGGATAAAATTAAAAAATGCAAAAATACTCAGTTTTTAGTCTTATTAAAAATGCATTCTCAAACCATCAAGATTGGGAAGTTGCATGGAAAGACCCAACTCCTAAAAAAGAATATGACGTTATAATCATAGGCGGTGGAGGCCATGGTTTAGCAACGGCATACTATTTAGCCAAAGAGCATAATATAACAAATGTAGCCATTATTGAAAAAGGATGGATAGGCGGAGGTAATGTTGGAAGGAACACAACTATAATCAGATCAAATTACATGCATGATGACAATGCTTTATTTAGTGAATTTGGTATGGATCTATGGAGGAAGATGAGTCAGGATTTGAATTACAATGTAATGTTTTCTCCAAGAGGAATAATTAATCTTGCACATTCAGATGCACAAATGAATGCATATTCTAGAAGAGGAAATTCAATGCGCCTAAATGGAATTGATGCAGTTTTATTAAATAGGCAAGAGGTTCAAAAATTAATTCCAATGGCAGATTTTTCAGACGATGTACGCTTTCCAATTTTTGGAGGATTGATGCAGCCAAGTGCTGGTACTGCCAGACACGATGCTGTGGCGTGGGGATATGCTAGACAAGCAGACTCAATGGGTGTTGATATAATACAAAATTGTGAAGTAACAGGATTTGATGTTACTAACGGGAAAATAGTTGGAGTGAGAACATCTAGAGGAGATATTAAAGCAAAAAAAATTGGCTTGTGTGTTGCAGGTAGCACAAATGTTTTAGCGGAAATGTTAAATATGACAATACCAATTGAAACCCATCTTCTTCAAGCGTGTGTTTCAGAACCCGTTAAACCTTTACTTGATCATGTTGTTACCTTTGGTGCAGGTCACTTTTATTGTAGTCAGTCTGATAAAGGAGAAATGGTTATGGGCGGAGATTTAGATGGATATAACAGTTACTCTCAGAGAGGAAATCTTCCAACTCTTCAACATGTTTTAACAGAAGGTATTGCAATGTTTCCATTTCTTAGCAAATTGAAAATGCTTAGAACTTGGGGTGGGATTATGGATATGTCCATGGATGGATCACCAATAATTGATAAGACACATATTGATGGATTGTACTTAAATTGTGGTTGGTGTTATGGTGGATTTAAAGCTACTCCAGCTTCGGGATGGACTTTTGCACATACAATTGCACAAGACAGAGTTCATGAATTAAATGCAGGATATAGCTTAAATAGATTTAACACTGGCGATTTAATTGATGAAAAAGGTCTTGGTACCAAAACCTGGATATCCTAGATGCTTTATATATTCTGTCCACATTGTGGATCAAGATCTCAGAATGAATTTGCATATGGTGGAGATGCAACTGTTAAAAGACCAGAACTTAATAAAGAAATAAGCGATCAAGAGTGGGATAATTTTGTTTATTTAAGAAAAAGTCCGAGAGGTAAACACTTGGAGCTATGGCATCATATATCTGGCTGTAGACAATGGATAAAAGTTGAAAGAGATACATCAACACACGAAATTTTTAAAACCTATAAAGCAACTGAACTAATTGAATAATGTCACAAGATTTTAGATTAGATAATGTTGGAATGGTTAATAGAAATAAAAAAATTTCTTTCAAATTCAATGGTAAAAAATATTTAGGGTATGAAGGAGATACTATTGCATCAGCATTAATAGCAAATGGAGTTCATCTTATTGGAAGAAGTTTTAAATATCATAGACCCAGAGGTTTCTTTGGAGCAGGTGTTGATGAGCCTTATGCAATTTTACAACTAGAAAGAAATAATGAGAGAGATCCAAATATAAGAGCAACAGAACAAGAAATTTTTGAAGGTCTTGAGGTTAAGAGTGTTAATTGTTGGCCCAGCGTAAATTTTGATATTGGAGCAATTAATAACTTCTTGAAAATGTTTTTCCCCGCTGGTTTTTATTATAAAACGTTTATGTGGCCTCCAAGTTTTTGGTATAAAATTTATGAACCCTTTATCAGAATGGCAGCTGGGTTTGGAGAGGCATCAATTAAACATGATAAAGAGAGATATGAGCATAAGTATGAATATTGTGATTTACTAGTTACTGGTTCAGGTCCATCAGGATTAGCAAGTGCTTACGCAGCTGCAAAAAATGGTGCACGTGTAATTTTAGCGGAAGATAAACCTAGATATGGAGGAAGCTTACTAACTAGCGATGTCAATATTGGAAATCAAACTGGTGTAGAGTGGTCAGAAAAAATAATTGCTGAATTAAAATCAATGTCTAATGTCACTGTAAAAAATAGATCACAAGTTTTTGGTTATTACGATCATAACATGTTGGTAATGTCAGAACGTATAAGTGATCATCTACCCAAAACCCAAAAATATTTACCTAAACAACGTCTCTGGTATATAAGAGCAAATGAAGTTTTAATATCATCAGGCTCAATAGAAAGACCCTTAGTATTTGGTAACAATGATACTCCTGGTGTAATGTTGTCTTCAGCAGCTAAAGAGTACATGAAGGTTTATGGTGTATTAGTTGGAAAAAAGCCTTTAATATTTACTAATAATGATAGTGGATACGAAACCGCAATTGAATTTAAGAAAAATGGCGTAAATCCTTTAATATTGGATACCAGAAAAGAACCATCTTCAGACATTATTAATGAGGCAAAAAATTTAAACATAGAAATTAAATTTTCTCATGTGGTAGTGGCAGCCAAAGGATATAAAAAAGTAAAATCAGCAGATATTTCAAAAATTTCTGATGATAAAAAAGAATTATCAAAAATAGTAAATATTGAATGTGATTGTATTTGTGTGTCTGGATTCTGGACACCATCTATTCATTTAGCGTCTCAATCGGGAAATAAATCTGAATTTAATGAAAAAATTGATGCATTTATTCCAAACAAATCTAAACAACAAGAAAATACAATCGGATCAGCAAATGGTAAATTTACGTTAGAAGAAACTATCAATGAAGCATTTGATAAGGGATATAAAGTTTCAAATAAAATAACTGAAAAAAATAACAAAGTTTCAATTCCAACTGTAGTAGAAAAAAAATCAACAGATCACGATAAGTTTTGGTGTGTTCCTTTACCAAAAGGAAAATCTTACAAACGTTTTTTAGATTTTCAGAATGATGTGGCTGTAACTGATATTGAGTTAGCGTTAAGAGAAGGATTTCGATCAATAGAACACGTTAAAAGATATACCACACTGGGTATGGCGACAGACCAAGGTAAGACAAGTAATTTAAATGGCTTACAATTAGTTTCAGATATAGAGAATAAAGTTGTTCCTCAAGTAGGTCATACAACATTTAGACCTCCTTATACGCCTGTTTCAATAGGTGCAATTGTTGGAAGAGAAGTAGGCAAGCATTCAAAACCTACAAGAAAATCACCGATGCACGAGTGGCATGAGAAAAACAATGCAGTATTTGTTGATGCTGGAGTTTGGTTAAGACCAAGATACTATAAACAAGGAAATGAAACTTTATTTGAAGCTTCTAAAAGAGAAGCAAAGAATGTAAGAAAAAATGTAGGAGTATGCGATGTTACTACTTTAGGAAAAATAGATGTTAAAGGTCCTGATGCTGCAGAATTTTTAAATAGAGTTTATACTAATGCATGGCTTAAGCTTCCAGTTGGTAAAGCAAGATATGGAGTCATGCTTAGAGAAGATGGAATTGTAATGGATGATGGAACAACAACCAGAATTTCTGAAAATCATTATCATATGACTACTACAACAGCCCAGGCTGCCAATGTCTTATCTCATTTAGAATATTATTTGCAGCTAGTTTGGCCAGATTTAAATGTTAATGTAGTCTCAACAACAGAACAATGGGCTGGTGCTGCAATTGCAGGCCCAAACTCAAGAGAATTACTAATGAAGTTATTCCCCAATATAGATGTATCCAATGATGGTCTACCGTTTATGGGGTACAAAGAGGCTGATTTATTTGGCATTCCTGCAAAAATTTATAGAATTTCATTTTCAGGAGAGCTTGCGTATGAGGTTAATGTGGAGTCAGACCATGGTAACTTCATGTGGGAAAAAATTATCGAAGTTGGAAAAGAATTTGAAATACAACCATACGGAACTGAAGCTCTATCTACTTTAAGAATAGAAATGGGTCACGTTGCTGGTTCAGAACTTGATGGGAGAACAATTCCCCATGATGCATCGCTAGAAGGTTTGGTAAGTAAGAAAAAAGACTTTATTGGCAAAAGATCTTTAAGTAGATCAGCTTTCACCAAGCCAGACAGAGAAAAAATAGTTGGTGTCGTTCCATTAGATAAAACAACAAGTATTCCCGAAGGTTCATATATAGTTAAAGATCCAAAAGCAAAACTTCCAAACCCTAAATTAGGCCATGTCTCAGCATCATGTTGGAGTGTTGAATATGATAACCCATTTTCACTTGCAATAATTAAGGATGGTAAAAATATGATAGGACAAAAGCTGTTTGCTATGTCACCATTAAAAAATAAAACCATTGCTGTAGAAATTGTTTCATCTCATTATGTTGATCCTGAAGGAAAGAGAGTAAGAGCATGACCGTAATTTCTGCATTACAAAATGTTCATGTTGAAGGGTCATTTGGGAACTTTGAAAATAAACCTGAAAATGAATTATTAAAGATTAAAGAATTAAAAAATTTACTAATTGTTCAAGTAGTTCAGTATAAAAACTCTTCAATTAAAATAGATGATATAAATTTTAATAATTTAAAATTTGTAAATCAGGCACAAACAGTAGTTTCAAATGAAAATATAAGAGTTTTATGGAGTTCACCAAATAATTGGCTTTTAGTTTCTCACAAAAAAGAATTGATAAATGAAATCTATAATTCTTTTAGCGAAAATGATTTTGCTGTTACAGACCTTTCTCACTCTAAAGCAACGATAGAATTAGAAGGATCTTATGTAAAAGAAGTTTTGAAAAAAGGATGTCCTTTTAATTTTAATATTTTAACAAAAAATATGAGTATTAATTCAGCTTATAATGGAATTTCTTTTATAGTTGATATGATAGAAGATGAACCAGAAAAAGTAAGAATTTTTTCACTAAGAAGCTTTGGAGAATCTCTTTACCATTCTATAACTGATGCTTCTTTAGAATTTGGTTTTAAGTGTAAGTAGTTATTATTCCTCAGTTTTAAATCTAGACTTCTGAATAAATAAAACAAATAATATTGGTATAATTAAAGTAAGAATTGTGACTGTAATTAACAACAGCCCTAACTCAGAATAGTCTGCGGTTGTTAAAATTGCGTTTGTAACTTTATCTTTTACTTCTCTAGTGATTGTAAAAATTTCATTAAGATATTTTGTTAATAAAGCACTTGCCGATAAGGCTAAATTAGTGAATGAGGCAAAAACCGCAAAAAATGTTGCTTTTAAATGGGAGGGTGCATTCTTAGCAATCCAAGCCAAAAGTGGAATCATTGATATCTGACCCAATGGAGATTCTAGCGCTGTATTTATCAACGCTATAAATTTTGCATCAACAATTCCGTTTGTTAATGACGAAGTCCAGTTATGAAATCCATAATACATCCCAACACTTGGTAAAAATAATATTGACCCTGCAATTGATAAAATAATTATTATTTTAGCAATGGAGTTTTTTGCCATAAATGGTCTAAGAATTATTATTCCAACCAATGTAAGAACTGCGGCTAGCAAAGAAAGTATAGAAAAAAATTGTTCATTAAATTTAAGTTCATCGATTTCAAACCAGGATAATCCTGGTCCTGGCCCAGGCATTGCCCTAAATATAAAAATAATTATGGCAGTTCCAACGATAGTAAATCTTAACTTTTCAGGTAACTCCTTTATGAGTTTGCTCATTAAGAACAAAATAATTATCATGGAGCCTAAGAAAACAATTTCTTGTGCAAAAGGTAATCCTAACGATCCAACACTCAATGTAAAAATTACAAAAATTAGACTACCACCAAGTATCCACCAATTAACTTTCGTTTTCTCATGATTGAAAATATCTTCTGTCCCAGATAGACCTTTTTTAATTAAATTGTTTTTCTTTTTATTTTTTAAATAAGCGGCAAAAATAACGCCTAAAATTGAAACCATTGGTATTATTAATGCATAAAGATATATGGATCCGTATAATTGTATTTTTTCAGCCTGTTCAAGATCGTCTACTCCTTTAAATAATATAACATTGGCAAGAGCAACTAAAACTGTTCCTCCTATAATTGCAAATCTTCCAAGTGTTTGCATCGTTGTATGCATAATCTTAACTTGATCTGTTGTAAATTTTTCACCATTTTCATTAATTAAAGGCACAGCCTCAACTGTCATTGCATCAGCAACAACATCTTGAACTACATATCCAATAGGAGCCAAAAGAACGCTTATTACAAACCAAGTTTCAACTTTTAAATAAGATGACATTTGCTCTGTATGAATTATTAGCCCATACATTATTAATAAACTAAGACCAATTAGAGAAGCTCCGACATAAACCATGTAATTCTTTTTATTCCAGATTAAATCAACCAAATGCCCAAGTGGCATTTTTAAAGCCCAAGGTATTCCTGCCCAAAAACCTAATCCTGCAAGAAATGCTGCAGATAAATTTAAATAATCTTTAACAAAGAAAGTACCTACTATACCTGTTAGACCAGATATGCCTGCTGCTACATAAATCATTAACGGAGGTAAATAAGACAATTTAAATTGCCTCCCCAAATCAAACAGTGTTGAATCTATAAATTTAATGATTTTGTCCATTAACTCTTAATCTAATAGGTTTAATTTAATTAGACTATTATTTTTTGTTTCTCTGCACCACAATTCATAACTTTCACAAACTCTCCACAGGTGATTTGTAGCTCTTTGCGATATTTCTAAGGGGAAATGACTTTTTGCATAGTACAAATCAGGAAATTTAATTAATTGTTTGACCATTGCTTCTTTTTGTAAATTTAAAAGCCTTAAAACCTCTTTAGAAATTTTTTCTCCCGAGGTCTCATCAACAAAATCATTTTGTTTTAATTTCTCAAACCATTCATCATGAAATTGACCACTACTTACTTTTTCATACATTTGACTACCCATAAATCTTTCAATTGCATCTATGTTAGTAATGTCATTATTTTCTTTTTTTATTTTAAAAATTTCTAAATAAATCTCCTCAGCAACATAAAGTATGTACGGTTTTTTATTTTCTTCTCTCATAAAATTACAAATCTAAAGTATAATAACAAGAATTAGGATCTTCTTTATAGTGAGCGAATGGTTTACATTTAGTAAATTTAAAATGTTCAAAAAGTTTTCTAGCAGGTAGAAAAAAATTTCCAGATCCTGTTTCAATACTTAACTTTTTTATACCTAATTTTTTTGCCTGAATTATTAAATGTGAGATTATTTTATTACCAATACCTTTATATCTAAAATCATCAGATACTCTTATTGATTTAAATTCTCCATGGTTTTCTCTAATTAATTTTAAAGCCCCACACCCTATTAAATGATTATTATCCCACAAACTCCAAAATTTTATACTTGGATCTTTAAGTCCTGGTATATCTAAAACATGAGTACTACCTTTAGAAGAAACAGATCTTAATTCAATAAAGTGCTTTATCAAAAGATGATTTACCTTTGGATGGTCAAAGTTATTTTCTATTGATTTAATCATTAGCATGAACATATAATCTAAAAATAAATTAAACCAATACGAAAAAATATGTGCGGTAGATATGTCATTACAAATGCAGTTTCAAAAACAAGTAAAATGGTTAAAACTGCAATTAATGTAGATGACTCTGAAAATTATAATGCCCACCCTTACCAAAAACTTCCAGTAATTAAGAAATACAACAATGGAAATACTCTCGAAAATTTGAAGTGGGGGATTGTACCTGGTTGGGCTAAAAAAAAAGACTTTAAACCACTAATTAATGCACGATTAGAAACTATTGACGAGAAGGTTTCATTTAAAAAATTAATAAAACTACAAAGATGCGTTGCTGTAGCTGATGGGTTTTATGAGTGGAAGAGAGTGGAAAAAGAGAAGACCCCTTATTACTTTTTAAGAGAGGATAAGAAATTAATTTATATTGCAGGTATTTATGAAGAAGATCAATTTTGCATGATTACAGAAGAAGCTAGTCCAAATGTAACTGAGATTCATCATAGACAGCCAGTAATCTTAAATGAGAGCGATGTTAATAAATATTTAAATATTGAGATTTCTGGATCAGATTATTTAAATCATTTCCAAAAATCAAAACTATCGTTTTATGAAATTTCAAAAGATGTAAATAAGCCTACAAATAATAATATTTCTCTAATTCAACCGTTATAAATTATTTTTCAATAATTGTTAGATGTCCCATTTTTCTTTTTGCTTTTACTTGTTTTTTTAAATAGTCATAAAAAAACTCATTCTCTTTAAAAGTTTTATTTCTATGGATTACAATATCATCACCAATCAGATTAATCATTTGAGCATTATATATTTTTTTAGTTTCAATTTTTTCTAAACCACAAACTGCCCTAATATGATTTTCAAATTGACTAATGTTGTGAGAATTAATCGTTAGATGACCAGAGTTATGAACTCTGGGAGCTATTTCATTTACATACAAATTTTCGTTTTTATCAATAAAAAATTCCACACAGAGAGTTCCAATATAATCTAGTTCTTCGACAATTTGCTTTGCCCATTCTTTAGATTTTACCTTTATTGCATCTGAAATTTCTGCAGGAATTTTTGAATGTTTCAAAATTTGATCTTCGTGTACATTCTCTATTGGTTCATATATCTCATATTTTTGATTTCCATACCTACAAATAACAATTGAAATTTCTTTTTTTAGATTAATGAATTTTTCTAAAATATATTCTTTAGTAAAATCAATGTCTTCATTTATATCACTTAAACTATTTAATTTAAATTGACCTTTTCCATCATATCCAAGAGTAGTGGTTTTAAGCAATCCAGGTAAAAGATTTTCATTATATTTTATTTCATCCTTATTTTTTATTAAAGCATAATTAGTCGTCCTAATATTATTATTATTTAAAAAATCTTTTTCAGTTAATCTATTTTGGATTAAATTATTTATCTCTGGTTTAGGCAAAACACTTTTTGATTTATTTATTTCATTTAAAATATCAAAAGGAATATTTTCAAATTCATAAGTGACTAAATCGACACTATCTACAAACTCTGTTATAATTTTTATATCATCGTATTTTCCATATATGAATTTATTAGCAAAATTTTTGGCAGGTGCATCTGAATCATCACTAAGAACTACAGTTTTTATATCTATCTTTTTAGCAGCTTCGGAAAGCATACTGCCTAGCTGACCGCCTCCAATTATTCCTAAAACTGGTTGGTTCATTTATTTTGGTTTTTTTTTAACAGATTTTGATTGTTTAGAGCGCCACTTGATCAGATTATTTTTAACACTCGCATCAAAAGTAGAGATAATTGATGCTGCGTATAAAGCTGCATTTATAGCTCCATCTGTTCCTATTGCGACAGTTCCAACTGGTATGCCTTTTGGCATTTGAGCTATTGATAGCAAACTGTCCAAACCTTTTAACTTTTTACTTTCTATTGGCACTCCAATTACTGGAATTCTTGTTAGAGATGCAATCATTCCTGGTAGATGGGCTGATCCACCAGCTCCAGCAATTATTACCGAAATGTTATTATTTTCAGCAGATTTTGCATATTTAAACATACGTTCCGGCGTTCTGTGAGCAGAAACAATGTTAGTTTCATAATTTATTTTGAGCAATTTAAGAATTTTTTCACAAAATTTCATTGTTGAGTAATCTGAATTACTTCCCATAACTATTGATACCTTGTGACTATATTTTTTGTTTTTCATGATACGAATTTGAATTAATATAGATTAACACATTCTTTAAATTTAAACTAGTCGACAAATTATATTATACTTATATTGTCTTTAAATATGAATTATCGAATTGATAATCTTCAATATTGCAACTGGACTAGAGATATTTTTCTCATCAATAGGGAAGCTGGATTAAACGCAGTACACGTTACTCTAGTATATCACGAAGATTATGATGAATTTTTACAAAGAGTAAAAGAGTGGGATAGATTTTTTGAAGAAAATTCAGACTTAATATTTTTAGGTAAAACATTCAAAGATATTACAAAAGCTCAATCAGAGAATAAAACGGCAATTTTTTTTGGTTTTCAAAATTGTTCACCGATCGAAGATGACATTAATTTAATAGAGAAAGTTCATGAACTTGGCTGTAGATTTATGCAACTTACTTATAACAATCAATCTCTTCTAGCCACAGGATGTTATGAAAAAAATGATTCTGGTGTCACAAATTTTGGAAGAGAAGCAATTAAAGAGATGAATAGGGTAGGAATAGTTGTAGACATGTCCCATTCAGCAGAAAAAAGCACTTTAGATGCAATCGAAATTAGTGAAAAACCAATTGCAATAACCCATGCTAATCCTTCTTTCTGGCATGAGGCTTTAAGAAATAAATCAGATTTTTTACTAAGAAAACTCTCAGAAAGTGGAGGTATCTTAGGTTTATCATTATATTCTCATCATTTAAAAGATGGAACAAATTGTAAATTAGAAAATTTTTGTGAAATGGTTGCTAAAACTGCAGAAATAATGGATGTAAACAATATTGGTATTGGATCAGACCTATGTTTAAACCAACCTGACAATGTTGTTGAATGGATGAGAAATGGAACTTGGTCTAAAAGTAGACATTATGGAGAGGGAAGTAAAAAAAAACCTGGATTTCCAAAACAACCGGAGTGGTTTCTGGATGCGAGAGGATTTGATAATTTAGAAACTGGATTAAAAAAAGTTGGTTTTAATAAAGAAGAAGTAGAAGGAATTTTAGGAAATAATTGGTTTAATTTTTATAAAGGAATTAATTAATGGAAATAAGATTAAGAGATCCAAAATTTTTGATGAAACTATCTAAATTGGGATCTTTTCATCAATCAAAATTATCATTTCTAAGATCTTTTTTATCTGAATTTAAAGATTGGAAATATAGCCGAGATTTATTTCAACTAAATGACAAAGGACATGGGAGAGCAGTTTATTCATTTACAAAAGATAAAAGAACATATTCTCTCATTTGTTTTGCTAATGAAATCAAAGATGACGAGAGATCAGATAGAGTAATAGCCACTAAGTGGGATGCTGCTTTTACTTTGTTTGATGGAATTCCATCAAAAGAAGATATTGATAGACTTAACGATAATGTTCCAAAACAAGAGGTGGGAAGACTTTCGTATAAGGAATTAACACTATCAAGAGCTAATAAGTCAGTAAGAGTTTTTGACCATGTGGTTGACAGTTTATCAAATGGAGAGCAACCTAATAAAGAGATTTTATCTAAAGTTGGTTATTTATATAGAACAACGGCTGTTTATGGCTCTGGAAAATTTGGTTTAGCGGACAGGTTTAGAATTAAAAATAGGGAGGAGATCAGAGGACCTTTTAGATTAGAAATGATGCTAGTTTATCTCGTTAGACAATTCACCTTTGATCAGGTTAATCATATTGCAAAAAATAAAAATCCAAAATTAGCAGTAGAACTAGATCCTGCAATTAGCAGGAACTTAGGAATAGGAAATTCTACTGGGCTTGGTATGGCTCCTTTTATTGTTAATCATCCTACTTTGTTGAATAATTGGATACATGCAAGAGAAACTGCCTTGAAACAAATAAGAGAAATAGAACAAGTTTCAAAAAATGAGATTGATATTTTTTATAATTGCCTAATTAAATCTTTAAAGAATATAACCAGTTGGCACACGGATAGTGAATTTCAAAAAGAAAAAATCAAAGGTTTAATTGAAGATTTAAAAAAGTTTATAAAATTTATGAAAGAAGATTTTAAATTTCAAAATTCATATCAATTTAATCAAATTTACAACTGGTCAGAGGAAAATCTAAATGATGAGTGTATAGAATATATCGTGTCAATGATGATGGAACCCTACGATGACATAGTTAATCCATTAATTTCACAAATGAGCTCGGATGAAGAAGAATATTTTAATATTCCTGTTGATAGAACCATAGAGGATTTAAGAAACATATTAGAAAATAAATATTCAGAAATATTAAAAATTGATTTTTCAAAAGGTGAAAATAACCAAAACTTTTGGTTTATATCAAAAAATAAAGAAGAGCCTAGAATAGGGGATAGATATATTGATGAAGGATCTGACTTGGAACAGCCATTAGCAATAGCAAGAGACATTAATAAACTTTACGAGGCTGTATTTACCAAAAAAAATAGTTCTAAAATTGGAAAATTTCTAAAAGATAATAATCATTTAAGACACGTTGTTAGAAGAGCATTTATTGCTGAAAAGTTTCCTTATTCAGAAATCCAAGACAATACAATTGGATCAAAACTAGTTCCAATTGATATGTTAAGATTAAAATTATCATTTTTTGGGGCTATAAAGTTTGATCCTAGATCAGATAAATGGTTACGTATTTGCATGTTCCAAGGAGCTCCATTACCTTCCGAATTAGATAATTTTGATGATAAATGGATTTATAAATCATAAATAAATGAGAAGCTTTAGTGAAATAGAAGTAACTACAAAAAAAGCATCTAAAGCTATTGGTTTTTCTTGGGGAATATCAGAGGAGGTTGGAAAAAATATTCGATTACTAGAAATGTTTGGACTACCAGGTCTTAAAAATTTAAACCAATACTACAAGATTTATAAAATCAGTAATTTTGAAAATATAGATGAAATATCGGCCTCAAATACTCCAAAGACTTTTTATTGTCCTATATTATCTGGATTAAATTTTTTTGACCAATCTTCATCAATATCTAAATTCAATGAAATTGAAATAAATAAGATTGCTTTTCCACTTATATTTTTATCATTTGTAAGCAGAACTTCAGAAACTATTGGTAAGAGAATTTTTTTAAAGATGGATGATAAAGAATTTTTATTTAATTTTAACGAGTCTATTTATTCAAACTATCTAACCGGAGACGTATTGGAAAAATCAGATAAAATAAATTTAAAATTTTTAGATAATAAAAACAGTTTTACTGAAGATGACTGGTCTGAAATTTATAATTTATCGCTAAAAACTTATGTTGATGAAAGTGATAAATCGAGGGAACGAACCGCAGGAGCTGGATTAACAGATAATGACTAAAGAATATGATGCAGAATTAAATAAGAATTTAGAAACAGATTTAAATGATATTTGTGAAGAGTGTAAAAAAGAAGATGAAAGTGTAACTCAAAATTTATTCCTGACTGGCTTTAAAATATGTAAATCCTGCAGAACATCTAAAACTGTTTTCCCTTTTTAGCTGATATTACTAATTGGAATTGAATTCATTCTATTAATTATGAATGTTATAGATAGAAAAGCTATTATTAGAAAAGATAAAAATACTATTCCAAACGACTTCAAATTAGATTTTAAATTCAAAATTTGTTTGGTTGAAATTATAAGAGATGCAAAAATCCAAAATTGAGTAAGGAAAATAATTGGCAGAACTAAGTCAGGTGTTACTGCAAAAAATCTAATTAAACCTGGTGCATGAGCATATCCCACAGCTATTAAAATCTTTTTAAAAGGAACCTTACTCCCTTTATCTGGAAAAATTTTTACTCCAATTACAAAAATAAAAATAGCCCAAACAAACCATGTTAAAAGAGCTGTCAAACCAGAGATACCAATAGAGGTTCTTACAATTGAATTTGCCGCTACTGCCCCTGCAACGCCATCAAGTATCATGACAAGACCAGCAAAATAGATTGCAGCCTCACCAAAGTATTTATTGTCTCTGTATAAGCTTTTATCTAATTTTAGTGATTTAAAAAAAATTTCTAGAAATTGTGCGAACATTATAATTAGGGAGGAGCTAAACTCCTCCCCTCAATTATTTAACCTTTTACAACTTCTCTTGTATTAGCGTTGTAAGATTCTTTAAATGGTATATCTACCACTACAGCATCAACAGGTTTGCCTGGTGTTTCAGAATATTTTTCAGGTAAGTGTACCTTAAACTTAGTTCCGACTTTTCCTTTTGGAAACCCATTAGCGTTTAATGTTCCATCAAACGGAACATAACCCATGGCTATATTTTGTTTTTTTTCAGGGTGATACCAAGGGGAAGTAACAAAACCTATAGGTTCTCCACCACCTTCATCAGAAATCAACCAAAAATCAGGCGCATACTCTTCAATTGGTTTTCCACCTAATTCTAGACCAACTAATTGAAGTTTGTATGGTTTATGACCTGCTTTTAAATCAGCTTTCATTTTTTCAAGAGCTTTCTTACCTACATAGTCTGACTTCTTATCCCATTCTCCTTTACCAGATAACGAAACTTGATAACCTAAGTTACATTGAAAAGGATTATGTTGATTGTCCATATCTTGACCCCAAGAAAGAATTCCAGCTTGAATTCTTCTATGGTGCGCAGGCGCAATAACCATTAGGCTATGTTTTTTCCCTGCTTCAAGAACTGCATTCCACATATCCTCAGCATATAAAGTACATTCTCTTAAATAAATTTCGTAACCAGCTTCACCTGAAAATCCTGATTGAGATATTACACAACTTCTTCCACCGATTTTAGCTTCTGCTAAACCGTAGAATGGCATATTGTCAAAATCTACTTGATCTCCACATAAATCCTTCATTAATGCTTTAGATTTTGGTCCTTGTATCTGAACAGGACTTACATCTATTTCATCAATCTCTACATTAAATCTCTCGTCAGCGTTTACGCCTTGTAAATAAAGACCTATATCACTATCAGATAAACTGAACCAAAACTCATCTTTAGATATTCTTAAGAGAATAGGATCATTTAATACTCCACCATATGCATTACAAAGAATCACATATCTTGCTCTCATTGGAGAAATTTTTGTAGCATCTCTTGTAATTACATAGTCTACAAATTTTTCTGCATCTGGACCCTTTACTCTAATTTGTCTTTCAACAGCTACGTTCCACATTGTTACATGATTAACGATTGCATCATACTCAACCATTGCACCACCATCTTCTGGTTTTACATATCCTCTTGGATGATAAATACGATTATATACAGTTGCTCTCCAACAACCTGCTTTCATTGATAAATGCCAGTAGGGTGATTTTCTTACACGTGTTGAAATTAACATTTCAACTTTTGTTGGTCCGCTTTGTCTTAAATTATAAGGCACTTTTCTATCAGATTGATCTACTGATGTTACGTGTCTTAGTTTACTATAGTCAAATTCATTAGACATAGTTATTCTCCTTCAACCACTTGTTTGTTTCCTTCAAGCCGCCGAATGTATAAATGTGAAAATAATCAGTATGCGATTTAACTTTCCCAATTAGATCATTAGGGTCTTTAGGTTTCAATAAATCTAATGCCTTACTAAAATTAGATTTAAGAAAATTAATGGAATTTTTTGCACCAACAATATTTGCAAACTTTATCAAGCTTGAAATTTTCATGGGCCCAGTTATTCCAACATGAACTGGTATCGTTTGCTTAGAAATGAAATCAACGATAGGCTGAGAGTCTAATAACCATTGGGTTACTATATAATCAGCATAAGGCTTTTTATCTATCATTGCTTTTTCTAATTCTGAATCGGATATATCAGGACTACCCTCTGGATGTCCAGCAATTCCAATCTTAATTCCATCAAATAATCCTGTCTCTAATATTTGATACGAGCTGTCAAATTTTCCAACTGGGTCTCTACTTCCACCTATAGCCAATATCTGTTTTACGCCTAAATCTTTACATCTCGAGATGTAGTCTTTAAGTTCTTCTTCATTATTTATTGATCTAGCTGGGAAGTGAGGTACTGGATTAAAACCTTTTTTAACCAAATCACCAGACTTATCTGCAGTCTCTTTATAATCTCCTCCAGGTAGCATAGTCACGTAAACATCTTTAACTTCAGGTAAAGTATCAAGATCTGTGTGAGGTCCAATTTCTAATGAAAAATTCATTATTGGATAATTATTTATTTTAAAATGTCTGTCTAGAAAAATCGTAAGCTAAAATGTCAGGGCTATTTTTTCTGACCTCTGTGCTTTTGAATTCTCTCACCATACTTCTGAGTAACCCTGTCAAAGATAATTGCTAAAGCTACAATTGCTAGACCGTTCATCATTCCAAGCGCTAAATACTGATTTGAAATAGCTTGTAAAATAGGTACTCCAAGACCTTTTACCCCGATCATCGATGCTATTACCACCATTGCCAAAGCCATCATAATTGTTTGGTTAATTCCAGCAAATATTGTGGGTAAGGACAAAGGAATTTGTACAGATTTTAGTTTTTGCATTGGAGTTGCACCAAATGCCTCGCTTGCCTCTAGTGTTTCTTTATCCACTTCCCTTATTCCAAGGTTTGTCAATCTAACAACTGGTGGTAGGGCATATATACATACTGCTAATAGTCCAGGCACTTTTCCTATACCTAAAAGCATAATTATTGGAATAAGATAAACAAAACTTGGTATTGTTTGCATCATGTCCAATACGGGTAGAATAGTTTTTTCTGCTCTTCTTGATTTTGACATTAATACTCCGATTGGTATCCCAACAACAATACAAACTAGTGTAGAAACAGAAATAATAGCAACTGTTGCCATGCAATTTTTCCACATTCCAAAGTAACCAATTACAATGAAGCAAACTATTGTTCCTATAACTAATTTAAAACTTCTTGAACCAATCCAAGCTAATAATGCAAATGCCCCTATGACTAAAGGCCAAGGACTGTTTACTAATAACTTTTCTAACCAAATTAAAAAATAGAGCAGTGGATCAAAAAAACTTTCTATTCCATCTCCATATGCTCTTGAAAATTCTTTAAAACTTAAATCAATTCCCTTTTTCAGCTCTCTAAGAGCTGTTCTATCCATTACAGGTATCGAGTTTAAGAAATCCATTTTTTTAACTGAACCCGTTTATAACGGGTTCAGTAATATTTACACTAATTATAGTGCTTTTTTGATTTTTTTTGCAGCTGAGCTTGATACCCACTTAGTCCAAACGTCCTCATGTGATTTCAAGAATTCAATTGCAGCATCTGCACCTTCAGCTTGGTTTTCACCCATCCAAACTAACATACCATTCATAACTGGACCTGGGTAAGTTCTTTTTTCAAGATAACTCATACCTTCTTTTCCAGCAGTTTTTTTGTAGTTGTCAGTTGCAACACTATAAACTTCAGATTTAACCCATGAAGATTTCAAAGGATTAGCACATTCTTGCTCTGGTTTTGATAAACAGTTATCCCAGTTATCTTTACCAGCGTACTCACCCATATCTACAGCTTGCATATTGTATTTTCCAATAATAGCTGTTGGAGACCAGTAGTAACCAAACCAGTTTTCACCTCTTTCAGCAGCTTTAGCAATTGAACCATCAAGACCTGCTGCTGATCCAGTTTCTACTATAGCCCAACCTTTTGCTTCCATACCCCAAGCTCTAAAATGATTTCTGTTACTTAGTTCACAGTTCCATCCTGGAGGACATATATGAAATCCACCTTTTGATGGATCTTCTGGGTGTGGAAATAGATCAGGTCTTTCTAAAATTGCATCTGCAGTTGTAAGTTCTGGATGCTTCTCTAAAGTTGCTGGCAATACCCACCAACCTTCACCTAAACCTGTAATTGGTGCTTTATTAATTGAGTGAAGCTTTCCTTCAGCTACAGCAGCTTCTAACTGCACTTTTGCTGCATTTGCCCAAAACTCAGGAGCAACATCTGGCTCACCTTTTTCTTGCATAGATGCAAAAGTTGGCTGAGTTGCACCTGGCACCAATTCAACAGTACATCCATATCCTTCTTCTAATATGATTTTATCAACTTCAGCCATAAAGTTTGCAGAAGCCCAGTTCATATTAGCTATACTAATGTCTCCACACTTTGCATTAGCAACGTTACCGTACGATGTAACTCCTAAAACAAATAATGCAGAAAGTAATATTCTTTTTAATTTCATTATTATCTCCTAATTAATTAATTATAATTCATCAGAACATATAGAGAGATAAATTGCAAACTGCTTTCAACTCACAGTTGTGTGAAAATTGTCTTTATACCTGCATATTTATAAATAAATTGTTTAAAAAATATTAAATTTTATGGCTCAGAAAGATGTTGGCAACAAAGTACCCATTTACAAACTTAAAGAAACAAAAGAGGTTATGGAATTCTACGATGAGTGGGGACTAAATAATAAATATGACAAAGACATGGTTGATTGGAACTATACAGGTCCAAAAGAAACTTCAGAGGTATTTGCAAAATACCAAAAAGGAAAAAATATAAAAATTTATGATGCTGGATGTGGAACAGGCTTAGTTGGTTTAGAGTTAAAAAAGTATGGTTTTTCTGACTTTTATGGTGCTGATTTATCTCAAAAACTTTTAGATTTAGTTCCAAATAATCTTTATAAAAAATTAGACAAAGTTGATTTAAATAAACCAATCAATGAAAAAGATAATGATTACGACGCATTAATGTGTGTTGGAACGTTTACCTTCGGTCATGTGAAACCACCAGCTCTTGATGAATTTATACGGATTACAAAAAATAAAGGTCTTATTTGTTTTACAATAAATGAGGGCATTCATGAAGAGTATGGTTTTGATAAAAAAATTCAAAAATTAACTGAAGAAAAAAAGTGGAAAGAATTAGAATTTTTTAAGTCAGAATATATAGCAAGCAAAGATGTAAATGCTTGGTTGGGTCTATATGAAGTGACAAAATAATGTCAGAAATTTATAAGATTATAGAAAAGAAGAAATTAGAAGTTGTTAAGAAAACCATTAGCAAAGCTCATGGTCTACCAAATGAGTGTTACACAAATAAAGAATATACTTTAATAGAAAGAAAAAAACTTTTTGAAGATAAATGGACAGTAATTGGTACAGCCAGTTCATTGCCAAAATCAGGAGATGTAAAGCCATTTGATCTCCTAGGTCTACCGTTGCTTATAATTAGAAACAAAAAAAATAAAATAAAAGTTTTTCATAATGTATGTAGTCATAGAGGTGTAAAACTTGTAGATAAACCTGGCAACATCAGAAATGTAATCAGATGCCCTTACCATTCCTGGTCTTATACAGCGGATGGAGAATTAGTAGCAACTCCTCATATTGGTGGCATGAACAAACATCAAAGCTCAAAATTTGATAAATCAAAAAGTAATCTTAAAGAAATAAAATCTTATGTGTGGCTTGATTTAATAATTGTAAATATTAGCAACAATCAAATCCCTTTTAAAGAATATATCAAACCTTTAGACGAAAGATGGTCTAAATTTTGGATCACTAAAGATAGAGAGCTAATAAATCATGCTAATAATTTTGGATACTTCAAATTAAAAGCGAAATGTAATTGGAAATTTGCAATTGAGAATTACTGTGAGAGTTATCATTTGCCATGGGTACATCCTAAATTAAATGAATATTCCAAAATAGATGATCACTATCACATTCAAGGTTTACCTAATCGATTTGCAGGGCAAGGAACAACAAATTACAATCCTAAATTTAAAGGTAAGGAAAAATTTCCAAGCTTTCCTAATTGGCCAAAAAATAAAGAGAATGTTGCAGAGTATGTTGCTCTATTTCCTAATGTTATGTTAGGCATTCATAAAGATCATTATTATGCATATTGGCTAGAGCCAATTGATCATGAAAATACTTTAGAACATATGGAGATATATTATGTCGGAGAAAAAGCTGCTAAATCTGAAAAATTTAGGTCATTAAGAAAACAAAACCATAAATTGTGGGAGGACATTCAAAAAGAAGATGTAGATATAATTCAAAGAATGCAAATAGGCCGCAATTCCAATGCATATAATGGTGGAAATTTTTCTCCTGATATGGATAATCCCACTCATCAATTTCACAAGTGGGTATCAACCAATCTTGTGTAGAAAGTAAATATTTATGTATAGACCATTACCAGATGAGCTTACGATTAAACATTCTCCAATTGAAGGTCTTGGTTTATTTGCAACAAAAGAAATAAAAGCAAATACATTTATTGGTATTACGCACATTAGAGATGAACAATTCGAAAATAAATATATTAGAACTCCGCTAGGTGGTTTTTATAATCACTCGGATAGTCCAACAATTCAAAGACTAGTATCAAATGTTTTACCGACTTTAAAATTTGGTGATCCAATTGATCCAACCGTTAAAGCAAAAAAATTTAACGATAACGATGATAATTTAGAAAACATGTATTACAATTTATTAGAGAAACCTGATGCTAAATACTTCTTTATGGTATCAATAAAAGATCTAAAACCAGGTGATGAACTTTGTGCAAATTATAATCTTTATACCTATCCAAAGACTGGTGTAGGTATTCAAATGCTATAAATTTCTAAATGAAAATAATTTTAATAATGGGTCTGCCAGGAGCAGGCAAAACGACCTTAGCTGAACAACTGGCTCCAAAGCTTAATGCAAAAAGATTGAATGCAGATAAAGTTAGAAAAGCTGCAGATGATTGGGATTTCTCAGAAGAAGGAAGAAAAAGACAAGCAAAAAGAATGGCAGATTTTGCATTGAAATTAAAAAGTGAAGGTAATTTTGTTGTTGCTGATTTTATTTGTCCTACACCTGAAGCAAGAAACTTGTTTCCAGCAGATTATACAATTTGGGTAGATACAATTAAAGAAGGAAGATTTGAAGACACAAATCAAATGTTTATTAAACCTGAAAAATATGATTTTCATGTAACGTCCCAAGATGCTAGTGTCTGGGCTGAAAAAATTTTAAAGGAGATAGTTTAATGAGTTATCAATGGGATAATAAAAAACCAACTGCACAGATGCTTGGAAGATGGCAACCTTTCCACGAGGGTCACTATACTTTATTTAAAGAAATTATTAAAAAAACTGGCCAAGTTTCTATTCAAATTAGAGATGTTCAGGGAGTTGATGATAACCCTTTTGATTTTGAAACAGTAAAAAAAAATATAGAAGATAAATTAAATCCAGAATTTGAAGGTAGATTTAAAGTAATGATGGTCCCAAATATAACAAACATATGCTATGGAAGGGGCGTAGGGTATAAAATTGAAGAAATTGTCTTATCTGAGGAAATACAAAAAATTTCAGCTACCAAAATAAGAGCTAAAATGAGAGAAGACGGCAAGCTAAAATAGGAAAAATAAATTTATAATGAATGTTAAGATCAAAAAATTAGGTAATGGCATAACTAATGTAATAATTAATGATCCAAAAACATACAATTCATTATCATTTAAGACATTAAGAGATCTTTTAAAAACTTTTATTAAACTTGATAAAGAAAATAGTACTAGAGTTATAATTTTAGAAGGAGCAGGCAAAGGTTTCAGTGCAGGACATAATTTAAAAGAAGTTAGTGGAATAAAAAATAGATCAAATCATTTAAAATTATTTAACTTGTGCTCAAAATTAATGATGAAAATCGTAGAGGGTAAAAAACCTGTCATAGCAAAAGTGCATGGTGCAGCTTATGCAGCAGGATGCCAATTAGCTGCTAGTTGCGATTTGGCTTACAGCACAACAACAGCAACATTTGCAACACCTGGTGTAAATATCGGTTTGTTTTGTAGTACACCAATGGTTGCAGTTAGTAGAAAAGTGACTAGAAAAATAATGATGAAAATGCTTTTAACTGGAGAACCAATAAATGCTAAATATGCAAAAGATATTGGTTTAATAAATGATTGTTATTCAAGTAAAAAACTTAATTCAGAAGTTTTAAAAATTGCAAAAACCATTTCTTCAAAATCAAATTTGACAATTAAAATTGGTAAGCAAGCCTTCTATAAACAATTAGAAATGCCATTAGGAGATGCATACAAGTTTACTAGTAAAATGATGACTTTAAATATGGCTTCACAAGATGCAAAAGAAGGAATATCGGCTTTCTTACAAAAAAGAAAACCAAACTGGAAAAATAAATAATAATTATTTTAAAATTAAATTATGAACGACGATCAAATCAAATCCATTTTAAGAAAATCAAAAGTCATTGCAATGATTGGTGTTAGCTCTGAGAAAAAAGGTGAAGATAAAAAAAATCTTAAAAGAAAACCAGCAAATGTAGTCATGAAGTATATGCAAAATTTTGGTTATAAAGTTATACCAATAAACCCTTTTGCAGTTGGTGAAGTTGTAAATGGCGAGCCAATGGTTGAAAGCTTAGATAAAGTCAAAGAAGAGATCGATATAGTTGACGTTTTTAGACCCTCAAATGAGGCAGAGGGCATTGCAAAAGAAGCAATTAAAAAAGGAACAAAAGTATTATGGTTACAATATGGAATTCATAGTGATGAGGCTCAGGCAATCGCAGACAATGAAAAAATTGAATTCATTTCTAACAGATGCATAAAGCAGGAATATCAAAAACTTTTTCAAAAATCTAATCCAGTTTTTCCAGTTCTAAAAGATTAATGAAAAAAGTCTTTTTGGTTTATGGTCATTATAATGAAAAATCTTTCAATTCAGCAATCAAGGATGCTTTTATAAAATCAGCAGAAGAAAAAGGTCATTCAGTAGAATGTATAGACTTGTATAAAGAAAAGTTTAACCCGGTATATGCTGGCGAAAAAGCTGACGAAGTAGTTTTAGATCACAGAAAAAAAATAGATGAAACTGATTTAATTGTCCTTGTAGCACCTATTTGGAATTATAGAATGCCAGCTATATTAGAGGGATGGATAGATAAAGTATTAGCTCCACCTTGGGCTTTTTCTTTTAAGAAACTTATTGGTAATCATGGTTATGCTGTAGGAAAACTTAAAAGTAAAAAAGCTATTATTTTCTGCACATATGGCTCTCCAAGATTTTCAATTTCAGATTTTTTTTTAAATTTACCCCTTAGAAGAATTAAAAAAGGTATTTTTAATAAGTGTGGTATTTATGACATTACCTATAAACGATATTTTGCTGTACCATTTGTCTCATATGAAAAAAGAATTGAATTTTTGGAAGATGTTAAGAATACAGCCAGCAATTTATAGTATCTTCTTTTTATTTATTTTTTCATTTAATGAATTATATGCCGAGATAAGGAAACCAAATCCAGAAATAAAGCCAAAAGAAGTTATTGAGATACAGCTCAATGCTCTAATGAAGAACGATAGTCCTGAAAAAGACAGCGGTATAATCCAAACCTGGTTTTTTGCTCACCCAAACAATCAAAGAGTTACAGGACCTATTGAGAGATTTAAAAACATGATTAAAACCGATTCTTATTCGATGCTTTTAAATCATGAGAATTATGAAATTGTAGAAGTTTATAAATCAAAAGGTGTTTCAACATTTGAAGTGACCATTATGGACAAAGATAAAAAGTATTACAAATTCAAATGGCAAGTTGAAAAATATGAAATTGATGGATTTTTAAAAAATTGTTGGCTAACCACCGCTGTATCTCAACCAATGCCAATGGGCTCTTCTATTTAATGAAAAAACCAAGTTTTCCAGTACGAATTGCAATACTAATGGCAATACTTTGCATCCCACCAATTGGGGCCACTCAGATAGGATGGTATTATTTTGGGCAAACTATGGGAGTAAATTTTGGTATGGCTGCAGGAGTAGTGAGTGTAATAACTGCCGCATATTTAATGTACCAAATGGGTTGGAGAGATGACGACGATGATGATTATGACTATTAGAATTATGTTTAGTTTATAAGAAAAATTTAGTAAAAATCGCATGATGAAATCAAAAGCAAAAGTTGTAGTAGTTGGTGGCGGAGTAGTTGGTGTTAGCGCTCTGTATCATTTAGCTAAAAAAGGCTGGTCTGATGTTGTTTTGATAGAAAGAAAAGAATTAACTTCAGGCTCTACTTGGCATGCAGCTGGATTACTTCCATTATTTAATATGAGCTACTCGGTTGGCCAATTACATAAATATGCTGTTAACCTTTATAAAAGCTTAGAGGAAGAAACAGGAAAGAATGTTGGATTTAGTGTTGTGTCAAACATTAGATTAGCAAACAATAAGGATAGAATGGATGAGTACCATCAGTACGCTGGTGTTGCACAAACTATTGGCGTAGATGTAAAATTTTTAACTCCAGATCAAGTAAAAGAAATTTGGCCTTTGTGTCATACTGATGATTTAATAGGAGCAATTCAACATCCTGAAGATGGATATATTCAACCAGCTGATTTAACACAAGCATTAGCTACTGGCGCAAGAAATAGAGGTGCTGAGATTTACAGAAACACAACAGTTCTTGCAATGAAACAGAATAAGGATGGATGGGTTGTTGAAACAGATAAAGGATCTATAGAGTGTGAACACGTAATTTCATGTTCAGGAAACTTTGCTAGACAAACTGGTAAGATGGTTGGCTTAGATATTCCAGTAATACCAGTTGAACATCAATATATTGTAACAGAACCACACCCAGAAATTCAAAAAAGAAAAAAAGAAGGTCTTCCTGAAATGGGAGTTTTAAGAGATAGCGACAGTAGATGGTACATGAGAGAGGAAGCAGGTGGTTTGATTTTAGGACCATATGAAGATGGTGCTCCTGCCTGTTACGTTAATGGTCCTTCAAAGGAATCTGAGTATGAACTTTTTCAAGAAGATCTAGATAGACTTGCTCCTCATATTGAAGGAGCCATTCATAGAGTTCCAGCATTTGGAGAAGTAGGTGTTAAAAAAGTTTATAACGGTGCTATTTGCTATACTCCAGACGGAAATCCGATAGTTGGTCCAGCATGGGGATTAAAAAACTTTTGGATTAATGAAGGTCATAGTTTTGGTATTACTGCAGCTGGTGGAGCTGGATGGCAACTAGCTGAATGGATTGTTGATGGAGAACCTACAATAGACATGCTTGGTGTAGAACCAAGAAGATATGGAGATTATTGCTCAAAATCATATCTTAAAGAAAAGAATGAAGAAGCTTACAGTCATGTATTTATAACCCATTTTCCAGACGAAGAAAGACCAGCCGCAAGACCTTTAAGAACAGCACCGTGTTATGACAGAATGAAAAATCTTGGTGCAGTTTTTGGTCAAAAGTTTGGATGGGAAAGACCAAACTTTTTTGCAACTGATGGTATGGAGCAAAAGGATGATTGGTCATTTAGAAGATCTAATTGGTTTAAGGCAGTTGAAAAAGAGTGCAAAAATGTAAAAGAAAATGTTGGTCTACTAGATATGACTGCTTTTGCTAAATGTAGAATTAAAGGACCTGGAGCTGAAGAATTTTTAGATAAGTTAGTAGCTAATAAATTACCAAAAAAAGTTGGTAGAATTAATTTATGTCATGCATTGAATACAAAAGGAGGCGTTCACTCAGAATTTACAATAATGAGAGAGTCGGAAAATAGTTTTTATCTTGTATCTGCTGGTGCCTATCAAAGATTGGATCACGATTGGATCTTTGGCTGGATGCCAAAAGATGGATCAGTTCAATTTGAGAACTTAACAAATAGTAAAGGTGTTCTTGTGGTATCGGGACCGAAAGCAAGAGAATTAATGCAAAGGGTATCAAATGATGATTTTTCAAATGAAAATTTTAAATGGTTAAGCGCAAAACAAGTTGATGTTGGCTTTGCACCCGTTAATGCTATGAGAGTCAATTTTGTTGGAGAGCTAGGATGGGAACTTCACCATCCTATTGAATATCAAAATCATATTTTTGATAAACTTATGGATGCAGGTCAAGATTTAGGTCTAAAGCCTTATGGAATTAGAGCTATGAACAGTTTAAGAGTTGAAAAATCTTATAAACTAGTTGGAACTGAATTATCAATTGAATATTCGCCTTACGAAAGTGGATTGGATAGATTTATTCATCCAAACAAAGGAAGTTTTATTGGACTAGATGCTTTAAATAAATGGAGAGAAAAAGGCTTTGATAATAAGCTTGTTACTTTAGAGGTTCATGAAACTAGTGATGCGGATGTGTTAGGAAACAACCCAATTTATGAAAATGGTAGTGTTGTGGGACGTGCAACTGGCGGTGACTTTGGATTTAGACTAGGAAAATCTATCGCACTAGGAATGGTTAAACCTGAGTTAGCAAATGTTGGACAAAAACTAAGGATTGATATACTTGGTAAAATGCATGAGGCAACAATTTTAGAAGAAAGTCCTTACGATGCAGAAAATAAATTATTGAGAGCTTAATGAAAATTTTAGTCGCTGTAAAAAGAGTTATTGATTATAACGTTCAAATTAGAGTTAAAGAGGACGGTAGTGGAGTTGTTACTGATAACGTTAAAATGTCAACAAACCCACCAGATGACAATGCTATTGAAGAAGCTGTAAAAATTAAAGAGGCAGGCAAAGCAACAGAAATAATAGCTGTTACTGTTGGTGAAGAGAAAGCTCAAGAAACAGTCAGAAAAGCTTTAGCGGTAGGAGCGGATAGAGGAATTCATGTAAAGGTTGATGGCACCATTGAACCACTTGCTGTTTCTAAAATTTTAAAAAAAATTGTTGAAAAAGAAAATCCAGACTTGGTTTTTATGGGTAAACAAGCAATTGATGATGACTGTAATCAAACGGGACAAATGTTAGCAGCACATTTAAATTGGCCACAAGCAACTTTTGCTTCAAAAATAGAAGTAAATGATAAATCATTACAAGTTACTAGAGAAGTGGATGAAGGTTTAGAAACTATTGAAGTCAATACACCAGCTATTGTTACATGTGATTTAAGATTAAATGAGCCAAGATATGCGTCACTGCCAAATATTATGAAGGCTAAGAAAAAACCTATTGAACAGATTAATGCGTCAGATCTAGGAGTTGATACAAACCCTAGAATAGAACATATTAAAATTGAAGAACCGCCAAAAAGAAAAGCGGGTATTAAAGTTGCGAGTGTTGAGGAATTAGTACAAAAATTAAAAAATGAGGCAAAGGTAATTTAATGTCAGTTTTATTAATAGCAGAGCATAACAACAAAGAAGTAAAACCATTTACATTGAATGCAATTACAGCTGCATCACAAATAGATCAAGATCTTCATGTATTGTTAATTGGAAGTAAGGCAGATGATGTTGCAAAATCTTTATCTGAAGTTCCTTTAGTAAAAAAAGTTCTGCATATAGATCATGAAATTTATGAAAATTATATTGCTGAAAATTATACTGCAGCAATTTTAAAAAACGCTGATAAATATTCACATATTATTTGCTCAGCAAATACATTTGGAAAAAACCTTATGCCAAGAGTTGCAGCATTATTGGATATTTCGCAAGTAAGTGATATTATAAAAGTTATATCTCCTGATACCTTTTTAAGACCAATTTATGCAGGAAATGCATTTGCTACAGTTAAAAGTAATGATGAAAAAAAATGTGTGACTATTAGACCAACATCATTTGAAGCAGCAGAGACAACGGGTGGATCTGCCGAAATAGAAAAAATAGATGCTGCAGATCAAAGTGAAAATACAAAATTTATAAATAGAGAAGAAATCAAATCAGATAGACCTGAATTAGGCACAGCCAGAATAGTAATTTCAGGTGGTAGAGGCTTACAAAGTGGTGAAAATTTTAAACTAATAACTGATGTAGCGGACAAATTAAACGCAGCAATTGGAGCTTCAAGAGCTGCAGTTGATGCCGGATATATCACAAACGAACATCAAGTGGGACAAACAGGAAAAGTTGTTGTGCCTGATTTATATATAGCAGTTGGAATTTCTGGAGCCATTCAACATTTAGCAGGAATGAAAGAAAGCAAAGTTATTGTTGCTATAAATAAAGATGGTGAAGCACCTATTTTTAGTGTCGCAGATTACGGCCTGGAAGCTGATTTATTCGAAGCACTTCCTCAATTCTTAGAGGAACTGAACAAATTAAACACTATACAAAAATAACAAATACTGTAAGAAATTAGTATGTCCAGAGAAGTGATGGAATACGATGTTGTAATCGTAGGTGGCGGGCCATCGGGACTTTCAACTGCAATAAAATTAAAGCAGTTAAATCCAGATATTAATGTCTGCCTTTTAGAAAAAGCATCTGAAATAGGTGCACATATTTTATCCGGGAACGTGTTTGAAACACGAGCCTTAGATGAACTATTGCCAAATTGGAAAGATCTTAATCCACCAATTAAAACTAAAGTTAATAAAGAAAAGTTTCTATTTCTAGGTAAGACAAAAAAAATAAGTTGGCCAACTTGGTTGTTACCTAAAGTGCAACAAAATCATAACAATTATATTATTAGTCTTGCTAATTTATGTAGATGGTTAGCAGAGCAAGCTGAAAGTATTGGAGTTGAAATATTCCCCGGTTTTCCTGCAAGTGAAGTTTTATATAATGACGATGGTTCTGTTAAGGGTGTTGCAACTCAAGATATGGGTTTAGATAAAGAAGGAAATAAAAAAGACGGTTATGAACCAGGAATGGAACTTCATGCAAAAGTTACAGTTTTTGCTGAAGGGTGTAGAGGACATTTAGGAAAAGAATTAATCAAAAAATTTGATTTAGATAAAGGAAAAGATCCACAACAGTATGGAATTGGGTTTAAAGAAATTTGGGAATTAAAAGAAGAAAATCATGACGAAGGTCTAGTGATGCATACAGCAGGCTGGCCATTAGATAATAGCACATACGGGGGAAGTTTTGTTTATCATGCGGAAAATAAACAAATTTTTTTAGGATATGTCATCGGTCTTGATTATAAAAATCCTCATCTTTCACCATTTGATGAATTTCAAAAATTTAAAACTCATCCTGCGATCAAATCAATATTAGAAGGTGGCAAAAGAATATCATTTGGAGCAAGAGCACTTATAGAAGGAGGTTTTCAAAGTCTACCCAAGATGTTTATGCCAGGTGCGTTATTAGTTGGTTGTGATGCTGGTACATTAAACATGCCAAAAATTAAAGGATCACATACTGCAATGAAAAGTGGAATGATTGCAGCAGAAACTATTATTGATCACATAAAATCTAGCAAAGAATTATCTATTTATGAGGATAAATTTAAAAAAAGTTGGGTTTATAAAGAGTTATATGAGGCTAGAAATGTTAAACCTAGCTTTAGCTGGGGTTTAATTCTTGGAATAATATTTACAGGGATTGATCAAATTTTATTTAAAGGAAGATTGCCATTTACACTAAAACACAAACATGCTGATCACGAAACTTTAAAACCAGCAAGTGAAATGCCAAAAATAGATTATCCAAAACCAGATAATGTCATTACATTTGATAAAACTAGTTCAGTTTATCTAACAGGAACTAATCATGCTGAAAATCAGCCAGTACATCTTCAACTTAAAGATAAAGATTTACCAATAAAATATACTTTAGGTAAATACGATGAGCCTGCGCAAAGATACTGCCCAGTTGGAGTTTATGAGGTTCAAAGAGAAAATGATGTTGAGAAATTTGTGATTAATTCTCAAAATTGTATTCATTGTAAAACTTGCGATATAAAAGAGCCGTCACAAAATATTACATGGGTTACTCCAGAGGGTGGGGGTGGACCTAAGTACGGAAATATGTAGTTAAGAAAGATCTATTGCAAATTTTTTTAAAGTTTCAATTGGCACTAACTTTAAAGTATTAACGTGAGTTTTTTTTAAATAAATAGAGCATCCAATTCCTGCTTCTAAAGCTCTTGCAACCCAACTGGCACATACACACCAGTTATCTCCATCTACCAATCCAGGAAAACCAAATTCAGGGTGAGGTGTTATTAAATCGTTACCAGCCTCTTTGCACCACTCTAAAAATTTGTCATTAACTTTAACACAAACTGTGTGTAAACCACGGTCATTTTCATCAGTATTACAACATCCATCTCTGAACCAACCGGTTAATGGATTTTTAGAACATTCTTCTAAATCTTCACCTAAAACATTTTTTTGACTATTTGACATGGAATATTCCTGTTAATTTTTTATCAATTTCAATATTGAAGGAGAATGATCTTCTTTCTCCATTTGACTTAAATGGATAAGCGGTATGCATTAAATTATTTGGAAAGAGCACAAGATCTCCAACTTTTGGTT
Organism: Candidatus Pelagibacter sp.; assembly: GCA_045566995.1. Classification (GTDB taxonomy): domain Bacteria; phylum Pseudomonadota; class Alphaproteobacteria; order Pelagibacterales; family Pelagibacteraceae; genus Pelagibacter. Next base: position 83,358 of record JBJLDU010000006.1, read on the forward strand.
TATGGTTAAAAATGCTATTGTTAAGAAAAGATTTTGATCCATACACAAAATCAATAGTACCGTTAGTTTTAATTTTTTTATTACTCTTGGTTAAATTATTTGGGATTTTAAGATAACCTACTCCTGATACATTTCCATCATGAAAATGTAATGGATTGTATTCATTCTTAAATTGTCTCACAACCCATAGATTTTTAATTTTGATATTTTTTGATTTTTTGTTAAGATTTTTTTTTAAATATTGGTTTACAGATTTTGTAATATAACTTTTTAAATTTTTTTTTATAAATTTATTTTTTAACTCTATTTCTTGTTGAACTTGACCAACAAGTTTTTTCGAATAGTCATTTAACTTATTTTTTTTTTTATCATTTATTATACTTTCTACTTCATGGTTTATTTTTTCTATAAGAACTGTTGGAATCTTTAGAATAGCAATTCTTGGCCCAAAAGGACTTAAAAATTTCATAAAATTTTATATTTTGGTTGGATTGGGTTGTCCTTTATAAACAACTTCTGGATCAAATTTTTTCTTTTCTTCTTCAAATTTCATTTCTACTTTACGTCCATTTTCAATTTTTCCTGTTGGAACTGATCGATAAAAACATGATCTATAACCAACATGACAACTTGCGCCATCACCAATATCTACAGTTATCCAAACTGCATCTTGATCATCATCAATTCTTATTTCTTTAACTTTCTGAGTAAAGCCACTAGTTTTTCCTTTATGCCAAATTTCTTTTCTAGACCTGCTCCAATAGTGAGCTTCTTTTGTTTCTATAGTTAATTTTAAAGCTTCAACATTCATATAACCGTGCATGAGAATCTCTTTGGTTTCAGCACATGTTGTAATTACAGGAATTAAACCATCATTATCGAATTTTGGAGATAATAGGTTACCTTCCTCTATATCAGCGACATTTTCTCTTTTTTTAAACATATATAAGACGCAATATCTAACATATTACTGAATATATTAAATATTTTAAATTTAAGAATTTATATATATAAAAACCCATTATGAAATTAGTAAAAAACGAAAATAACAAAAATACTGAGATTGTAACAGATGAGGAGGCACGTGAAGCATTTGTTAAAATCTTAAAATGGATAGGTGAAGATCCATCTAGAGAAGGTTTATTAGAAACTCCAAAAAGAGTTACGAAAGCATTCAAAGAGTACTTTAAAGGTTACAAAGAGGATCCTAAAGAAATTTTAAGCAAAACTTTTGGGGATGTTGAAGGCTACAGCGATATGGTAGTTCAAAAAAATATTTCTGTACAAAGTCACTGCGAACATCATATGGCACCTATTATTGGTATCGCACATGTTGCTTATATTCCAAATGAGAGAGTTGTTGGACTAAGTAAAATTGCAAGAGTTGTGGAAGTTTTTTCAAAAAGACTTCAAACACAGGAAAGATTAACAGTTCAAATCGCAAATACATTAATGGAATCGCTAGATGCAAAAGGCGTTGCAGTAACAATTGACTCAACTCACCAGTGTATGACTATGCGAGGTATTAAAAAGGAACAAGCTACAACTGTTACTAATTTTTATTTAGGTCAATTTAAAGACGATCTTAGTTATCAGAATAGATATTTGCGATTTATTGCAAAATAGAGTTTAATTATACATGTCTGAAACTTTCAAAGCTCTGGTTATAAACCAGGATGGTGAAAATTTTTCTCGAGAAGTTAAAGAACTAAATTTTGATTTTTTAAACGAGGGTGAAGTTTTAGTTAAAATACAATACTCTGACTTAAATTATAAAGATGCTTTAATTTTAAAAGATGGTGCAAAATTAGTAAAAGAGTTTCCAAGAATTCCTGGAATTGATTTTTCAGGTACAGTAGCAGAAAGCAAGTCAGAAGAATTTAAAGAAGGTGATGAGGTAATACTTACTGGTTGCAGAGTTGGAGAATTATTTCATGGAGGATTCTCTCAATATGCAAGAGTTAAAAAAGAATTTCTTATAAAGAAACCTTCAGGCATTGATTTGAAGCAAGCAATGATGATGGGTACTGCAGGCTTTACAGCGATGTTGTGTGCATTTGCTGTAAAAGCTAAAGAAGAATTATTACTTCAAAGCAAAGTTAACGATGTTCTTGTAACAGGTTCAACAGGTGGAGTAGGGATGGTTGCTGTAAATATTTTATCTAAAATGGGATGTAATGTAACTGCTATTACAGGAAAGCCTGAAAAAGCTGACTATTTAAAAGAATTAGGTGCAAAAACTGTCTTAGATCGTAAAGAATTTGAAGGTGAACCAAGGTTAATTGGTAAAGGTACCTGGGATGGTGTTGTTGATACTGTTGGTGGAAATATTTTAGCAAATGCAATTTCACAGACAAGATTAAAAGGAATTGTAGCTGTCTGCGGTAATGCCAGTGGAACTAATAAATTAAACACATCAGTTGTTCCATTTTACATTAGAGCTGTAAAACTGTGGGGCGTAGATTCAGTTAATGTAAGCAACAAAAGAAAAGAATTTGTATGGGGTGAAGTACCAAGTCTAGTAGATTTTAGTATTATAGAAAAATCAATTAAAACAGTTGGGCTCGAGGAGCTTTTAAATGTATTTCCAGAAATGCTTGAAGGAAAATTGAAAAATAGAATTCTAGTGGATGTAAATAAATAATGGATTGGGATAAATTAAAAATTTTTCATGCAGTTGCTGAAGCTGGTAGTTTTACTAGTGCTACTGTAATTTTAAATCTTAGTCAATCTGCAATAAGTAGACAAATTCAATCTTTAGAAGAAGATTTAAAAGTTAAGTTATTTGAAAGACATGCAAGAGGATTAACGCTCACAGAAAATGGTGAATATGTTTATAAAACTGCACACGAAGTTATCAGTAAACTTAAGGAAGTAGAAACAACTTTAGGAGATCAGAAATATAAACCGACTGGAAAATTAACTATTACAACGGTTAGAAGTTTCGGAACTCATTGGTTAACACCAAGAATTCAAGAATTTATGGAGTTAAATCCAGAAATTGAGGTAGAGTTAATTTTTGATGATAAAGAGTTAGATCTAAGTACAAGACAAGCTGATATTGGAATATTTATGAGAAGACCAAAACAGCTTAATTATATTCAAAGAAAACTGATGGATATTAATTATCATATTTATGGATCTACAAAATATTTAGAAAAATATGGTATGCCAAAAACTATTGCTGATTTAAATAAGCATAAGTTTATTTCATTTGGCAGAGGTGCACCATCTCCTGTATTTAATCCTGATTGGGCATTAAAACTTGGCATGAAAGATAACAAGAAAAGAAAAACTGTAATGAGAGTGAATAGTGTAATGGGTTTACTTTTAGCTGTAGAAAGTGGCGTAGGTCTAGCTGCACTTCCTGATTATATTGTTTCTTTATCGAGCAATGTAATAAAAATACTACCTAAAGTTGAGGGGCCTATAACTGAAGCTCACTTCGTATTTCCAGAGTCTCTTAAAAATGTTGCTAGGGTGACCATCTTTAGGAATTTTCTTTATAGTAAAATCTCAGAGTTTAAGTCTTAATTTTTTATAAAAGCTAGGTAATTAGCCAGAGGTGCGACCTTATTGAGATTGATAATCATTATCATTGCGAATAATTCTCAGAACCATTATAAATAAATATAATTAATTAAATATAAAGAGAATAATGAAAAAAATAGTAAATACGGCATTAATCATAAGCCTTTTTGTATCGACATTTTCGCTGGCGAATGAGGTGAACATCTTTAATGCAAGACATTATAAAGCTGATGCAGAACTTTATAGTAAATTCACATCGGCAACAGGAATTAAAGTAAATTTAATCAATGGTAAGGCTGGTGCTTTAGAAAAAAGAATGATCGAAGAAGGGGCAGACTCAGCTGCTGATCTTTATATAACAGCTGATGCTGGAAGATGTGGTGCTTTTAAAGCAAAAGGGATGACTCAATCAGGATTAGTTTCATCTACAATTAAATCATCTGTGCCAAAAATTTTTAGGACCACACACTGGGTTGGAGTAGCAAAAAGAGCAAGAATTGTTTACTACTCACCAGAAAGAGTAAGTGGTGCTGAGTTATCAGGGTTAACTTATGAAAGTTTAGCTGATCCAAAATGGAAAGGCAGAATTGCAATTAGAGCTTCTAGTAATATTTATAACAAATCTCTTGTAGCTTCATTAGTAAAAAATAATGGAAAAAAAGCTGCAGGTGAATGGGCAAAAGGAGTTGTTGCAAACATGGCAAGAGATCCAAAAGGAAATGATAGAGCACAAATTATGGCTGTAGCAGCAGGAGAAGCTGATATTGCTGTTGCAAATACTTATTACTTAGCTTTGATGTTATCAGGTAATAAGGGTCCAGAACAACAAGAAGCTGCAAAAAAAGTTAAAGCATTTTTCCCTAATCAAAACGATAGAGGAACACATATGAATATTAGCTGTGCTGCTTTAGTAAAAGGCGCTCCTAATAAGGCAAATGCAATTGCACTTGTTGATTTCTTATTAACACCAAAAGCCCAAGAACACTTTACAAATAATACTTTTGAGTTTCCAATGATTGAAGGTGTTTCGCCTAGTCCATTAGTAGTAAACAATTTAGGTTTAGATTTTAAACAAGATCTAACTACAAGTGTCGCTAGTTATGGGACAAAGCAAGCTGATGCCTTGGAAGTAATGACGGCCGCTGGTTGGAAATAACATTGAAAGCTAAAAAAAAATTTATGTCTGAAGTTAATTTAAATAAATCAGCCAATGCATGCGTACCATGTGCTGAGGAGTGTAAAAAAATTTAAAAAGACTATATAGGTCATTTAAACTAAAATTATCTCTATGTTTTCAAACAAATTTAATATCTGGTTTTTAAGTTCTCTGCTTATTTCCTTACTTGTTATAATCCCTATTTTGACAGTTTCTTTAAGCTTTTTTGAGGATACTTCTCGATATTTTGACATACTTAAAAAAACTTTTTTGTTTGAATATATTTTTAATTCTTTGTCACTTTTAGTTGGTGTCTTAATACTAACTTTTTTTCTAGGTGTTGGGTCTGCATATGTAGTTTCTTTTTATAAATTTCCAGGAGTTAACTTCTTTAAATGGGCATTAATTTTATCTTTTGCTATACCCCCCTATATTTATGCATATTCTTTATTTGCATTTTTTGACAATTATGGAACTGCATTTACAATATTAAAGACTTTGTTTGGCGATGGTGAGTACAATAAAAATATACCAAAGTTTGATGGAATGTTTGGTTTAATATTATCTATATCATTTTCTCTTTATGCCTATGTTTATATTCTTGCTAGGTCTTCTTTTTTATACCAATCACAAAATTTAATAGATCTGGGAAGAAATTTAGGTTTTTCAAAATTTAAATCTTTTTATTCAATAATATTACCAGCTGCTAGACCTGCAATAGTTGCTGGTCTCTCTTTAGTCGCAATGGAAACACTAGCAGAGTTTGGGGCGGTAGATTTTTTTTCAGTTAATACATTAACAACGGGCATATATAATGCTTGGATAACTTTTGATGATTTAGCTTTTGCTAATCGAATATCATTTTTTCTATTGTTATTTATATTTATTCTTTTTCTGACTGAAAATTTATCTAGAAAAAAAGCAAAATATCACTTGGATACAAAAGGTGGTTTTAAACAAAAAGAAAAAATAAAACTTTCTGGAACAAATTCTTTTTTTGCTTTTTTATTTTGTTTTTTATTGTTCTTTCTAAGCTTTCTATTTCCATTAGGGCAAATGCTTTATTGGACAATAAAATTTCCAGAAAATTTCTTTGACATAAACATAATTAATCTTTTATTAAATACACTTTATTTAGTAGGATTATCAAGCTTGGTTCTAATAATATTTGCTCTAATTTCTAATTATGGAAATCGAGTTTCGAGAAATAAAACATTAAATTTTTTATCCACATTGTCAATTTCAGGTTATGCTATACCAGGTGTTATTTTAGCTGTCGCTTTTATTACTTTTATTGCCTGGTTTGATGAAAATATAATTAAATCTTTAGGTTTTTTATCAATTAAAAAATTATTTATTGGATCTATTTTAGGTTTAGTTATTGTTTATTTTGTTCGTTTTTACTCACTTGCTTTCAATGGAATAAAATCAGGATACGAAAAAATAAATATTTCAGTTGATGAGAGTGCTTATCTCCTTGGTTATTCAAAAAGAAAAACGTTTTTGAATATTCATGTACCATATTTAAGAAATTCATTGTTATTTGTGATTATTTTAATATCTCTTGAAATAATCAGAGAATTGCCAATTACCTTAGTTCTACGACCATTTAACTTTGAAACATTTGCAACTACTGCATATATCTCAGCATCAGAGGATATGCTTGAAGCAGCAGCAGTACCATCATTATTTTTAATTTTAATTGCTGCCTTTTTTATTACAATAACTTCAAATTATATTTTAAAAGAGAATAATGGCTAATAACTTTTTAGAAATAAATAACGTTGATTTCAAAGCTGGTGGAAAAACAAAAGTTAAAAATGTTTCTTTTTCAGTACAAAACGAAGGAGACATTATTTGTCTTCTAGGACCTTCAGGAATAGGAAAAACTACGATTTTGAGAACAATCGCTGGATTAGAAAAGATTAACAATGGTTCTATAATTATCAATAATAAAATTATATCTTCAAAAAAAATTCACATTGAGCCAGAGGATAGAAATATTTCACTTGCTTTTCAAGACAATAGTTTGTTTCCACATTACAATGTCGAAAAAAATATATTAATTGGGACAGAAAAAAAAAATAAAAAAAAAATTAAAATAAATGCAAAAGAAATAGTAGAATTTTTAAATTTAAAAAAAATATTAAATAAATATCCACATGAGATAAGTGCTGGCGAAGCACAAAGATCATCACTAGCAAGAGCTTTAGTTTCTAATCCAGATTTATTATTATTAGACGAGCCATTGTCCAATGTTGACCAAAGCTTTAAAGAAGAAATTCAAGTCGAATTAAAACAATTATTAAGTAAATCCAAAATAACAACTATAATTGTTACACACGACTCATACGAAGCGTTTTACTTAGGAAGTAAATGTGGAATAATATTAAATAAACAACTTAAACAATTTGATGATCCTTATAATGTTTATCATTTTCCTAATTCAGTAGAAGTTGTAAATTTTTTAAATAGAGGAATTTTAATTCCTGCAAAAGTTACAAGCGAAAATAGTTTAGAAAATAAAGATCTTGGAACAATTAAAGGTAATTTTGTTAAACACTATCCAAATGGATCAGAGGTAAAACTTTTATTACAGCCAGAAGATTTAGAACATGATGATAAAAGTAATTTAAAATTAGAAGTCGTTGATCGTAAATTTAGAGGAACAAATTTTATTTATACTTTAAAAACACCAAGCGAGTTACAAATTCCTGTATTTGTTCATTCACACCATATTCACCAGCATGAAATAGACGAAAAATTTGGTATTAAACGACCAATTCACATTGACCACATTGTTTGTTTTTAAGTATTATTATACTTTAAAAATATATTCATGGATAAAGATTTACCAAGAAGCACTAAAGTTGTAGTTATTGGAGGCGGCGTAGCTGGAACATCGTGTGCATATCATCTAGCTAAATTTGGCTGGAAAGATGTAGTTCTATTAGAGAGAGACCAATTAACATCTGGAACTACATGGCATGCAGCTGGTTTAATGGGTCAATTAGGGGCTTCATCTACTATTACAAAGTTAAGAAAATATACTCTGGATCTTTATCAAGAATTAGAAAAAAAAACTGAATTATCTATAGGGTTAAGGCAGAATGGTGCAATTACAGTAGCTACCACTAAAGAGAGAATGCAAGAGTTGTTGAGGCAAGCAACTACCGCTCAACTATCTGATGTTGAAGTGCATGTTTTGGATAAAAAACAAACAAAGGATTTATATCCTGTTGTAAATAATGAGGACATTATTGGAAGTGTTTTTATGCCAAAAGATGGTCAAGCTGATCCAGTAGGAGTAACCAATGTTTTAGCAAAAGCTGCTAGAATGGAAGGAGCACAAATTTTTGAAAAAACACCTGTAACAAAAATTCTTGTTAAAAATAATTCTATAGTTGGAGTTGAGACCGATAAAGGAAAAATTGATTGTGAGTATGTTGTTTTAGCAACAGGTATGTGGTCCAGACAAATAGGGGAAAAAATGAATGTTAGTATTCCATTGTATCCCAATGAACATTTTTATGTGATCACGGAACCAATGAAAGATTTACCAAAAAATTTACCAGTTTTAAGAGATTATAATAATTGTCTCTATCTTAAAGAAGACGCAGGTAAAATGTTAGTTGGAATTTTTGAACCAAATGCAAAACCAGCCTTTAAAAATACTGGTGTTGTACCAGATGATTTTTCCTTTGGTGAATTACCAGATGATTTTGATCATTTCGAACCTTATTTGCAAAAATCATTCCATAGGTTGCCTATGTTAGAAAATGCTGGAATTAGAAAATTTTTCTCTGGCCCTGAATCTTTTACTCCTGACACTCAATATCTTTTAGGTGAAACTCCTGAGATAAAAAAACTTTTTACATGTTGTGGTTTTAATAGCATTGGAATTGCAAGCTCGGGAGGTGCTGGACGGGTTACTGCAGAATGGATGATTAATGGACATATTAATGAAGATTTATTTTCATTAGATATTAAAAGATTTCAAAAATTTCATTCATCAAAAAAATTTATTATGGAGAGAGTTACAGAAACACTTGGTGATTTATATGGAATGCATTGGCCATATAAACAACATAAAACATCAAGAAACCAAATTGTATTACCCTACCAAGAAGAGCTAAAAAAATTAGGAGCTTGTTTTGGAACCTCAGGTGGTTTTGAAAGACCTATGTGGTATGCGTTAAAAGGTGAAAAGGCTGATTACATTTATAGTTTTGGTTATCAAAATTGGTATCCATCAGCTGAATATGAGACTAAAAATACCAGAGAAAACGTAGGATTATTTGAGTTATCTTCTTTTTCAAAATTTGACCTTGAAGGGCAAAATGTTCATGAAGAATTACAAAAAATATGTACCGCAAACATAAAAGATGTTGAGGGTAGAGCAACCTATACCCAGATGTTAAATGAAGATGGAGGAATAGAAACAGATGTTACTGTTACTTGTCTTGAAAAAAACCATTTTAGAGTGATAGGTCCAGCAGCAACAAGAGAACATGATAAATTTCATATAAAAAAACATATTTCAGAAGAGATCAATTTTAAAGATTTAACAGAAGATTTAACATGCTTAGGATTATACGGACCAAAATCAAGGAATTTACTATCTAATATCAGTAACGATGATTTTACAAATGAAGGCATAAAGTTTAGTCATGGAAAATTTGTTACTATTGACGGAGTTAAAGTCTGGGCTCAAAGATTGTCTTATGTAGGAGAAGTAGGTTTTGAATTATATGCAAACATAGATGAAAGCAAAAAACTATTTTTAGCTATTATTAAAGAAGGTAAAAATCATGGCTTATCACTTTGTGGAGCTCATGCAATGGATATTATGAGAATGGAAAGTGGTTTTTTACATTGGGGACATGATATATCGCCTGAAGAAAATCAATATCAAGCAGGACTTAAATTTGCAATCAGTTATAAAAAAAATATAAATTTTGTTGGAAAAGAAGCATTATTAAAAATTAAAGATCAGAACCCCACAAAATCATTAGCTATGATGGTGTTGAAAGATAACAGACCTGGAGAACCTTTGTTACTTCATGAAGAGCCAATTTACTTGGATGATAAAATAATTGGAAGAACAACATCAGGAAACTATTCATTTAATTTTAAAAAAAATATCTCATTTGGTTATGTCAACTCTGGAAATACTATCGAAAATTTGGTCAATAAAAATTTATCTATTGAAGTTGAAAAGAAAAAATACCCTGTAACAATAATCAAAAAACCCTTAAATCAAAAAAATATAAAAGATATTTAATGTTAAAAATAATTTCAAAAAAAAATAGGGCTGCAGAAATTATTTGTAATCTTAATAAAATTGACAATAAGCAATTAAAAGAAATTAAGTCTACACTTGATAAGTATGGAATGATTTATTTTCCAAAACAAAAACTTAGTTCCAAGAATTATCTTAATTTTGCAAAAAAATTTGGTAAACCAGCTAATTATCCAAGATTGAAAGGTTTAAATAAAAAATATCCTCAAATAACTGTTGTACAACGTAAATCTACTGACAAAGGACCTAGCTTTGGTGAACAATTTCACACAGACTCCTCTTATACAAAAAAACCTCCTAGATACACGATGTTACTTTCTAAACTAGTACCTAAAAAAGGTGTTGCTAATACTGACTTTTCTTCGCAGTACTTAGCTTATGAAAAATTATCAAAAAATTATAAAAATAAGCTTAAAAAATTAAAAGGCATCTACTCTTCACATGGACCAATATCAATCACAACTGTGGAGAGAGAAAAAGAAAAAGGAAAAATATCTAAAGAACTGATTTCCAGACATAAAATAATAAGAACTATTAAAAATAAAAAAACTATATACTGTAGCCCAGGACACTTTTTAAAATTTAATACATATATGACTAAACAAAAAAAAGACTTAAAGAAGTTCTTATTTAATCATCAGACAAAAAAAACCTTTCAATATTCATTAGAATGGGAAAAAGATCAGCTCGCTATTTGGGATAATAGAGCCATGCTCCATCAGGCTACACCGTTTAAAGGTAATAGAATACTTCATAGAATAACAATACTTTAATAAAATGTATTCAATATTTCTTGGGTTAACGCCTTTTATCTTTATCACACTATTTGGTTTTGTTTTTGGAAAACTTAAAATTTTTGATTTAGGTCATGCAAAAGTTTTAAATTTGTTTTTATTCTATGTAGCGGTCCCTGCCTTAATAATTAAATTTGTTGCTCAAAGTGAAATCGGCCAAGTCGATATAAAACAGATAGTTTCATATTTTTTAATGCAAGGAAGTCTTGGGTTTTTAACATTTTTATTAACATCAAAGTTTTTTAAAAGACCTATTCCAGAATCTATTATATGGGCATTAATGGTAGCACTATCAAATCATGTAACATTATTATTACCTATTACAAAAATCTATTTTGGAACTGAAGTAATTACTCAAGTAACAAGTATAATATTAATGGATGGGGTTATTTTATTATCTGTAATTGCTTTTTTTTTAGAACTTACTACTAAAAAAAATATTCGATTAACTGCATTTATAAAGAACATAGTTCTTAATCCAATGATATTTTCAATCTTAATTGGTCTTTTACTATTTGTGTTTAAGATAAATATCGATGATACGCCAATAGACTACGTTCTTTCTGTTTTGGCAGCTTGTGTTTCTCCTATAGGACTTTTCGCAATTGGTATCACATTATCTTTTTACACACATAAAGTTATTAATAAACTAACTGCTTCTGTATCTATATTGAAATTAGTAGTTTCCCCAATCATCCTCTTGATAATCGGCTTTATTATATTTGATGCTGGACAACCTGAAAAAATTCCTGGTGCTTTTTTTGTTAGTGTTGCACCATGTGGTCATACAGCTGTAGTATTATGTTCTGCCTATAATGTAAGTCCTGAAAATATAATAAAAGCTTTATTTATCTCAACTTTTGCATCATTTGCTACTATATTTTTTGCTATTCAATATTTAACAACTTAAGTTAATTAATATTATCTAAGATTTTATTAGCACATTCTTTTGTATTGCTATCACCATCTAGATCTTTAGTTCTATTTTGTTTTTCTAGCAAAGTTTTTTCGATTGAACTTACTATTCGTGTGGCAGCTTCTTTTTCGCCTAAATAATCTAACATCATAGCGCCAGACCAAATTTGACCTATTGGATTTGCAATACCTTTTCCAGCAATATCAGGTGCTGATCCATGAACAGGCTCGAATAAAGAAGGATGTTTATTTGTTGGGTTAATATTTCCTGATGGAGCTATACCAATTGTTCCCGTACATGCTGGACCTAAATCGGATAAAATATCTCCAAATAAATTTGATGCTACGACAACATCAAACCACTCTGGTGTTAAAACAAATCTTGCAGCTAAAATATCGATATGAAATTGATCTGTTTTAATCTCAGGAAAATCTTTTTTGTTTTCATAAAATCTTTGGTCCCAGTATGGCATGGTTATAGAAATACCATTTGATTTTGTGGCATTAGTTAATTTTTTTCTATCTCTTGTTTTTGCTAATTCAAATGCAAATTTTTGAACTCTATCTATTCCATGTTTAGACATTATAGTTTCTTGTATAACAATTTCTCTTTCAGTATTTTGATACATTTTTCCACCTACCGAAGAATATTCGCCCTCAGTGTTTTCACGCACTATCATCATATCTATGTCACCAGGTTTTTTATTTGCTAATGGTGCATTTACTCCTTCAAATAATTTTACTGGCCTTAAATTAATAAATTGATCAAATTCTCTTCTAAACTGAAGTAGGGAACCCCATAAAGTAATATGATCTGGATATTTATCTGGCATACCTACTGCACCAAAAAATATCGCATCATGATTACCAATTTGTTGTTTCCAATCATCAGGTAGCATTTTTCCGTGCTTTTCATAATAATCGCATGATGAAAAATCAAATTCATCTATCTTTAATTTAAATTGATGTTGATTTGCCACTTCTTTAAGTATTTTTAAAGCCTCTGGAACAACCTCTTTTCCAATACCATCTCCAGCAATTGAGGCGATTTTGTATTCTTTCATCCTTACTTAGTAAAAGTATCGTTAAATTGTTTAGCTACTCTTACAAAAGTAGTACATTTACTAAGTTGTTTAAGAGAAGGGGCTCCCACATAAGTACAGCTACTTCTGACACCACCAAGAATATTATTTATCGTATCTTTAATTTTTCCTCGATATTTAATTCTCACTGTTCTACCCTCACTACTTCTATAGTCAGACAAACCCCCGTAATGTTTCTTATTTGCTATGTCAGAACTTGATCCGTAAAATTCTATAAATTTATGACCATTTGATTTTATTAGCTTACCTTCACCTTCATCGTGACCAGCAAACATTCCTCCAAGCATCACAAAATCTGCACCTCCACCAAAAGCTTTTGCGACATCACCTGGACAAGTACAACCTCCATCAGCAATTATATGTGCCCCTAAACCATGGGCAGCATCAGCACATTCAATGACAGCACTTAACTGAGGATAACCAACACCTGTTTGAATTCTTGTAGTACAAACACTACCTGGTCCAATTCCAACTTTTACAATATCTGCTCCTGATAATACTAATTCTTGCGCCATATCAGCTGTTACCACGTTACCAGCAATAATAGTTTTAGTAGGATATTTATCTCTTACAGATTTTAAAAATTTACTAAAGTGTTCAGAATAACCATTAGCAACATCAATGCAGATAAATTTTATGAAACTATATTCTTTTAAAATTTTATCTAAATTTTCAAAATCTTCTTTTTTTATTCCTATACTTAAAGCAATATTTGGATGAATAGATTTTATTTTTTTGAATTTTTTTATTTTTTGAATGTTATGCTGTTTAGTTAAACAAGTGATCATTCCGTATTCAGAAAGCTTTTCAGCTACACCAAGTTCACCAACACCATCCATATTTGAGGCCATGATAGGAATTCCAGACCATTCATTATTACTATATTTAAATCTATAAGTTCTTTTTAGATTTACATCTTTACGACTTTGAAGAGTACTTCTTTTAGGTCTAAAAAGTACATCTGAGTAGTCTAATTTTAGTTCTTCTTCAATTCTCACGAGTCCGAATTTATACAGGGGCTCAAAGCAAATTCAAATTAATTATTAATATTGATGCAGCGTTTTCATTGGCTTTAATTTAAAAAATACATATTATTAGGCATGTTTAATGGTTTTAAGTCAAAGTACGTAAAGGTAAAAAAGGGCAAGGTTTTTTGTAGAGTTGGTGGTGAAGGTCCACCATTACTTTTACTACACGGATATCCACAAACACATTTAATGTGGCACAAAACAGCCCCTGAGTTATCTAAAAGATTTACAGTGGTTGCTGCAGATTTAAGAGGATATGGAAATAGTCTTGCTCCAGCATCAGATAGCAAACATTACAACTACTCAAAAAGAGAAATGGCAAGTGACATGAAACAGATGATGATAAAATTAGGGTTTAACAAATTTTTTGTTGCGGGACATGATAGAGGTGGAAGAGTTGCTCACAGGTTAGCAAGAGACCATAGAAAAAATATAATAGCTCTTAGTGTTTTAGATATTTGTCCAACATTAGATATGTACGAACTAACGACGAGAGATTTCGCAAAAGCTTACTTTCATTGGTTTTTTTTAATTCAACCAAAATGGTTACCTGAGAAAATGATAATGAGCGATCCACGTAAATGGATGAAAAGTTGTTTAGATAAATGGTCAGGTAATCACAAATTTGGAAAAGTTGAAGAAAATTATTTAAAATGTTTCAAGCAACCAAAAAGAATTCATGGATCTTGTGAAGATTATAGGGCGTCTGCAACTATTGATTTGGATCATGACAAAAAAGATAGAAAGAAAAAACTAAATATTCCAGTCCAAGTGTTATGGGGAAGTAAGGGAGTAATTGGAAAGCAGTTCAAACCATTAAAAATTTGGCAAAGATATACTGAAAAAAAAGTTATAGGTTATCCTATAAACTCAGGTCACTTCATTCCAGAGCAAAATCCAAAGGCAACTATTAAACATTTAACTGATTTTTTTTTGAAGAAAATTAAGTAATTAGCCTTACTTGATGTGATCAATAATCGCGCATATCATTCTTGATAATATTAAATTCACCTTTAAATATAGCTAATGTCTTCTTTACTTAAAAATTCAGAATTAACCTCAGAAAAAGCAGATAGCATTGTTTCTGAAACTCTAAATAATTGTGATGATGGTGAGCTTTATATAGAGGATACAAAATCTGAGACAATTGTATTAGATGATAACAAAATTAAAAGTTCAAATTATACATCTGACTTAGGTTATGGTTTTAGAGCTGTAACAGGTGATACAGTTGCTTATTCTCATTCAAACGAAATTTCTGAAAAATCATTAAAAAATTCTAGCGAAAATCTTAAGTCAACTTTAAAAAATAATAGCGGAACATATAATTCAGAAATTAAAAAAACTAATCAGAAGCTTTATAAAGACGTTGATCCAATTGAGAGCAAGTCAATGAAATCAAAAATTGAATTGCTGAACAATATGAATGAATATGCCAGATCAAAAGATAGTTCAGTTAAACAAGTAACAGCTAGCCTTCTAGCAGAAAAGAAAAATGTTGAGATCATTAGATCTGGAGGAGAATTATTATCAGATAATAGACCTTTAGTTAGAATAAATATGTCAGTAATGGTTGAAAAGAATGGTAGAAAAGAAACTGGTGTTTTTGGTATTGGTGGAAGACAGGATTATGATGAATATCTTAAAAATGATAATTGGAAAAAAGTTTGTGATGAAGCTTTTAGAATTGCAAGTACAAATATAGAAAGCAAACCTTCTCTTGCGGGAGAAATGAAAGTTGTTCTAGGACCTGGTTGGCCTGCAATTTTAATTCATGAAGCTGTAGGTCATGGACTAGAAGGTGATTTTAATAGAAAAAAAACTTCAGCTTTTCATGATTTAGTTGGCAAAAAAGTTGCGAGCGATGGAGTTACAATAATCGACGACGGAACACTAGATAATAGAAGAGGTAGTTTAAATATTGATGATGAAGGAACGCCAACAGAAAGAACAGTTTTAATTGAAAATGGTATCTTAAAAAATTTCATGCAAGATAGACTAAATGCAAGACTTATGAATACAAAATCAACAGGAAATGGAAGAAGAGAGAGCTATAAACATGTCGTGATGCCTAGAATGAGAAATACGATAATGTTAGGTGGATCAAACACCCAAGAAGAAATGATTAAGTCAGTAGATAAAGGTATTTTTGCTGTAAGTTTTGGTGGTGGTCAAGTTGACATTACCTCTGGAAAATTCGTTTTTAACTGTACAGAAGCTTATGAGATTATAAATGGAAAAATTGGATCTCCAATTAAAGGAGCTACTTTAATTGGTGATGGACCATCTTCTTTAAAAGAAATTTTAATGGTTGGAAATGATATGATGTTAGATCCTGGCATTGGAACATGCGGTAAAGCTGGACAGGGTGTGCCAGTGGGTGTTGGACAACCATCTCTACTTATCAATAATATGACTGTTGGTGGAACTCAACTCTAATAAAATGATTAAAGATCAAGAGTATCTAAAAAAAATTGCAGATATATGCCTTAGTAAATCAAAAAAATTAGGTTCATCTGATGCAAATATATTAGTGCAAAGTTCTGTTTCTGAAAATGTAAATGTAAGGAATAAAAAACTTGATGGATCTGAAAGGTCTGAAAATCTTGGAGTAGTCCTTACAACTTATTTAGGTAAAAAAAAGTCCTCAATAGCCTCATCAAATCTTAAAGAAAAAAATTTAGATGAGCTAGTAAATAGATGCATTGAAACAATGAAGATTACACCTGAGGATGAATATAATTCATTACCAGATAAAGACCTCCATTTTAAAGGATTAAAAGACTTAGACTTGTATGATGAAACTCATTTAAGCAATGAAGACAAGATTAATTATATAAAAGAGGCAGAAGAGGAAGCTTTTTCAAATGATAAAATAATAAATACTAATGGATCTGGATTTGGTGAGAACAAATCAAATTTTTTATTAGCCAATTCAAATGGATTCGCTGATGGATATAAAACTTCACAATTTACTGCATACTGTGAAGTTGTTTCAAAAAGCAATGGAAGCATGGAAAGAGATTATGAATATACAAGTAAAAGGTTTTATAGTGATATTTTGAAACCTAAACAACTTGGATCTATTGCAGCGGAACATGCAGTAAAGAAATTAAATCCAAAAAAAATAAAAAGTGAAAAAATTAGTCTAATATTTGATAAAAGAATATCAAAAAACTTTCTATCTATTTTTGCAAGTGCAATATCATCAAGTGCAATAGCAAAAGGAACAACATTTTTAAAAGATAAATTAAATCAACAAGTTTTTAACTCTGAAATAAATATATTAGATCACGGTAATATAAGAAAAGCCAATGGATCTCGTTACTTTGATAGCGAAGGTATAGCAGTGGTTAACCTTGATTTGATAAAGAACGGTATTCTCCAAGACTATTTAATTGATACTTACAATGGTAAAAAAATAAATAGAAAATCTAATGGTAGGGCAAGTGGAACAACAAATTTATATTTTCAAAATGGATCAAAAACATTTGAAGATCTAGTAAAATCAGAAAATAAAATCTTGTATATTAAAGAAACTATTGGACATGGTACAAATATTATTAACGGTGATTATTCTGTAGGAGCATCTGGCATGATGATTGAGAATGGAGAGTTTTCATATCCAGTAAGTGAAATTACAATTGCTGGAAACTTAAATAATATTTTTAAAAATATAACTTTAGCCGACGATTTGGAATTTAATTATGCAACGAATTCACCGACAATGATGGTTGAAGGTATGGTTGTAGGTGGAAAATAATTTCTAAATGAAAAAAATAATAACCATTTTTTTTGCAATTTTTTTTATTACTAACTCATCAAACTCTAATGAACACGAAATAAGATTAAATAACTTATTTGAAAAATTAAAAATTCAAAACCACTCAATTGCAATTGATACAGAGATGAAAATTTGGGATATTTGGACAAAACATCCCACTAATCAAAATTTAACTTCTTTGCTATCAAGAGGAACAAAATTTATGAATCAAGAGCAATATTCAGTTGCTGTAGATATATTCACAACAGTAATTAAAAAAGATCCTGCTTGGGCAGAAGCTTGGAATAAAAGAGCAACTGTCTTTTATTTAATGGGCAAATATCAAGATTCTCAAAATGATATAGACAAGGTATTAAAACTAGAGAAAAGACATTTTGGAGCATTATCAGGACAGGGTCTCGTTCAAATTAAGTTAAAAAATTACGAAAAGGCTTTAAAGAGTTATGAAAAAGTAAAAGAGATTTATCCGTCCATGAGGTCACCACAAATAATGATACCACAGATTAAAGAGTTGATTAAAAATCAATCTGTGTAAATGAAAAAACTGCTAATAATATTTTTTATCAATATTTTTGCAGTTAATTCTGCTTATTCTGTAGAAGAAGTCCTAACTTCTTTAAAAGAGGGAGGGAAAATAATTTTTATTAGACATGCGCTTGCACCAGGGAATGGAGATCCAGAAAATTTTGATTTAAATGATTGTTCTACCCAAAGAAATTTAAATCAAAGAGGAATTGAACAGTCAAAATTTATTGGAAGTATATTTAATAAAAACCAGATTAAAATTGAAAATGTCTATTCAAGTGAATGGTGCAGATGTATAGATACAGCTAAATTTGCTTTTAAAAATTATCAAACATTTAGCGCACTAAATTCTTTTTATGATATTAGATTTGAAGCAAATGAAGAGAGGCAAATAACTCAACTAAAAGAGTTTATTAATCAATGGAATGGTAAAGAAAATATAATTTTTGTTACTCATTTTGTTGTTATATCTTCAATGCTAAATATAGGGACTTCTTCAGGAGAAATAGTAATAACCGATAAGAATTTAAATATTATTGGATCAATTGATACTTTGTAATATATTAACTTAAGATTTATGAAAACAATATTTATTATAGGATCAAAAAAGCATACTTTAAAATACACTAGAAAAATGCCTGAAGGCGAAGTAAAAAAAATGAAATCTTTTGTAACTAATAAAGGTCAAAAGTTAGAAAAAACATCCAAGTTTAAAATTCTAAATATTTCAGACGAAAAAACAGCAAGAGTGTTTAAGATCAGTTTATAATATTTAATCCAGAAATAGAAACTAAATGAAGAAATCTAAAAGAAGTAATGTAGACCCATTTATTGTAATGGATGTAATGGAGTCTGCTAGAAAAGCAGAAGCTAATGGCAAGCATGTAATTCATATGGAAGTAGGTCAACCAGGAACACCAGCACCAAAGCGTGCAAAACAATTTATTTCAGATGAAATTTCTAATAATGATCTTGGCTATACAGTTACTTTAGGTTTGCCAGAATTACGAAATAGAATTTCTAAATTGTATGGAGATTGGTACAATATTGATTTAAACCCAGACAGAATAATTATAACAACTGGATCTTCAGGAGCATTTATACTTTCTTTTGCAGCATTATTTGATGTTGGAGATAGAGTAGGCATTGCCGCTCCAGGCTATCCTAGCTATAGACAAATTTTAAAGTCTCAAGATTTAATTCCAATTGATATTTTTACAGAGTTGCAAAATAAATTTCAGCCTATACCGAAAGATATTAAAGAAAATAATTTAAATGGTTTATTAGTTGCTTCTCCTGCAAATCCCACCGGTTCAATGCTTGATAAAAAAAAACTAGAAGAACTTATTAATACTGCGCATGAAAATAAAGTGAGTTTTATTAGCGATGAGATTTATCATGGAATTCAATATGAAAATAATCCTACATCTGCATTAGAAATTTCAAATGAATGTTATGTTATAAATTCATTTTCTAAATATTTTTCTATGACAGGTTGGAGAGTAGGCTGGATGATTGTTCCTGAAGATCATGTGAGACAAGTAGAAAGATTATCTCAAAATCTTTTTATTTGTCCTCCTCATGTTAGTCAATTAACTGCTCTATCAGCAATGGATGCAAAAGAGGAATTAAATACAAATGTAGAGGTTTATAAAAAAAATAGATCAATTTTGTTAGAAGAGTTACCTAAGGCTGGTTTAAATAAATTTTCTCCCCCAGATGGTGCTTTTTATATCTACATTGATATTTCAGAGTATTCGAAAGATAGCCTTAACTTTTGTAAAGAAGTGCTTGATAAAGCAGGAGTAGCAATAACTCCTGGACTTGATTTCGATCAAAAAAGAGGAAATTCTACAATAAGGTTTTCATACGCTAGAAGCACTGAGGATATAATTGAAGGAGCAAATAGAATAAAAAAATTTATGAAAGAAGAGTATTTAAAATAATAATGAAAACCGCTGTTTTATTTGGCTCATCTGGATTAATTGGATCTAATTTACTAGATAATTTAATCAACAATAATACTTACAACAAAATAAAAATATTTGTTAGAAAATTACCTTTTATTGATAATTCAAAAGTTGAAGTGATAAATACAGATTTTTTAGATTTAGACACTTTAAAAGAAAAATTAACAGGTGATGATTGTTTTTTTTGCATTGGTACAACTCACAAAGACACACCCGATAAAAACGAATATAGAAGAATAGAATATGACTTGCCTGTACAATTAGCAAAAATTGCAAAATTTAATTCAATTAGTAATTTTATTTATGTCTCCTCAATTGGAGCAAACCCAAAAGCCTCAAGTACATATTTAAAAAATAAAGGTCAAGTAGAGGAGGAGCTAAAAAAGATTGGGTTTTCTAACCTAAGCATTATTCAACCTTCGTTTTTAGTTGGCAACAGAAAAGACTTTAGAATTGTTGAGGTTTTAGGAATTCCAGTGATGAAATTTCTATCCTTATTCTTTTTTGGTGGATTTAAAAAATATACTCCAATAAAAGTTGAGATAGTTGTGAATGCAATGATCAAACTTGCCTCAGGAAATAATAGTGAGCAAACTTATTTATCTGATAGGTTGCAAGAGTTAGGATCTAACTAAATGAGAAAATCAATAATATCGATATCTTTTTTGATTTATATATTCTGTATTTTACCTTACTCTACTTCAATGGCTTATGAGGAATCTCAATATGATGTAGTATATAAATCTGAAATATACGAAGTGAGACATTATAAAGACCGTCTAGTTGTCGAAGTTGTAAGTAGAAATGATGACAGTAGTTTTAGAAAACTTTTTAAATATATCTCGGGTCAGAATAATAAATCCCAAGAAATTAAAATGACTGTGCCAGTAACACAGGGTGAGAAGGATAATGGATACTATATGCAATTTTATCTTCCATCAAAATTTACAAAAGAGAATGCGCCTATACCCACAAATTCAGATGTTAAAATCTCAACAATAGAAGAAGGTTTTTTTGCTGTAATAGAATATTCTGGAAGAGCCTCAGATAATAATTTCTTCAAACATAAGGAAATTCTTAATAAAAAACTCTTAGAGGATAAAGTAATCATTAAAGGACCTCCAATAAGAGCAACCTATAATGGGCCTTTTACGCTTCCTATGATGAGACGCAATGAAGCTATGTTTAAAGTTGAGTGGAGTAAATAGATTACATTTTGCCATATATATTAATTTATATCGCCTGATAGTTTAAGTTCATTAATCAGAAAGGTAATCATGAAAAAATTATTTCTAATTTTATTTGTATTATTTGGTTTAAACAGCTCTGTTTTTGCTGATGGTCATGTAAAAAGAATTTTATCAACTAGTCAGACTGGTATGGGTAACGATATTGTTTATCCATCAGGAAAAGCAAAGATCACAGCTTTTGAATTTACTGTGCCCGTAGGAGGCCCTGTAGTTCCGCATACTCACTCGTTCCCTGTTTTAATAATGATACAACAAGGAGAAATTGAACTTACTCAAGGTGGCAAAAGCTATGTTTATAAAGCTGGAGATGCATTTATTGAAGATGTAGGTGTGGCTCATGAATCTAAAAATATTGGAGATGTTCCTGTTAAAGCAATTGTTGTTGCTATGGGAGTTGAAGGTCAAAAAATAATGACCCCAGTAAAATAGAAAGAAAAAATATGGGGCAGTTATTTTTACATGCCCCATATCTCATTTTTTAAGCTATATTTTTTTACTCTCTTTTTTCAAGTGTCCCAATGTTTCCCCAGAATTTTTTCCTGATTTGATAACGTATCCACTTGTACCGTTGGCATTAGTTTCTACAGTTTTCAAATTTCGAAACATTAATTGATTTAGCCTAGCGTTCTTTGAGCCTCGGCTAAACGAACTTAAAACTCTGTGCATTCTTTTCATACACTCTCCTTGTTTGTTTTTCCAAAACTCGCTTTTAACCGATGCGATATCGGCCTCTTTTTCACCATGAGATATGGTATTGTTAAAGTATCTTTTACAAATAATATTTTCAATTAGATAACTTATTATTATGACCAAACTGGGTTTTAAAATTGTTTAATACTTAGAGAATAACTAAGTCTGTCTTTTGATTGCCTAGTCTTTCATTTCCTTTTTCAGTAACAATGTAAGTCTCACCTAGATTCATAGCTAACTCATTTTTACTATCCATTAGAATCATGTGCATAAAGAAAACATTTCCTGGTTGGATGACATAAGGATTGCCTGTGTAAAGCATTGGCCAATCCATCCAATTAGGGGAAAATGTTGCACCTAATGAATATCCACATGCATTCATCCGACAATCTTTATAACCTAAATTATCAAATATTTTTGCATGCATATCAAAAACCTCTCCAATTTTATTGCCAGGTTTTAATGTATTTTCACAATTTTTTAGTGCTTCTTCACAAGCCTCGTGCATTTCATAATGTTTGGGATTTGCTTTTCCAATCGGTATAGTTCTGAACATTGCAGAATGATAATGTCTATACGTGCCTGCCCATTCAATAGTTAGTTGATCTACATCATTAAGTATTTGTTTTTCTGATTGATATCTACATAGTAGTGCGTTTTTACCAGAACCTATTATAAATTCATTTGCAGGATAGTCCCCACCTCCTTCAAAAATTACTCTATTCATTTCAGCAAGAATTTTACTTTCACTCACTCCCTTTTTAGCAAATTTCCAAACTTCATTTAAAGCTTTATCGGCAAGGGCTGCTGCTTTCTTTACGTAAACTATTTCTTCAGGAGATTTAATTACTCTGAGTTTTGTTATTAACTCAGACTTATCATCTAAAGAGCAAAAATTTTCTAATGATCTATTTAAATTAATTGCATTACGTCCAGTAAGTCCATAGGCCTCATACTCAATACCTATATTTTTGTCTTTTAAGTTAAGTTCATTTAAAATTTGTTTTAGATCTTCTGTGGGATTAGAATCATCTTTATCAACCCAAATTCTTATATCTTCTATATTTGATGTGTTTCGTGCTTGTCTTAAATCAGGAGCTCTAGTTAATAATATTAAGTTACCTTTTTGGTCTAATATTAAGGACTGAAAAAAAACATAACCAAATGTATCGTAACCAGTCAGCCAATACATAGACTCTTGTCTAAACATGACCAAGGCATCTATTTTTTCCTCTTTTAATTTAGTAATAACTTTATTTTTTCTACTTTTGAATTCTTCTGAGGAAAAATGAAGACCCATTAATTGATAGTGGTTCTAACTGATCCGATTTTATCAACTTTGCCTATATATTCGCCCTTATTTTTTATTGGAACAACTCCTACCGTTGAGCCTGTGAAAACGTAGAAATCTTTCTCTAATTTTACTTTTTCTTTCCTAATTTTATTTAAAACAAATTTTAGAGAATTAAGAGGGTTTATATAAACAGTATTTGTATTACCTTTGATATTTAAACCCTTATTATTTTTTAAATTTGTTTTTAAATTATTTAAATTCAATTTTTTAAACTTCTTTTTTGGTCCCGTAATAAATTTAATATTTACTCCAAAATCACTGCATAAATCACCTAAAAACTTAATACCTTTTTTCTTCTGTCTAAAACCTACTACCTCAATACAAGGACCCATATGGGTTATAAATTTTGTGACATTTTTTGGATTTAGCTTACCTTTAAAACCAAAAAAGGATTTTTTAATTATATAATAAACTTCTACTTCAATACCGAGAGCATATTTATTTACCTTAACTTTACCTCCTGATTTAATAAGGTTTTTTTGAAATACGCTTGAATGGAAAGGTTCTTTTTCTTTTAACTTTTTTAACAGAGCAAAAATAGTTCCACCTGCTTTAAATCCTATTTTGCTATCATTAATTTTACTTTCACATAACATTCTTAATTTATGTGCAAGTTTAATATTTTTGCAAAACTTCTCTGGTATCGGATTGATTAATTTATTTTTGTTGTAGGCATTAACTAGTCTTTTTGAAACTGATTGGATATCATTTTTCATAGTAATAGATTATTGAATAACTGTCATTGGATCAAGTCTAGTTTGAAACCAATTAACTCTAAAGTCTAGATGAGGACCTGTTGATCTGCCAGTAGAACCTACTGTACCAATTACATCACCTTGTTTTATTAAGTCTCCAACGTCAACCATTACATTTTCTAAATGTGAATAGATTGTTGAAATGCCATGACCGTGATCCATTATGATTGTTCCACCAGTATAATAAAGATCATTTTCAGCCATTGTAACAACTCCAGTTCCAGATGACTTTATTGGCGTTCCTTTTTTTGCAGCAATATCTATTCCATAGTGAGGCCATCTTGGTTTACCATTTAGAATTCTTTGACTTCCATAAACTCCACTAATTATTCCTTTAACAGGCATAATGAATTTATTGCTAAAATAATTTAAATCTGAATTTATGGCTCTTGCTTCACCTATTTTTCCATTCTCTTTTTTTATTCTTTTGTATACAGACTCTGGGGGTGTTACTTTATTTTCAGGCAATCCATCTATTCTTTGAATATTGTATTTTCTTTTAAATACACGTTTAGTAATTTTTTTAGTTTTACCATTTGAAATTTTTGTAATTAATATATCGTATTTTCTATCCCTATCTATACCAAATACAAAGAAACCATTTTTGGATACTTTTATTTTTTTTTTATCAATTATAATTTTTGAACTTGGATCAGTTTTACCTAAAATATAATGTCCTTGAATAAACTTACCAGTAAATTCAATCGCTAGAATGTTTGTTGGAAATAAAATTGCTATGATAAGCAATATTTTTTTCATTATTTTGCGGTCCAACCACCGTCTATTTTTATAGATGTTCCTGTTATCATTGCTGCAGCATCTGAAGCTAAAAAACAAACTGCAGTTGCTACGTCACTCTCTTTTGCGGCTTTACCCATAGGAATATTTCCTAGTGCTAATTTTTTAAAATCTTTATTTTTAAAAAATTTTTTCACCATAGGTGTTTCAACAAAGGTTGGCGCTACGGTATTTACTCTTATATTTTTTGTGGCGAGCTCTACACCCATACCCTTAGTTAGTCCTTCAATACCAAATTTAGTCATATTATAAACGTTTCTACCAGACATACCTACATGACCAAGTTGCGATGACATGTTTATAATGGATCCACCTCTTTTCTTATTTTTTATCATCTTTTTTACAACTATTTGAGCAACATTAAATGCAGCTCTTAAATTTAAATCTATCAAATAATTTAAGCTTTCTTGTTTTACTTTATCAAATGGTTCTGGAATATTAGTCCCAGCATTGTTTACTAAAATATCTATTATTTTTATTTTTTTTAATTTTTTACTTAAATCTTGGTAATCCATTACATCACAGTTTATTTTTATCAATTTACTTTTTACTTTTTTTATATCTTTTTCTAGTTTATCTAAATCCGAGGAAGTTCTGCTTAGTCCTATTATTGTTGCACCAGCCTCAGCCATTGCAATAGAACAAGCTCTTCCCAATCCTTTTCCAGCTCCAGTGACAAGAGCATACTTATTTTTAAGATTAATTTTTTTTAAATACATTTAAATAAAAAGTTTTAAGTCTGTGTAAATTAATTCAACTGCAACAAACAATATAGCAAATAAACCAACCCATGCTATCCATTTATATTCTTTTATCCATTTAGAAATTAATGTTGCAGCAGTAGCCATTAAAATAATAGACAAAACAAGACCAAATATTAAAAGAAAATAATGATCTTTAGCAGCACCAGCAACACCTAGCACATTATCTAAACTCATCGTAAAGTCAGCTAGTAGAACAGTCCAAACAGCTTTCAACATTGATGAGTTATCAACTTTGATATTTTCCTCACCATCACTTGAATTTTTAATTACATCTACATAAAGTTTATAAACTATGTAAAGAAGCAACAGACCGCCAATTAATCTTAAACCTGTAATCTGTAAAAGATATGCTGTTATGAGAGTTAATAAAATTCTTAATATTACTGCTCCACCAATGCCCCAAAAAATAATTTTTTTTCTTTGTTCAGGAGGAAACTTTGAAGCAACCATTCCTATAATAATGGCATTATCTCCAGCTAAAATTAAATCTATAAATATTATTTGAAAAAAAATTGTTATTTCTTCGGTCATCTAGCATCTTCTATTATCATATCTGCTGCTTTTTCAGCAATCATAATAGTAGGTGCATTAGTATTTCCCGAGGTTATTGATGGCATAACAGATGCATCAACAATTCTTAAATTTTCTAAGCCATGAGCGACTAATCGATCAGATACAACTGCATTTTCATCAGTTCCCATTCTACATGTGCTCACAGGATGAAAAATAGTACTACAAAATTTTCCAGCTTCTTTAGCCAATTCCTCGTTATCCGTAATATGAATACCAGGTCTATATTCCTCAGGCTCATACTCTTTATAAGCTTTTGAATTCATAACAATATTTCTTGTGATTTTTAGTGCTTTACCTGCAATTTCTCTATCTTCGTCTGTAGATAAGTAATTCATCTTAATTTCTGGAGATACTCTTGTATCAGATGATTTTAATTTAATTGAACCTCTGCTAGTTGGTCTTACATTTGTTATGCTGGGCGTAAATGCCGTAAATTTATGAAGGGAGCCTTTACCTAATACGTCCGTGCTAGCTGGAGATACATGGAATTGCAAATTGGGAGTTGCTAAATGATCATCACTTTTTACAAATCCACATAAATAACTAGCCCCAACTGTTAGTGGTCCTTTTCTAAATAAAAAATATTTTAGTCCAGTCATAAACTTTTTAGTCATACTATAATAAATGTCATTTAAGCTTTCTAAATTTTTAACTTTATAAACTGGTCTTAACATTAAATGATCTGTTAAATTCATACCCACGCCAGGATGATCTTTGACTACTTTTACATTATTTTTTTTTAAAAGATCGCCTGGACCAATACCAGAAGCTTGAAGTATATGAGGTGAACCTATTGTGCCAGAACTTAAAATTACTTCTTTATTTGCTTTAACAGTAATTACATTCTCACCAATCCAATAATTCACTTTGTCTGCTTTTTTATTATCAAACTCAATGTTTTTAACATGAGCATTTGTAACAACTTTTATATTTTTTCTTTTTTTCACAGGATTGAGATAACCCACAGCAGTACTACATCTAAGCCCGTTTCTTACTGTAAAAGGAAAATAACCCATTCCTTCATTGTCACCATTATTAAAATCATCAGTTCTTTTGTGACCAAACTCCTCTGCTGCATCCATAAACAGATCGCATACTTTAAAAGTCTCTCTTATTTGCTGAACAGCCAAAGGTCCACCAGATCCATGAAATTCATTTTCACCAAATTGAAAATCTTCAGATTTTTTAAAGTAGGGAAGCACATCTTCCCATGACCATCCTACATTACCAAGCTGTCTCCAATAATCAAAATCGTTAGATTGACCTCTAATATAAAGCATTCCATTTATTGAGGAACTTCCACCTAAGGTTTTACCCCTTGGGTAAACCATTTCTCTGTTGTCACAAAATTCTTCTTTTTCAGTCTGAAAACACCAATCCGTTTTTGGATTCAACATTGTTTTAAAATATCCACCAGGAATATGTATCCATGGATTTGTATCTTTACTACCAGCTTCAATTAATAATACCTTGTGATTTGGATTAGCACTTAATCTATTTGCTAAAACACACCCAGCTGAACCAGCTCCTAAAATTATATAATCAAAGTTTTCCATTAATTTTCAATTTCTCTAATTCTATTAACATATAGATATTAATATTTATATCTGCTAAATTTAACCATGTTAAATGAGGATCAAATTAAACTTTATAAAAATGAAGGTTTAATTAAAAGCCCAACTTGTTTATCCAAAAATAAAGTGGAAGAGCTAAATTCTGCACTCGACAAATATCTTCTTGATCATAAAAATGAAAATAATGAATTTGTAAGTGGTTTATACGAGAGAGACGAAGCTTTTTTAAGATTTGCACTTTATCCTGAGATAATTGAGGAAGTTAAACAATTAATAGGTGAGGATATAATTTTATGGGGATCCTCACTTTTCTGCAAAGCTAAAAAAACAGGTAATGAAACACCTTGGCATCAGGATGGAGAATATTGGCCTATTAAACCACTAGAGTCTGTAACTATATGGCTAGCAATTGATGAAGTTACACCTGAAAATGGACCATTACAATATATTCCTGGATCACATTTAAATAAAAATCTTGCTGAACATAAAACCCTTGATAAAAAAAATGTAACACTAAACCAGACTTTAAAAAATATTGATCAAATAAAAGACAAGGCAAAGTTTGTTACTTTGCAGCCAGGAATGTTTTCTATACATGATGTATACTTATATCATGGTTCAAAACCTAATTATTCAGGAAATAGAAGGGCTGGATTAACATATAGGTATATGCCAGCTACAAGTTTATTCGATCACCATGGTGCAAAAAAAATTGAAGAAAAAATTGGTTATTCATTGCAACGCCAATTGCACTTAGTAAGTGGATCCGACAGAGCTAAAAATAAAATTTTTAAAGATCATACTAAATAATTTTAAGTGAAAAAATTTGATTGTATAATAGTAGGGGCTGGATTTTCAGGACTATATCAACTTCATTGTTTGAGAAATAAATTAAAATTAAACACTTTGGTCTTAGAAGAAGGAGATGATCTAGGAGGTACATGGTATTGGAATAGATACCCAGGAGCCAGATGCGACTCAGAGAGTTTTACTTATGGTTTTACTTTTTCAAAAAAAATTTTTAAAAACTGGACTTGGAAAGAAAGATATCCAAAGCAGAATGTAATTTTAAAGTATCTTAAATATTTTTCAAAAGAATTAAATCTTAATAAAAATATATCTTTTAAACAAAAGGTAATATCCGCACAATATTTTAAAAAAGAAAACTTATGGAAAATAAAAACTAATAAAAAAAAAATTTATTTGGCAAAATATTTAATATGTGCAGCTGGATCACTCTCATCAATTAATGTTCCAAAAATAAAAGGAATTAATCAATTTCAAGGTCAATTACACCATAGTGGAAGATGGCCAAAAAAAAATATTAATTTTAAAAATAAAATTGTTGGACAAGTTGGAACGGGCTCCACTGGAATCCAGATTGCACCGGAAATTGCCAAAAAAGCAAAAAAATTGATTTTATTCCAAAGATCTCCAAACTTTAGTATTCCAGCAAGAAATAGAAAATTATCCGCTGCAAACATTAAGAACTACAAAAAAAATTTTAATAAATTAAGAAGCTATTTAAAAAGGACACCGGGCGGCCATCCTTTTGAATTTCCAAAAAAATCAGCATTCGATTTTGACGAAGCTAAGAGAAATTTAATGTACGAAAAATCTTGGCAGTATGGAACTTTATCCTTTAGAGCAACTTTTAATGATATAGTAAAAACCATCAAAGCAAATAAAACAGCAGTTAAGTTTATAGAAAATAAAATATACTCAACTGTCAAAAATAAAGAATATGCAAAGATACTAACTAATTTTGACCACCCATTTACTGCTAAAAGACCAACCTTAAATACAAACTACTATGAGATGTTTAATAAAAAAAATGTGGAATTAGTTGATTTAAAAGAAAACCCAATAATAAAAATTACAAAAAAAGGTATTAAGACAAAAAAAAATGAATTCAATCTGGATAACATTATATTTGCAACAGGTTTTGATGCTTTGACAGGTTCAATCGAAAAATTAAATATAACTGGAAAAAAAGGAATTAAATTGTCTAAATATTGGAAAAGTGGACCTAAAAGTTTTTTAGGACTTCTTGTTCCTAACTTTCCAAATTTATTTATTGTTAGTGGCCCAGGAAGTCCCTCAGTATTAACAAATGTACCAGTGCAAATAGAACAGCATGTTGAATGGATTACCAAATGTATTAAATTTTTAGAAAACAATAAAAGACAAAGTATAGAAAGTACAAATGTAGCAGCAAATAAATGGCAAAAAGAAATTATGAACTCAGTTAAAAAAACATTATTTATGAAAGCCAAGAGCTCATGGTATAAAGGCGACAATATACCTGGCAAGTCGAAGTCTTTTTTACCCTATCCTGGGGGAATGCCAAAATATAGAAAAGCTTGTTTAAAAGCTGAGAAGACTAATTATAAAGAATTAAAAATAATCTAATGAATAAAATTAAACTCTTGATAATATATTTCTATTTGGCTTGTAATGTTTTTGCAGGAGATATAGAGATTATTGTTGATAAGCCAGGCGAAGGAAAAAAAATTATTAATCATTCATGGGTTCAAATTGAATACACAGGTTCTTTTATTGATGGAAATGTTTTTGATACCAATGTAGGAAAAGATAGACCTCTAGTTGTTCAAATAGGTATGAAAGAAGTAATACCTGGTTTTGAAATGGGTATAGTTGGAACCAATAAAGGAACTTTCAGAAAAATTAAAATACCTGCTGAACTAGCATATGGAGCAACAGGCGCTGGAAATATAATACCACCAAATTCTGATCTTATTTTTGAGTTCAAGATTATTGATGTTCTAGATCCAAATTATAATTTAATCACATCTGATGAATTAAATAATTTATTGAAAAACAATGCAGTAGTTTTAGATATCAGAACAGAAGATCAATGGATTAAAACTGGTGTAATTAAAGAGTCGTTTCAAGAAACAGCTTTCGATAAAAATGGAAAATTTAATGTTTATCTAATGGATAGAGTAAGAGCTTTAGCTGGAGCAGAGTCTCAAAATATTGAAATTATTTTTGTTAGTCATGATGGTGAAACAGCATCAATTTTAGGCAATGCTTTTGCAGAAGATCTTGGTTTTAAAAATGTTTATGTTCTAGATGGAGGAATTAAAGCTTGGATTAGTGAGGAAAAAGCATTAGTTTCCTTCTTAAAATAACGTCAAATCATTTAGAAAATGAAACTTAAAGATAGGGTAGCAATAGTTACAGGTGGCGGAAAAGGAATAGGACAAGAAATTTGTCTTGGTCTTGTAAAAGAAGGTGCAAAGATTGTTATTGCAGAAATAGATATTGAAAATTCAGAAAAAGCTAAAAAAAAAATTATAGAGGCAGGCAGTGAAGCAATAATTATAAAAACTGACGTTTCAAATCAAAAGAGCATCAACGAGATGGTGAATCAAACTATCAAACACTACGGTAAAATTGATATTCTAATAAACAATGCAGGAATTAGACATGTTAAGAAACTTTTAGATCATACAAAACAAGATTGGGATGATATGATTTCTGTGAATCTCACAGCACCTTTCCTTGCTAGTCAGGCTGTAATTCCTCATATGATTAAAAATGGAAAAGGTAAAATTATTAACTTTGGGTCGATAGCAAGTTTTATGGGAAGACCAGATAGGGTAGGATATGTAGCCGCAAAGAGCGGTGTCTTAGGCTTAACAAGAGCGTTATCTGTCGATCTGACTGGAAAAAATATTAATGTAAATACTATTTGTCCAGGTTTAATATCTACCTCATTTAATCAAAAATATGCTGAAGATCCAACACATGGCGAAGCCTGGGGAAAAGAAACTGTGGTAGGTAGATGGGGAGAACCAAAAGATATAGTTGGAGCAGCAGTATTTTTGTCAAGCGATGATTCTGATTTCATAAATGGCTCTGAAATAAAAATAGATGGTGGATGGCTCTCTTCTAAAGTTAGAAGAGGAGAATTAGATAATGAGTGACTTTGAAAAAAATCTTGAACAAGCAATTAATAATGCAAAAAGATTAACTGATAAAATTTTAATTGATGGTAAACTAATATCTGCTCAAACAAATAATAAGATACCAGTATTAAATCCAAGTACAGGAGACAATATCGGTTCTGCTCCGCAATGTAATAAAGATGATGTTAATATTGCAGTTGAGTCAGCACACAAAGCTTTTCAAAAATGGAAAAAAATACCAGCAAGGGAAAGAGGAAAAATGGTTGCTGCTGGAGCAAAAAGATTAGAGGAAAGAAAGTCAGAAATTGAAACTTTATTATCATTAGATACAGGTAATGCTTTAAGGACACAGGCTATACCAGAAACAGGTGCTTCCATTGAACTTACAAATATGTTTGCTGGTTTGTCTGGAGAGTTAAAAGGAGAAAATTATCCAACCAATATTCCAAATAGTATTCATTATACCACCAGAGATCCAATTGGGGTTGTTTGTGCAATCGTCCCTTGGAATGCGCCATTATTTTTAACAGTAGCAAAAATCGCTCCAGCTATCGTAGCAGGAAATAGCGTTGTTTTAAAAACAGCTGAGCAAGCTCCATTTTGTGCTC
This sequence comes from Candidatus Pelagibacter sp., assembly GCA_045566995.1. Lineage (GTDB taxonomy): Bacteria > Pseudomonadota > Alphaproteobacteria > Pelagibacterales > Pelagibacteraceae > Pelagibacter. The sequence continues at coordinate 115,767 of JBJLDU010000006.1, forward strand.
TTCTACTATCGGAGATATTTCAACAAGAACTTCCTCCGGGTGTTTTAAATGTAATTTCAGGCTATGGAGAAGAGTGTGGCGAACCTCTGGTAACTCATGAAAAAGTAAGAAAAGTAACGTTTACTGGATCTTTTACTGTAGGAAAGATTATAGCGCAAAAAGCAGCTCCTAAATTATGTCCAGTTACCTTAGAGCTTGGAGGAAAAAATCCAAATATTATAATGAGTGATGCAGATTTAGATATTGCAATTCAAGGGGTTATTGATGGAATGAGATATACTCGACAAGGACAAGCATGTACTGCTGGTTCAAGAGTTTATATTCAGGAAAAAATTTATGATCAAGTACTGGGTGGAGCTGCTGAAAAATTAAGTAAATTAAAAATGGGTAATGCCCTAGATGAAAGTTCTGACATTGGAGCAATTATTTCCGAAGAACAACTGAAAAGAACTTTACATTATATGGATATTGCCAAAAAAAACTCTACAACCAATGTTGTGCATGGTGGCAATCAAATAACAGGTGGTGATTATAAAAATGGTTTCTTCTATGAACCTACATTGATGTCAGGTGTTCCAGTAAGCTCTCCAGTTTGTCAAGAAGAAATATTTGGTCCTGTTGCTTGTGCAATACCATTTAAAACATTTGATGAAGTAATGAACAGTGCAAATGATACACCATTTGGATTATCAGCAGTATTGTGGACACAAAATTTATCTAGAGCTTTACAGTTTGTTGAAGAAATCGAGGCAGGTTTTGTCCAAGTAAATCAATGTGTGGCGCCTAGAGCAAATGTTTCATATGGTGGTTTAAAAATGAGTGGGCTAGGAAAAGAGTACGCCTTTGATAGCATGATAAATCATTTTACTCAAAGTAAAACGGTTTTGATTAATAGAGGAAAATCAAATATAGATATATAAATATGACAGATCAAATAGCTTTTATTGGTGTTGGAAACATGGGTAACCCAATGGCAGATCAATTAGTTAAGGCTGGTAAAAAAGTTAAAGCTTACGATGTTTCTCCAGAAATGATAAAAAAAGCTAAGGATGCGAATTTAGATGTAGTGCAAACTTTAGATGAAGTGCTTGAAGGTGCAAATTTTGTAATCTCAATGTTGCCTGAAGGCAAGCATGTAAAATCTCTTTTTTTAGGAGACAAAGGTATTATTGATAAAATTTCAAAGGATGCTCTCATAATTGATTGTTCAACAATTGATATTGAAACTTCTTTATTACTAGGCAAGGAAGCAAAAAATAGAGGAATTAAAATGATTGATGCGCCTGTTACAGGAGGTGTTATGGGAGCAAGAGTAGGTAAATTAAATTTTTTAGTTGGTGGAGACGATGAAGCTGTAAATTTAGCTAAACCATTAATGGATATAATGGGGCAAAAAATTTTACATGCAGGACCACAAGGAAGTGGAGTTGGAGTAAAGATTTGTAATAATATGTCTTTAGGAATTTCAATGATAGCAGCATCAGAGGCACTAATGTTAGCGAAAAGACTAAAGATGGATTTAAAAAAAGTTCATGAAATTATGAAAAATGCCTCTGGAAATAATTGGGCTTTATCAACATATACACCGCTGCCAAATTTAACAGATGGCGTTCCCTCTAATAATAAATATAGACCAGGCTTTTCTGCAGCCATGATGACTAAAGATTTAAAGTTAGCTAATGATGCTGCAAAATCTGTAAATGCTTCAACACCTCTAGGAAAACATGCCTTAGATATATTTAATGAATTTTGTGAAGGTGGTGATAGCGAAACAGATTATTCCGGCATATCTAAAAAAATTGGTGGAGATGCTTGGGATTATCCCTTTGATCCTAAGGGCAATAAATAGCTACTATTAAACCACTGGTTGTATAAAAAATGTAACAATTAATCGTTTTACATTTGTCATCCAATGAGTTTTACTTCGCTCATTATTAAGACTTAATAACAATAAAGAGAGGGATAAATAATGAAAAAAATCACATCAATGATTTTAGCTTTAGTATTTGCAGTTTCAGTAATTGGATCTGCTTCTGCTAAAACATTAAAAATCCAACTTACTTTTCCTAAAACATCATACGATGGACAAATCGTAAAAATGTGGACTGACAGAGTAACAAAATTAACTCGTGGAGAGTTAAAATTTGAACTTTTATCTAAAGGTGAAGTTGTTGGTATGAAAGAAACACTAGAAGCTGTTGACAAAGGTCTAGTAGATGGTGGTGCAGCATGGACTCACTACTGGTCAAACTATCACCCAGCTGCGATGCTATTTGGATCGCCAGTTGCTGGTGGAGGAATTGGTTTAAGTACTAAATCTTGGTTAGCATGGTATTTCGATAATGGTGGTAAAGAATTATACGACCAATTATGGAGCGAAATGGGAATGAATGTTAAAGGTTTCGTGATGGCATCATCAGGACCTGAAGCATTAGGTTGGTTCAAAGAGCCAATTAAAAACATGGATGATTTCAGAAAATACAGATTCAGAACTCCTCCAGGAATTCCAGGACAAACATACAAAGATATCGGTATTGCATCAGTATCTTTATCAGGTGGTGATATATTACCAGCACTTGAAAAAGGAACTATCGATGCTGCTGAATGGTGTTGTCCAAAACCAGACTCAGTTTTTGGTTTTCAAAAAGTTCTTAAAAACTACTATCTACAAGGATTACACCAAAACGTAGTTAATGGTGATATCTATATTAATGGAGATGTTTACAACTCTTTAACTGACCATCAAAAATATGCAATGGAAGTTGCATCTGAAGCGATGATCACTAGAAACATCACTAATAGAGCTGTAGAAAATGGTAAAGCGTTAATTGACCTTACTGAAAATCATGGTGTAAAACTTTGGGATACACCAGCTGATTATTTCACTGAGTACATGAACGCTGCTCAAGCAACTCTTAAAAAGAATGCTGATTCAAATGCTTTCTTTAAAGAAGTTTATGAGCACATGACTGCACATGCTAAAATTGTAGTACCTTTTATTGCACAAATGGAAACATCTGATGCATCAATTGGAACTGCATTCGCATCACAACAGTAAGTAAAATATTAAAACGGGGGTTGTTTAGATCCCCGTTTTTTTTACAATTTTAATTTAAATAAATATACTTGTTAAATGGTTGATAAAGATTCAGAGCCTAAGGTTAAAGAAAATCTTGATATTACTGACGAGCTTATAGCCGAAAGAAGAACAAGTTTAAAAATGCCAGAGGATATGACTCCTTGGATGGCAAAAACAATAGAATTTATTGACTCGAAAATGCTTATCACAGGCAAAATATTCGCCTGGCTTACAATTTTTTTAATTTATGCGATGATCCATGAGGTTATTGGAAGGCATTTTTTTAACAGACCTACTTTATGGTCATTTGATATAAGTAGGATGTTGGCTGGTGCTTTATTTATGTTAGGTGCAGCCTATACATTATCAAAAGGAATACATATAAGAGCAGATTTTCTTTATCGAAATTGGTCAGTTAAAAATCAGGCAAGGGTAGATTTATTTTTATATTTATTATTTTTTATACCAGGGTTTCTAGTATTTTTCTTTGTAAGTTTTGATTATGCCTATACTTCAATTTGTGGAAGATCAAATTTAGAAGAATGCTTAGGTGGTAAAGTTAGAATTCAAAGAGCCATGGATACAACATGGATGCCAATTATGTGGCCTTTAAAAAGTTGTATGCCCATTGGTGCATTTTTACTTTTAGTACAAGGCGTATCCGAAATTCTAAAAACTTATTATGCTTTTGTTAAAGGGAGATGGCCATAATGGATTTCTTTAGTCCAGAAATAATTGGAGCAATAATGATTGGTTGCATGTTATTTGCAATCTTTGTTGGTTTCCCAATTTCATTTACTTTAATATTTTTAGGTCTTGTTTTTGGATATTGGGGTTTTGGTAAATTAGTTTTTTACTTAATGACACTCCAGTTCAATATGATTATGACGGAGAATACACTCGCCGCCGTACCACTCTTTATATTCATGGGAATTTTAATGGAGCAAGCGGGTCTAATGGAGAGATTATTTAATGCAGTTCAGTTAATGCTTTCTAAGACGAGAGGAGCATTGTTTTATGCTGTAATGTTTGTCTCAACAATCTTTGCTGCTGCAACTGGAATAGTTGGTGCATCAGTTACAATCCTAGGAATTATGGCAGGTAAAACTATGATTAGAACCGGTTATGATACTAGATTATCTGCTGGTTTAATCTGTGCTGGTGGAACTCTCGGAATTTTAATTCCTCCAAGTATTATGTTAGTTGTAATGGGACCTGTTTTAGAAATTCCTGTTACAGATTTATTTGCTGCTGCTATAATGCCAGGAATTTTATTAGCATGCTTGTATGCTGCTTATACAACATTAAGATGTTATCTTAATCCAAAACTTGGACCTGTTTTACCAGCAAACGAACAACCAACTAATATGGCTAAGGTTTGGTATGAATTTATTATGGGATTAATTCCCCCTGCAGGTTTAGTTTTTTTTGCACTAGGAAGTATTCTATTTGGTCTTGCTACTCCAACCGAAGGAGCTGGTATGGGAGCGTTTGGTGCCATTTTACTTGCACTAGCATATAAAAAATTAACTCTGCCAGGTTTGAAAGATGCTCTTTTAAAAACTTTAGAGATTACAGCTTTAATAATGTTTTTAGTTGCTGCATCGAACTTTTTTGGAGCAGTATTCTCAAAATTAGGAACTCCATCTCTGTTAACTGATTTCCTTTTAAATTTAGAGGTAAATAGATATGTAATATTAGCAATTATAATGGCTGCTATTTTTTTATTAGGATGGCCTTTAGAGTGGGTACCAATAGTTTTAATAGTATTGCCAATTGTATTACCTTTAGTAATAGAGTTAGGATTTAATCTTACATGGTTTGCAATATTAGTGGCCGTTAATCTCCAAACCGCCTGGCTCTCACCTCCTGTCGCATTATCTGCTTATTTCTTAAAAGGTGTAGTTCCAGAGTGGGATTTAAAAGATATTTATCTTGGCATGATGCAATTCATGGTTATCCAAGTAATTGGTTTAGTATTAATTATAATATTTCCAAAAATAGCATTATGGTTGCCTGGGGTAATGTACCCATCACCTTAGCTAGGCTTATTTATTTGAGGTATAATAGTTCCAATTAAAATTATTGCTAAGGATATAAAAACCTTTGTTGAAATCGGAGAGTCGATTATTAACCAAGACATTGTAGCGCCAATAGGACCTGTTAAAGGATACATCAAACTAATTCTACCCACTGGAACTCTTCTAAGAGCAAAATTATAAAATAAATATGCTCCAAATGTTATACAAGATAAAGTTATAGCTGCTAAAACTGGAGGTGAAAAATTTAGATAATTTTGATATTCAAAACTTGAATTTGGCCAAATTATAAAAAGAACTAATAAAGAAAGTATAGCACCAATAAAATATTGATAAGTATTAACCCCCAATTGATCAACTTTAGTTTGCATAAATCTTCTTCCCAAAACTTCGTTAACAGAAACGCAAATCATTCCTAAAAAAATTATTAAATCACCAACGTAATTTCCTTGTCCCGACTTTGTTTGACTTGTAAGTAAAATTAAAGTTCCAATAATTGTTATAAATGCTCCAATAATTACTTTTATTTCAATTTTTTCTTTTAAAAAAATTCTTGCAACAAATGGTTGCCATATTGGCAAAGTGCTAATTAAAGCAACTCCATTTACTGGTGAGGTTAGCAGAAGACCAATATGAAAACTTAAAGTAACTAGAAAAGGGTTTAATAAACCCATTAAGAAGGGCGTAAACCCAATTCTTTTAATTTTTAAATCTGCTCTCATGATCAAAGCAAAAATTAACATCAAACTAAATGCTAAAGAGAATCGTACCGCCATTAAGTCCATTACATAAAATTCCTGTAATGCTAATTTCACAAACGGCGGACCTGATCCAAAGCCTATCACTGCCACGAACATAGAAACGTAGCCAATATTGTTTTTTAGAAAATTCATGTAATTACAAAATTTTGGTTATCGCTATTATAGACATATAAAAATTTTAGTTTAAGGTTACATTAGTGAGTCAGAATATAGAATTAAAAAATTTTGAATTAGCCACTGTAAACCCAAGCAATAAAACATGGACATCAATTGATTTATTTTGCTTTTGGGCTAATAGTATACAAACCATTGCGGGTTTCGCATTAATAGCCTCTTTGTATTTAATATATAACCTTAGTACGGTACTTGTCTTAACTTCTTCATTAGCCGCCTCTATATTGATTTATTTTTTTATTTCATTGATTGGCAAACCATCACAGAAGCATGGATTACCTTTTCCCGTTATGCTTAGAATGTCTATGGGCTTAAATGGAGCCAAATTTTTAAGTCTTTTAAGATCTGTTATTGGTATTTTTATGTTTGGTATTCAAACATTTTTCATATCAAAATCAATTACATATCTAATTAGAATTTTTATTTACTATAACTTAGATAGTCAAATTTTAGATGGTCAAGTATTTTTAGCTTTTTTTCTAGGGTTAAATATTATCGACTGGGTTTCATTAATATTAACTTTTGTTATTCAATATTTTTTATTTACAAACGGACAAAGGTTTAATCAAAGATTTTTACAGTTTTCAGCCATTTTCGTTTATTTAGGTTTATTTATTTTTTTTTTAATTTTAACTTCTGAAAATCACACACAAATTTTTCAGTCTCTTAAATCAAATACAACAGACGGAAATTTTTTTTCAAGATCTAACATTTTACCTTTTATAGTTTTAACGGGTACAATATTCTCTTACTTCTCCATTGTGTTGTTAAATTTTGGAGATTTTTCTAGATACGTCAAAACAGAAAAAGATCTAAAATTGGGAAATCTAAATCTTTTTCTAAATATGATTTTGTTTTCTTTTTTAGCAACAACTATAGTTGTTGGAGTTGATGTAGTTTTAAATCAAAAGCTTATTGTTGTTGATCAAATACTCACTAAACCAATGGATATTATTGGAAAATTAGACAACACTGGCCTAACTGTTTTTGTTCTAATTTTTATAATTTTCTCATCTCTATCTACTAATTTAATTTCTAATTATGTGCCTACACAAAATAGTATAATAAATTTTATTCCAAATAATTTAGATCTTAAAACTTCTGGATTATTAATTTTATTAATTGGTTTTATTGCTGGAGGTTTGTGGCCCTCTTTTTTAAGTCAAATAGGTGTAATAAATATTATTGATAGCTTGGCAGCTTTTTTTGGGCCTATCTTTGGTATTATAATTGCAGATTACTACTTGGTGAAAAAAGAGAAGGTAAATCACAAAGATCTGTTTTTTTTAAGAGAGGGAAATGAGTACATGTACGCTAGTGGCTGGAACTATAAAGCGTTGTATTCACTTCTTATAGGCTTTATTTTCTCATTTTCATTGCTTTGGAACATTAATTTTTCAGATATAAAATCATTTTCTTGGATTATAGGATTTGTCGTTTCGTTTTTTATATATTATCTTCTAAATGAAAAATAATTATGAAGGCATTAGTTTACACAGGCGTTGAAGAACTGATCTATAGAGATGAAAAAGATCCAGTTGAGACAAGTGGAGAGAGCATATTAAAGGTCCATGCATCTGGCATATGTGGGTCAGATATGCATGCATATCACGGCAAAGATGAGAGAAGAATTGCTCCACTAATAATTGGTCATGAAGTGAGTGGTGTAATTCAAAATGGTAAATTCCAGGGAAAAAATGCTGTTTTGAATCCATTAATTACTTGCGGAAAGTGTGAATATTGCACAAGTGGAAGAGAGCATTTGTGTCCACACAGAGTTCTTCTAGGTATGAACAGACCATACGAGAGACAGGGAGTCTTTGCTGAATTAGTCTCTTCTCCTAATCAAAATATTTATGAGGTTCCAGATCATCTAAATCTTAATGAAGCGGCTATAGCAGAACCAACAGCAGTTGCTTTGCATGCTGTCTTAATGGGAGAAAGTTCGCTTACGAAACCTTTATCTGAATGTAGAACTTTAGTTCAAGGTGCTGGAGCAATTGGATTATTGTGCTCTTTAATATTATCTAAAATTAAAGGAAATACAGATATTGTTATGTCTGATCCAAATAATTTGAGACTAACAAAATGTTCAAAATATTTCGAGGGAAAATTTGTTCATCCATCAGACAAAGAAATACAAAATGATAGTTTTGATATTGTATTTGATACAGTAGGCTTAGAAGTTTCAAGACAACAATCGATCTCGGTTATTAAACCTGGTGGTACCATAATACATATTGGGTTAACTCAACCAGCTGGGCAGTTCAATTTTAGAAAAGCAACTTTACAAGAAGTCACCTTTATTGGAACTTATTGTTATACTAATAAAGACTTTGAAAACACCATCAAAATTCTAGCAGATAAGAAAATTGGTGAATTAGACTGGATTGAGTATAGAGAGTTAAAGAAAGGTGCAGAAGCCTTCAAACAAATTCATGATGGAAGTTGTTCATCACCAAAAATTGTTCTGTTACCTTAGAGGTAAATTTTAAATTATAGTTGATAAATTGTTATATTTTATTATATGAGATCCGTGTTTAAAAAATTTATCAAAATAATAGTAATTTATTTTTTACTTGTAACGTCGGTTACTGCTGAAGAACTAATGGTTTTTAATTTCACTGAGGAGGAATTAAATTCATTAGATGTCAGAAAAGTAAGAGGAGCTGATGCAAAAACAGCGTATTCTATTGGAAATAATGAGAAAGGAAATTATTTAAAAGCAGTAGCAGAAAATGCAGCATCAGGAGTAGGCAAAGAAATAAAAATTAATTTAGACAAAACCCCTTTTATAAATATTACTTGGAAGATTGAAAAAGATCTTAAAGGCATAAAAGAAAATACAAAAAAAGGACATGATTTTGCTGCTAGAGTTTTTGTAATCAAAAAAACTGGTGCAACCCCACTATCAAATAGAGCTATTAATTATGTTTTTTCAAGCAATTCTAATGTAGGTGAGACGTGGCCCAGCCCTTACACAAAAAAATCTATTGATAGCGTTCTGGCTTCAACAAAGTCAAATTTAAATGAATGGGTTACAGTAAAAGCTAATGTGAAGGAAGACTTTAAAAAATTTCATGATTTAGAAGTTAAAGAGCTTTCTGGAATTGCAATTATGGCAGATACTGATAATTCAAAACTAACAGCAGTTAGTTATTACCAAAATATTTTTTTTTCCTCTGAGTAAAAGTTTAATTAAGATACTTTTTTAAACCAAAACTTAATAAAGATAGTATTATTGCAGCCAAAACATCAAGGATTGGAGCAGCTTCAGGATAACCAAAGTTCCATAATATTACTCCAATTAACCAAATTATATATATTTTCATATCGTATTAATCATTAGTATAAAAAATATTTTCACTTTGATATCATTATTTTTATGAAAAAATTTAAATCAAGTTTTAAAGTCTATTATGAAGACACAGATGCTGGTGGAGTAGTTTATTACGCAAATTATTTAAAATTTATCGAACGTGCTAGAACTGATGCTATGACTTCTGTAGATTTTACAAATTCTAACTTGAGAGAAAATTATGGAATATATATAATTGTCAAATCTTGTAATTTAAATTTTATAAAACCTTCAAGGTTAGAGGATAAACTTGATATTTTTTCTGAAATTATAGAAGTAAAGAATGTATCAATTAAAATGAAGCAAGATATTTTTATAAAAGATGATTTAATTTTAACTGCAGATGTTCATTTAGCTACGATTAATAAAGAGGGCAAACCAACCAAAATGCCTGAAAAACTCAAAGAACAATTAACTAAATAGTATTTTTTACTTTAATAAATAAATTAGTCATTTTATTTACATTAATTCTGCCTGTATTTACATTTCTTGGACTTGGATGATAAGAACCAACCAATAAAATATTATTTGGGAGTTTAAAGAATTTACTATGCCCAAATTTAATATTTGAATCAATTCTGTAATGTTTTTTGTAAAATTGTATACATGCATCAAAAGCTATTTTCCCAAGTGCAACAACAATCTTTAAATTTTCTAAATATTCAATTTCTTTATTAAAATATTTAAAGCAAGTGTTTAGCTCTTTTTTTGTTGGTTTATCTCCAGGCGGGACACATTTTAAAGCAGTAGTTATAAATATATCCCTCAATTTAAGTCCATCATTTCTGTGGTCCGAATTTGGCTGGTTAGATAATTTTGCTTTATAAAGACATTTGTATAAAAAATCAGACGATCTATCTCCTGTAAAAACTCTACCAGTTCTATTGCCACCGTGTGCAGCTGGCGCTAAACCAACAAATAATATTCTAGCTTTTGGGTCACCAAACCCTGTTATTGGTTTTCCCCAATATTTTTCATTTATGTATTGTTTTCTTTTTTCTTTGGCTATCTTTTTTCTAAAACTCACCAACCTAGGGCATTTTTTGCAGTTCACTATCAAATTTTCAAGTTTTTCAAAATTATTAGTCATAATTATTAATTTTTAATCTCTATGTCTTATACTATAATTAACTTAAATTATGAATGTTGGTTTTATTGGTGTTGGCTATATGGGTTATGGGATAGCCAAAAATATTTTAATAAATGGAAATAACCTATTTGTCATTGCAAATAAAAAAAGAGCACCAATAGATAAAATTGTAAGCGATGGTGCTATTGAGGTAAAATCTTACAATGAATTGTGTGAAAAAAATTTAGATGCATTATTTCTTTGTGTTACTAATACTCCAATCGCTCTTAGTATTGCTGAAAAAGTCTCAACTTTACTAAAAGACAATACATTAATTATTGATGTTACAACACATAACCAAAATGGATCTATTCAGATGGAACAGATTTTTTCAAAACAAAAAATTAACTACATTGAATGCCCCGTAATGGGAGGTCCCGTACAAGCAGAAGAAGGTGTTTGTGGAGGTATTGTTGGAGCATCGGAGGAAAATTTTAAAAAATCTGAAGTTTATTTAAAAGCTTTTTGTAAAGATTATTTTCATTTTGGAGAAGTGGGTAAGGGAGCTAAGTCAAAGTTACTAAATAATTTCTTGTCACTTGGTACTGCAACTAATGTTATAGAATTCATTAAAAGTGCAAAAAAATTAGATATTGATCTAGAAAAACTTTTTGCTGTTGCAAAATTAGGATCTGGAAACTCAACAGCTTTAAATAGAATTTTTGATAATGTACTTAAGGACGATTATACTGGATTTAAATTTTCGACTTCTAACACTTTAAAAGATCTTACTTATATTCATGAAATGCTGAAAGATTTAGGTAATGCAGAAAAATTAGCAGATGTAAAAAAATCTTTTTATAAAAAAGCTGTTGATGAAGGTAATGGAGATTTATTTATAAGTGAACTGATACAAAAAGATTAATTATTCTTTTTTTTTGTCAGCAAATACAATAGCTATAAGTAATAATGCTGTCCAAAACATCGCTGCTAAACTTTTGATAGCACTCGTTTCAGCACCCCATAAATCAAAAAAAAATGCTCCGATAAGAATTCCAATTATATATATTATTACTACTAATCTAGTCTGAGTCATTTAGTTGCTTCTTTTTAAATAACGACATTCCATTATTTTTTTTATGTTCATAGGATTCTTTAAAACTTTCCAACTGCCATCCTTGCATTCTCTTCTGAATATCTTCTAAATTTTGTTTTTTCCACTCATCTTTGGTGTTCTGGTCTTTCCAAATCTTCTTTTCATCATTGTCTCTTCCACAGCCATAACAATATCCAGTTACAGGATCCATTTTGCAAATGCTTATACAGGGTGAAACTATCATTTTTTTATATATTTATATCCTTTTACACTATTATTCTGATTGGACAAATTAGATCAATACTATATAAAACAGCATAAATTTGGGCGAGTGGCGGAATTGGTAGACGCGTTGGTCTTAGGAACCAATAGTGCAAGCTGTGAAGGTTCGAGTCCTTTCTCGCCTACCATAAATAGATTATGAAAGTAACAATAGAAAATAAAAAAGGTTTAGAAAAAGATCTTAAAGTATTCATAGATAAAAAAACAATCTCAGGCTTTATGGATGAGAAATATGAAGAAATAAGAAAAGATGTTGTCATAAAAGGTTTCAGACCCGGTAAGGTGCCTACCGAAATATTAAAAAGACAATTTGGTAAAGCTGTTTATGGCGAAGTAATTGATAAATTGCTAAAAGATACAACAACAAAAGCTCTAGAAGAAAATAAAATCAAACCAGCTGGACAACCAAAAATAGATTTAAAGTCTTTTGGTGAAGGCAAAGATTTAGAATACATCATATCAGTTACCGAACTGCCAGAGGTTTCTGCAAAAGGACTAAGCTCAATTAAAGTAGATGAGTATGTTGTAAAAATTGATCCAAAAGAAACAGATAAAAGAATTAATGAAATTGCAAAAAATCAGAATAATTTCAAGGATGCAGAAACAAATTATAACTCAAAAATTAATGATCTTGTAATTTTTGATTATAAAGGGACTATTGACGGCAAAGAATTTAAGGGCAACGAAGGTAAAAATACCCAATTAGTTCTAGGAAAAGATTTATTTATAAAAGGTTTTGATAAACAATTAGAAGGCGTTAAATCAGGTGATACAAAAAATGTAGAAGTAAACCTGCCTGAAAATTTTCCTGAAAAAGAACTTGTTAATAAAAGTGCTGTGTTTGAATGCAAGGTTACAGCAGTAAGAATTCCAGAAGAAGTAAAAATTAATGATGATTTTGCTAAAAATATGGGTGCAAAAGATTTAGCAAATTTAAAAGAACTTATTTCAAAACAAATTAATGATGAATATAAAAATTCATTAGCCATGATTACAAAGAAAAGTATTCTTGAGCAAATAGAGAAAGAAAAATTAGACCAATTACCTGGTAATTTAATTGAACAGGAAGTCAAAATATTATCTCAGGGAATGAAGGAAGATGAAGTTAAAAAGAACCAAAAATCATTAGAGGAGCAAGCTAAAAAAAGAATTAAAACTGGATTAATCTTAAACGCTTTTGGTGAGGAAAATAAAATTAATGTGTCCCAGGAAGAAATTAATGTGGAAATACAAAAACAATTTAGAATGATGCCAGGTCAAGAGAAGATTGTTAAAGATTATTATGAACAAAATCCAGCAGCCATAGATAGTTTAAGAGGACAAATTTACGAAGAAAAAATAATTGAAGAAATTAAGAAAAAAGCAAAAACTACTAAAAAAGAAATTACCAAAGAAGAAGCTGAGAAAATTCTAAAACAAGAAAACGAAAATAACATTAAAGAACAAGCTAAACTTTCTAAAAAAGATGATGATGAAAAAAATAAGAAAAAAATAGATCCTAAAAAAAAAGAGGTAAAAACAAAATCGAAAGAAACTAAAAAAACTAAAACTCCCGCATCAAAACCAAAAAAAGTAAAAAAGGTTAGCAAAAAGTAATCACAAGTTGTATAAGAATAATCGAATCGATTATGTCTATTAAAATTCCAGAACAATTAAATACCCTTATCCCTATGGTTGTCGAACAATCAAGTAGAGGAGAAAGGGCATATGACATTTATTCTAGACTCTTAAAAGAGAGAATTGTATTTGTAGTTGGTCCCATAAATGATGCGGTTGCATCATTAGTTACTGCGCAATTATTATTTTTAGAATCAGAAGATCCTAAGAAAGAAATTTCTTTATATATAAATAGTCCTGGTGGACTTGTAACAGCTGGACTTGGTATTTATGATACAATGCAATACATCAAACCAGAAATAAGTACTTTGTGCATAGGTCAAGCGGCAAGCATGGGTTCATTTTTACTTGCAGCTGGCGCTAAAGGAAAAAGATTTTCATTGCCAAATTCTAGAATAATGGTTCATCAACCTTCTGCTGGTTTTCAAGGACAAGCGACAGATATTGAAATTCACGCTAATGAAGTTTTATCTTTAAAGAAAAGATTAAATGAAATTTACTCAAAACATACTGGAAAATCAGTTGATGAAATTAAATCAGCATTAGAGAGAGATAACTTTATGACTCCTGATAATGCAAAAAGTTTCGGTCTTATAGATAAAGTGGTAGAAAAAAGAGAATAGGTCACAATATATAGTTTGTCCACAACCTCTACTTGATTACTTTGCATCATATGTATTAAAGTATAAAAATTGATTCGAATAAAAATTTATGAGCAACAATAAAAATATTCTTTACTGTTCTTTTTGTGGCAAGAGCCAGCACGAAGTTAGGAAGTTAATTGCAGGACCAACCGTATTCATTTGTGATGAATGCGTGGAACTCTGTATGGACATCATAAAAGAAGAAAGCAAAGATAATTTTGTAAAACATCAAGATGGCTTACCTTTGCCAAAAGAAATATGTAAAGTTCTTGATGATTATGTGATTGGACAATCTCACGCAAAAAAAGTTTTATCAGTTGCAGTTCATAATCATTACAAGAGACTAAATTACGAAAATAAAACAAGCAAAACTGTTGAACTGTCAAAATCGAATATTATGCTAGTAGGTCCTACAGGTTGTGGAAAGACATTATTAGCTCAAACTCTTGCAAGAATACTGGATGTACCTTTTACTATGGCTGATGCAACAACATTAACTGAAGCAGGGTATGTTGGTGAAGACGTTGAGAATATAATTCTTAAATTATTACAAGCAGCAGATTATAATGTTGAAAAAGCTCAAAGAGGAATTGTTTATATAGATGAAGTAGATAAAATTAGTAGAAAGTCTGAAAACCCATCTATCACAAGAGATGTATCTGGAGAAGGAGTTCAACAAGCCTTATTAAAAATTATGGAAGGTACAGTGGCAAGTGTTCCTCCCCAAGGAGGAAGAAAACATCCTCAACAAGAATTTTTACAAGTCGACACAACTAACATTTTATTTATTTGTGGAGGAGCTTTTGCTGGCCTTGATAAAATAATATCTCAAAGAGACAAAGGATCTTCTATTGGATTTGGAGCAGAAGTAAAAACTTTAGAGGATAAAAAAACAGGCGAATGGATGAAAAATTTAGAACCAGAAGATTTATTGAGATACGGTCTAATCCCTGAATTTATTGGTCGATTACCAATTACAGCTACACTAGAAGACTTAGATGAGAAATCTTTAGTTAAAATTTTACAAGAGCCAAAAAATTCTTTGATAAAACAATATCAAGAGCTATTTAGATTAGAGGGTGTAAAATTAACATTTAAAGATCAAGCTATTAAAGATATTGCTAATAAAGCAATAAGTAAGAAAACTGGTGCTAGAGGATTGAGATCAATATTAGAAAATTTATTACTTAAAACTATGTTTGATCTTCCAGGACAGGATAACATTGAAGAAGTTATTATTGATGGTGGAGTAACTAAGGGCACCTCTCAGCCAATTATTGTTCATACGAAGAACAAATCAAAAACAGAAAAGACTTCTGCGGCTTAATAAGAGTTAATAAACAAAAGTTTCCTATTGCATTATAAAATATAATATCCATATTTACAGGTATGGAAGTTAAATTAACACAGCCCTTATTACCTTTAAGAGACATAGTAGTTTTTCCAAGTATGGTAATTCCTCTATTTGTTGGAAGAGATAAATCTATTACTGCATTAAATGAAGTAATGAAAAGTGACAAAAAGATTATACTAGTTACACAAAAAAATTCCGAAGTTGACGATCCAAAAAAAAATGACGTATTTTCTTATGGATGTGAAAGCAACATATTACAACTTTTAAAACTCCCAGATGGCACAGTTAAAGTTTTAGTTGAAGGAATTAAAAGAGTAAAAATTGTTGATTTTAAAGATGATGAAAAATTTATTACATGTGCTTATGAACATCAAAAAGATGTTTTAAACAAAGATGAGGATTTACTACCTCTGGCACTCACAGCTGTGAGAAGATTAGAAAAATTAACATCGGTTAATAAAAAAATTTCATCAGAAACTATCAGCAACATTAAACAATTAAAGGATCCATCTAAAATTGTTGATAATATTGTTTCAAACCTGAATGCATCAATATCTGAGAAGCAACAAATATTCGAAACATTGGATGTTAAGAAAAGATTAAATGCAGCAATTAAGATGATGGAAAGTGAAACAAGTATTATTGGAGTAGAGAAAAGAATTAGAGGAAGAGTTAAAACTCAAATGGAAAAGACCCAAAGGGAATATTATTTAAATGAACAATTAAAGGCTATCCAAAAGGAATTGGGTGAAATTGAAGACGGTAAAGATGAGACAACTAACTTAAAAAAATCAATTCAAAAAGCTAAAATGCCAAAAGAAGTTGAGAAGAAATGTATGTCTGAGCTAAAAAAACTGAAAAATATGAGTCCTATGTCTGCTGAAGCTACAGTTGTTAGAAATTATTTAGATTGGATGATAGATCTACCATGGTTTAAAAAAGACAATGTAGATATTGATTTAAATAAAGGTCTGAAGATTTTAGATGAAGATCATTTTGGTTTAGAAAAAGTTAAGGAGAGAATTATTGAATTTTTAGCTGTTCAAAAAAGAATGGAAAAAATTAAAGGACCAATATTATGTTTAGTTGGACCTCCAGGTGTTGGAAAAACATCGCTTGGAAAATCAATAGCTAAAGCAACTAATAGACAATTTATCAGAATGTCATTAGGAGGTGTAAGAGACGAGGCTGAAATAAGAGGTCATAGAAGAACATATATTGGATCTTTACCAGGAAAAATTATTCAAATGATGAAAAAAGCTGGTACAAAAAATCCTTTATTTTTATTAGACGAAGTTGATAAAATCGGGAATGATTATAGAGGAGATCCATCCTCAGCTTTATTAGAAGCTTTAGATCCTGAGCAAAATACAGCATTCAACGATCACTATTTAGAAGTTGATTATGATTTGTCTGATGTAATGTTTGTAACAACTGCTAACACTCTAAATATTTTACCACCTCTTCTTGATAGAATGGAAGTTATAAGAATTCCTGGCTACACAGAAGATGAGAAGATAAATATTGCTAATAAATACTTGTTACCTAAGCAGGTAAAAGAGAATGGTGTTAAAGAGGGAGAATTAAATCTTGAAGATGGGACAATAAAAGAAATAATTAGAAGTTACACAAGAGAATCTGGTGTTAGAAATTTAGAAAGAGAAATTTCTAAAGTTACAAGAAAAGTTGTTAAAAAAGTAGTAAGTGGAGAAGTAGAAAAGGTACAAGTAAACGAAAAAAATATTCCTGACTTTTTAGGGATTAAAAAATTCAAATTTGGTGAGGTAGAGGAAAAAGATAAAACTGGAATAGTGATAGGATTAGCGTGGACCGAAGTTGGAGGAGAAATTCTTAAAATCGAAACTGTTAATATGCCAGGTAAAGGTAGAATGCAAATAACAGGAAAACTTGGTGATGTGATGCAAGAGTCTGTTAAAGCTGCCAAATCATATGTCAGATCAAAAAGCTTAGAATATGGAATAATTCCACCTTTCTTTGAGAAAAAAGATTTTCATATCCATGTTCCTGAAGGAGCCACACCTAAAGATGGACCATCAGCTGGTATAGCTATGGTTACATCAATAGTATCATCGATTACAAACATTCCTGTTAACAGAGAGATAGCTATGACTGGTGAGGTAACAATTACAGGACAAGTTCTACAAATAGGTGGTTTAAAGGAAAAATTATTAGCTGCTCATAGAGCAGGAGTTAAAAAAGTATTAATACCTAAAGAAAATGAAAAAGATCTAGTAGATATTCCAAAAAAGGTAAGGGAGGACATTAAAATCATACCTGTAGAAACAGCAGATGAAGTGCTTAAAATTGCCCTTACAAAAGAGTTAAAACCAGTGGAATGGACTGAGGTAGATAAAATTTCAGAAGGTAAAAAGGACGATAAATCTCAAGCTAGTATTCAGTAATAAACAATTTACTTTATTAATCCGTTGATGTAATAGTACCAAGATTTTGGGTGGTTAGCTCAGTTGGTAGAGCATCTCGTTTACACCGAGGGGGTCAAAGGTTCGAGTCCTTTACTACCCACCATTTACACCTGTGGGGGTGTAGCTCAGTTGGTTAGAGCACCTGCCTGTCACGCAGGGGGCCGAGGGTTCGAGTCCCTTCACTCCCGCCACAAATTTGATAATTATTCTCAAAAAATTTAAATTTACAGTGAATCAGGCCTAAATAACGTGACTAAATTGCACTATTTTTATAGTCAAAAATACTTATATAAATCAATAACAATGCCTGAATTAAAACCTTTAAACCAATTAAATTTAAACATATAATATGAGTCTTTTCAGATTTGTCTTATTCAGAGCTTTTTAAAATTAAAAAACTACTATGCTTGCGGAATTTTTAAAAGATTACTTACCGATAATATTATTTTTGATAATAGCTCTTGGCTTAAGTTTTGCTTTTGTTGCAATCAATTATATTGCAGCTCCAAGAAAACCTGATCCTGAAAAACTTTCAGCTTATGAATGTGGTTTTGAACCTTTTAATGATTCTAGAATGGAATTTGATGTTAGGTTTTATTTGGTTGCAATATTATTTATAATATTTGATCTAGAAATTGCGTTTTTATTTCCATGGGCTATTTCACTTGGTGAAATCGGTTTATATGGTTTCTGCTCTATGATGTTATTTTTATTTATTTTGACTGTTGGATTTATTTATGAATGGAAAAAAGGAGCATTAGATTGGGAATAAAATGATAAATTTAGATGATAGAAAAAAAGATATTCCAGAAGAGTTTAAACAACTAGCACAGGATTTTAGTGATAACGGTTTTATAACAACGTCATTGGACAACCTTGTTAACTGGGCTAGAACGGGCTCATTGCATTGGATGACATTTGGACTAGCGTGTTGTGCTGTAGAAATGATGCAAACATCTATGCCAAGATATGATCTTGAAAGGTTTGGTGCAGCACCAAGAGCATCGCCACGTCAATCAGATGTGATGATAGTAGCTGGCACCCTAACAAACAAAATGGCTCCTGCATTAAGAAAAGTTTACGACCAGATGCCTGAGCCTAGATATGTAATATCTATGGGAAGCTGTGCAAATGGTGGAGGCTATTATCATTATTCATATTCCGTAGTTAGAGGATGCGATCGAGTAGTACCTGTTGATGTATATGTTCCTGGATGCCCTCCGTCAGCAGAAGCATTACTTTATGGGATTTTACAATTACAGAAAAAAATTAGAAACAAAGGTTCTTTAGAAAGATAATAATGAAAAATCTTGAGGACTTGGAAAAGTTTATAAACTCCGAATTAACATCTAAAATAAATAATTCATATATAAAGCATGAGAACATTTATATAAACATAGATCATGATGAATTGGTGAATGTTATTTCTTTTTTGAAGACCAATAAAGAGACTAAATTTAGACAATTAATCGAAATTACTGCTGTAGATTACCCCGAAAATGAAAATAGATTTAAGATGGTTTATTTACTATTAAGTCATGAATATAATCAAAGAATTATTATTGATTATTCAATCAAAGAAAACGACGTAATTGCATCATTAACTTCGATATTTCCAGCTGCAAATTGGATGGAAAGAGAAGTATTTGATATGTATGGGTTAAACTTTAAAAATCACCCTGATTTAAGAAGAATTTTAACTGATTATGGTTTTGAAGGGCATCCTTTAAGAAAAGATTTTCCTCTTACTGGTCATAATGAGGTTCGTTATAGTGAAGAACAAAAGAAAGTGATCTATGAACCTGTAAAACTAGAACAAAACTATAGAAATTTTGATTATGAGAGTCCTTGGGAAGGAACAAAATACATCAAAGAAATTAAAAAAAGCTAATGGCAAAAGAAAAAAAAACACTAAATTTAAATTTTGGACCACAACATCCAGCGGCACATGGGGTTTTAAGATTAATACTTCAGTTAGATGGAGAAGTTGTTGAAAAAGCTGATCCTCATATAGGATTATTACATAGAGGCACTGAGAAGCTAATAGAAAATAAAACATATATACAGGCTGTTCCATATTTTGATCGTCTAGATTATGTGGCACCAATGAATCAAGAACATGCATTTGCATTAGCTATAGAAAAAATTCTTAAAATTGAAGTTCCCATTAGAGCCAAATATATACGTGTGATGTTTTGTGAAATAGGACGAATATTAAGCCACATATTAAATGTAACTACTCAAGCAATGGATGTCGGGGCGCTAACTCCAACTTTATGGGGATTTGAGGAACGAGAAAAATTAATGGGATTTTATGAAAGGGTTTCTGGATCAAGGTTGCATGCTAATTATTTTAGAGCAGGTGGAGTGCACAAAGATCTTCCTTCTGGACTTGATAGTGATATCGGTGAATTTTGTGAAAAATTCCCAAAAATTATTGATGATTTAGAAACTTTACTTACTGATAACAGAATATTTAAACAGAGAAATGTAGACATAGGAATTGTATCTAAACAAGATGCATTAGATTATTCTTTTTCAGGAGTAATGTTAAGAGGTTCTGGTGTAGCTTGGGATTTAAGAAGAAGCCAACCTTATGATTGTTATGACGATTTAGAATTTAAAATTCCTGTTGGAAAAAATGGAGATTGTTATGATAGATATCTTTGCAGAATTGAAGAAATGAGAGAAAGCGTAAAAATTATTAAACAGTGTTTAAAAAATATACCAAAAGGACCAATTAAAACAGAGGATGGGAAGATTTCTCCTCCACCAAAAAAAGAACTTAAACAGTCTATGGAGGCTTTAATCCATCATTTTAAGTTATTTACAGAGGGATATAGGGTTGAAAAAGATGAAATATATACAGCAGTTGAGGCACCAAAAGGAGAATTTGGTGTCTATCTAATTTCAGATGGCTCAAGCAAACCATACAAATGTAAGATCAGAGCTCCTGGATTTACCCATCTTCAAGCTATGGATTATTTAATAAAAGGACATATGCTCGCTGATGTACCTGCTGTATTGGGTTCAATGGATATTGTTTTTGGAGAGGTTGATAGATGAGTGTAAAAAAAATTCATAAAGACCAGCCTGAAACTTTTGAATTTAGTGATAAAAGTTTGGAGGCTGCAAATAAAATAGTTTCTAATTATCCAGATGGAAAACAACAGAGTGCAGTTATGGCTTTGTTATATATTGCACAAAAGCAAAATGAAAATTGGATACCATTACAAGCTATGAAATACATAGCTAAATTTTTAGACATGCCTTATATAAAAGTTTATGAAGTAGCAACTTTTTATTCAATGTATAATTTATCCCCAGTTGGTAAATATTTCTTTCAAGTTTGTACTACAACACCATGTATGCTTAGAGGTGCATATGATTTAGTTAAAGTTTGTAAAAACAAAATATCTGAAAAAGAAAATGTATTATCTGAAGATGGAAACATTTCTTGGATGGAAGTCGAATGTCTAGGTGCATGTGTTAATGCTCCAATGATGCAAGTTAATGAGGACTATTATGAAGATTTGAATGATAAAAAACTTGAAGAAATAATTGAGACGATATACCAAAATAAAATTCCAAAACCAGGATCTTATTCAGGAAGAATAAATGCAGAACCAGTTAATAATCGAAAAACTTTATTAGGAAACAAAAATGCTTAAAGACGAAGATAGAATATTTCAAAATTTATACAATGACAGTGGTGCAGATATTGAATCTGCTAAATTAAGAAATGATTGGAATGGGACAAAAGAAATTTTAGAAAAAGGAAGAGAATGGATAATCAATGAAGTTAAATCTTCAGAGCTTAGAGGACGAGGGGGAGCTGGTTTTCCAACTGGTCTAAAATGGTCATTCGCTCCTAAAGAGGTAGGGTCGAGACCACATTATTTGGTTATTAACGCTGATGAATCAGAACCTGGAACTTGTAAAGATAGAGATATATTAAGATTTGAACCTCACAAATTAATAGAAGGATGTTTAATTGCTTCATACGCAGTTAACGCCCATAAATGCTATATTTATATTAGAGGTGAATATTTTAATGAAGGACAAAAACTTCAAGCTGCAATCGATGAGGCTTATAAAAATAATTTAATTGGTAAAAACGCGTTAAATTCAGGATGGGATTTAGATATTTATATTCATTATGGTGCTGGTGCTTACATTTGTGGGGAAGAAACGGCACTTCTTGAGAGTTTGGAAGGAAAAAAGGGACAACCAAGATTAAAGCCACCATTTCCTGCATTAATTGGATTATATGGATGCCCTACAATCATCAATAACGTCGAAACAGTTGCGGCTGTTCCTACTATTTTAAGAAGAGGTGCAAAATGGTTTAGCTCTCTTGGTAGACCTAAAAACACTGGCACAAAAATTTATTGTATTTCAGGAAATGTTAATAATCCATGTAATGTAGAGGAAGAAATGGGAGTTCCACTTAAAGAATTGATTGAAACTCATGCTGGAGGTGTAGTTGGTGGATGGGATAATCTCAAAGCTGTGATACCTGGAGGATCCTCAATGCCAATGCTACCTAAAGAAATTTGTGACAATATGAAAATGGATTTTGATGCGTGTGTTGAAAATAAAACAGGACTAGGAACAGCAGGAATTGTTGTGATCAATAATGACCAAGATATTATTAAGTGTATGGCAAGAATAGCTAGATTTTATAAGCATGAAAGTTGTGGACAGTGTACACCTTGCAGGGAAGGATCTGGATGGATGTGGAGAATGTTGGAAAGAATGGCAGCAGGTGAGGCAACTGCAGATGAAGTGGATATGCTTTTTGATGTAACAAAACAAATAGAAGGTCATACTATTTGTGCATTTGGTGAAGGTTCCTCTTGGCCAGTTCAAGGATTAATCAGACACTTTAAAGATGAAATACTTGAAAGAAATAAATTTGATCCAATAGTTAAAAAACAAAAAAATATTCCATACTTAGTTGATCAACATTTATTAGAAAAGGACAATGCCTAAATTAAAAGTTAACGATATTGATATTGAAGTTGAAGATGGCCTAACAGTACTTCAAGCTTGTGAACAAGCTGGAGCTGAAATACCAAGATTTTGTTATCACGAAAAGCTTTCCATAGCTGGAAATTGTCGTATGTGCTTGGTTGAAATGGAAAAGTCACCAAAACCCATAGCCTCATGCGCAATGCCTGCAGCTGAAGGAATGGTTATTAAAACAAATACTGAAAAAGTTGAAAAAGCAAGAAAAGGTGTGATGGAGTTTTTGCTAGCCAATCATCCTTTAGATTGTCCTGTTTGTGATCAAGGTGGAGAGTGTGATTTACAAGATCAATCAATGTTTTATGGAATTGATAAATCAAGATTTAAGGAGAATAAAAGATATGTACCTGAAAAATATATGGGACCATTAATAAAAACACAAATGACAAGATGTATTCACTGTACTAGATGTATCAGGTTTGCCACAGAAGTTGCAGGAGTGACAGAGTTAGGTGCGATAGGTCGAGGAGAAAGCATGGAAATTACGACATATCTAGAGAAATCAATGGAGTCCGAAATGTCTGCAAATGTTATAGATTTATGCCCAGTTGGCGCCTTAACATCCAAACCTTACGTATTTGAAGCAAGACCTTGGGAACTAAAAAAGACCGAAACAATTGATGTTATGGATGCTGTTGGGTCAAACATTAGAGTGGATACTTACGATTGGGAAGTAAAAAGGGTTTTACCAAGAATTAATGAGGAAATCAATGAGGAGTGGATTTCTGACAAAACAAGATATGCGTGTGATGGATTAAAAAATCAAAGATTAGATACACCACTTATAAAAAATAATGGAAATTTTGAAGAAATAAGTTGGCAAGACGCATACAAAAAAATTAAAGAAAAAATTTCAAAATCATCACCAGACAAAATAGTTGGTTTAACTGGTGACATGACAAATATGGAAACTATGTTTGCTATTAAAAACTTATTTCAAAAAACTTTAAATTCTAAATATTTAGACTCCAGATCCAACCATACTTATATAAATTTTGAAAACAGAAATAATTATTTATTTAACTCTAGTATAGAAGGGATTGAAGAAAGTGATCTAATATTATTAATAGGCACAAACCCCAGATTTGAGGCAACTATTTTAAACTCAAGAATAAGAAAAACTTACTTAAAAAATAAAACTGAAATATTTTCTTTAGAGGATGTTGGCGATTTAACCTATCCTTATACAGTTTTAGAAAATGATACAAAAATAATTAATCAAATAATCAAAAATGAACACGAACTCTCAAACAAAATTAATAGTGCAAAAAAACCTTTAATTATCTTAGGTCAATCAATTTTAAACAGTAACAATGGTGCATATGTATTTGAGGAGTTAAAAAGTTATTTAACTAGTATTAATAAAATTGATGATAATTGGAATTCACTAAATATTTTAGCAACTGATGCATCCGCTGTAGGTTCATATGATTTAGGTATTTTTTCATCAAATAATGGAAGCAATAAAACTCTTAAAACAATTGAAGATAATGAAGCAGAGATTATTTTTTTATTTGGCCAAGATAAACTGAAATTCAAAAAAAATAATGAGTTTATAATTTATATTGGAAGTCATGGAGATTTAGGCGCAGGTACGGCGGACCTTATTTTGCCCGGTGCTGCATACACAGAACAAGATGGTTATTTCACAAATTTAGAAGGAACGCTCCAAAAAGCTTATAAAGCATCATATCCACCAGGAGAAGCTAAAGAAGATTGGCAAATAATTAATGAGTTATCAGCTATAATCAGCGGGAATGCTTTATTTAATAATAAAGAGGTACTAATTAAATCCATGCATGACTATTTAAATAATGAAATAATTAAAAATTTTGAAGTACCTTCATATAATTTAAGTGATGAAAAAATATTAGTTGAGGATATTGATTATTATTATTCTAATACAATTGCTCGTGCATCCAAAACAATGTCTGAATGTAGATACGCAAGAACTGATTTGAAAAAAACTGGAACAGAGGGTTAATGGACTCTTATTTTTCAATATTATTTACTGAAGTTTATAAAATACTCTTTCTCTTGGTTCCTGTTTTGGTCTCTGTAGCAATGATAGTTTGGCTTGATAGAAGAGTTTGGGCCTTTGTTCAAAAAAGGAGAGGACCCAATGTTGTTGGCCCGTTCGGTTTATTTCAATCACTAGCAGATGCATTAAAATATATATTTAAAGAAATAATAATACCTGCAAGTTCAAACAAACTTGTGTTTGTATTAGCTCCTGTTGTTACAATGACATTAGCATTAATATCATGGGCTGTAATTCCATTTGGAGAGGATTTTGTTCTAGCTGACATCAATGTTGGTATTTTATATCTTTTTGCTGTTTCATCATTAGGTGTATATGGAATAATTATGGGTGGATGGGCATCCAACTCAAAATATCCATTTTTAGGTGCAATCAGGTCTGCTGCGCAAATGGTTTCATACGAAGTTTCAATAGGAGTTATAATAATTAATGTTCTCTTATGTGTTGGATCTTTAAACTTAAGTGACATCGTTATGGCACAACAAAATTTATGGTTTGTAATTCCTTTGTTTCCTATGTTTGTAATTTTTTTTATTTCTGCATTAGCAGAAACAAACCGTCCTCCATTTGATTTACCAGAAGCAGAAGCAGAATTGGTGGCAGGATATCAAACTGAATATTCAGGAATGATGTATGCTATGTTTTGGTTAGGAGAGTACGCAAACATTCTGTTAATGTGTGCAATGGGGTCAGTTTTATTTTTGGGTGGCTGGTTATCTCCAATAGATATCTTCCCATTTAATGCTATTCCAGGTCCATTTTGGTTAATCTTTAAAATATTATTTTTATTTATTTTATTTGCGTTAGTTAAAGCAACCGTTCCAAGATACAGATATGACCAATTAATGAAGCTTGGTTGGAAAATATTTCTCCCATTTTCACTGTTTTATGTTGTTTTAACTTCGAGTTTTTTACTATATTTTGATTTACTACCAGGAAAATAAATGAAAATTTCAAGATTATTAAAAACTATATTCATGATTGATTTTGTGACTGGTTTATTAATTGCAATAAAAGAGACTTTTAAGGCAAAAAAGACAATTAATTATCCTTTTGAAAAGGGTTCATTAGGGACAAGATCTAGAGGTGAACATGCTCTTAGAAGATATGCTAACGGCGAAGAAAGATGCATTGCTTGCAAGCTTTGTGAAGCTGTTTGTCCCGCTCAAGCTATTACAATAGAATCTAAAGAAAGGGACGATGGAAGTAGAAAAACTGTAAGATACGATATTGATATGCTTAAGTGTATATACTGCGGTCTTTGTGAAGAGTCTTGCCCTGTAGATGCGATTGTTCAAGGTCCAAATTTTGAATTTGCAACAGAATCTAGAGAAGAACTTTATTATACAAAAGAAAAACTTTTGGAAAATGGTGACAGATGGGAAAATGTTTTAGCTGCCAATATAAAGGCTGATAGTTCTCATAGATAATCTTATGATTGCACATTCAGTTTTTTTTTATATTTTCTCATTAATAGCTATAATTTCTGCAGTTATGGTGACTGTTTCAAAAAATACAGTTCACTCAGTATTTTTTTTAATCCTAGATTTCATTAGCATATCTTGTTTGTTCATCATGATAGGTGCTGAATTTTTAGGGATGATTATGCTCATAGTTTATGTTGGTGCTGTTGCGGTTTTATTTTTATTTGTTGTGATGATGTTAAACGTAGCTGAACAAAAAGGTCAATGGTTTAGTTCACGATGGGATGGTGGAACCCATATCCCAATTGGTTTATTAGTTAGTTTAATTATTTTCTTTGAACTTATAATTGTAATTGGAGGATGGAAATATAAACCCGATTTATTAAATAGCCTTTCTATAAATATATCTAATGAAATCACTAATACTAGGTCTATTGGAAATGTTTTATATACGGATTATATACTTCTATTTCAAATTTCAGGAATGATTTTGTTAGTTGCTATGATAGGAGCAATTGTTTTAACATATAGAGAAAGAGCTGGAGTTAAAAGACAAAGTTATGTTAAGCAAATTTCTAGAGAAAGAGATGAAGGTGTTGATTTAGTTGAGGCTGAGAGAAATAAAGGAGTTAAAATAGATGCTTAGCATAGGTTTAGGACATTATCTAACATTAGCTGCAATTATATTTACTATTGGTGTTGTAGGTATTTTTTTAAATAGAAAAAATGTAATAGTTATTTTAATGAGTATTGAGCTAATTTTACTTGCAGTAAATATAAACCTAGTCGCTTTTTCTATATTTATTAATGATTTAAGTGGGCAAATATTTACACTATTTATTTTAACAGTTGCAGCTGCTGAAGCTGCTATCGGATTAGCCATAATTGTAGTTTATTTTAGAAATTCAGACACAATAAGAGTTGAAGAGATTAAAAATTTAAAAGGATAAAATGGAATACCTAATTTTATTTCTACCTCTTATAGGATCTGTAATTAGTGGTTTTTTTGGAAAAAAAATAGGAGACAGAAATTCTCAAGTTTTGACAAGTTCGTTTGTTAGTATTTCAGCAATACTCTCTTTAATTGTTTTGTATAAAGTTATTAGTTCAGATTATTCAAACAACCTTGTTATAGCCACTTGGATCAATTCTGGAACATTAAATGTGAACTGGTCAATAAAAATTGATGCCTTATCAGCAGTTATGTTTGTTGTAGTAAATTTTGTTTCAGCTTTAGTTCATATTTATTCAATTGGATACATGTCACATGATCCTCACAAAACAAGATTTATGGCATATTTATCATTGTTCACTTTTGCAATGTTAACTTTAGTAAGTTCAGATAATTTTATTCAACTATTTTTTGGCTGGGAAGGTGTGGGTCTATGCTCATATTTTTTAATTGGATTTTGGTTTAAAAAAGAAAGTGCAAACAAAGCTGCAATAAAAGCATTTGTTGTTAATAGAGTTGGTGACTTTGGTTTAGCACTTGGAATTTTTCTGATTTTTTATATTTTTGGTACAGTAAATTATGATGAGGTTTTTAAACAAATCCCAAACGTATTAGATAAAAAAATAAATTTTATTGGTATTAATATAGAAATTATTGATTTGATTTGTTTGCTTCTATTAATTGGAGCAATGGGTAAATCAGCTCAATTTTTATTACATACCTGGTTGCCTGATGCTATGGAGGGCCCAACACCAGTATCCGCATTAATTCATGCAGCAACAATGGTAACAGCAGGGGTATTTCTGATTGTTAGATGCTCACCTATATATGAATACTCTCCATTAGCTCTCACAGTTATAACCATAATTGGAATGACTACTGCTTTCTTTGCAGCAACAGTTGCTCTTGTACAAAATGATATAAAAAAAATTATAGCCTATTCTACTTGTAGTCAGTTAGGCTACATGTTCTTTGCCGCTGGAGTTGGTGCTTACAATGTAGCGATGTTTCATTTATTTACCCATGCCTTTTTCAAAGCTTTGTTATTCTTAGGAGCTGGTGCTGTAATTCACTCATTTCATGAGGAACAAGATATAAATAAAATGGGTGGAGTTATAAAAAAACTTCCATACACATATGTGCTAATGCTTATTGGAACTCTTGCTTTAACAGGTTTTCCTTTTTTATCAGGATTTTATTCAAAAGATGCAATAATAGAATTTGCATACTTAAGAGGAAATGGAGTTGGGATGCTTGCGGCTTTTGTAGGTATAGTTACAGCTTTATTAACATCAATTTATTCTTGGAGACTTATATTTAAAACATTCCATGGTAATTATAATAATAAAGAACTTAGTATTGATAAAGTACACGAGTCTCCTTTTGTTATGATTGCTCCTTTAATTATCTTAGCAATAGGGGCTATTTTTGCAGGTATGGCCTTTAAAGGTTTGTTTATAGGTCATGAGGTAGCATATGAATTTTGGGCTCAATCTATAAAATTTTTAGAACCACTAAGCACAGATCACCCACCAACGTGGTTTTTGTTTTTAACACCTATACTTGTTACTGCTGCAATTCCATTTTCTTATTATTTGTATTTAAAAAACACAAACATAGTAAAAGGATTGAAAGAAATGAATGAACCAATTTATCAATTTTTAGTTAAGAAATGGTACTTTGATGAAATGTACGATTATTTATTCGTCAATCCTTCAAAAAAAATTGGAAAGTTTTTATGGAAAAAAGTTGATGGATCAATAATAGATAAATTTGGTCCTGATGGGATTTCAAGTGTAATTAAAAATTTATCAATTAAAGCTGTCAAATTTCAATCTGGATTTATTTATCAATATGCATTTGTTATGTTGATTGGATTTTCAGTTTTACTAACAATACTGATATTAAAATAATGAACTTTCCAATTTTATCGTCCTTAATTTTACTACCTACAATAGGTGCTTTATTTATATTATTCACAAAATCATCAAGTGGAAAATATCAGAGTTCTAAATATGTAGCTTTATTTATTTCTTTAGCAAATTTTTTATTATCTTTATATCTTTGGCATGTTTTTGATAAAAATTCAGTAGACTTTCAGTTTGTAGAAAATAGAGAATGGTTATCAGGATTTATTAATTATAAAGTTGGAATAGATGGTATTTCAATTTTATTCATAATATTAACAACCTTCATAACTCCAATTTGCATAATTTCAGTCAATGCTACAATAACAAATAGACTGAAGGATTTCTTAATTGCCATATTAATAATGGAAACTTTTATGATCGGTGTTTTCTGCTCTCTTGATCTAGTAGTATTTTATTTATTTTTTGAGGCAGGTCTTATACCAATGTTTTTAATTATTGGAATTTGGGGTGGGGAAAGAAGAGTCTACTCGGCCTTTAAATTTTTTCTGTACACTTTATTAGGATCAGTTCTTATGTTGGTTGCTATTATTTCAATTTATTGGATAACTGGAACTACTGATGTTGAAAAACTTTATGAACTTGGAATTCAGGCGGAATATCAAAATTTATTATGGCTAGCATTTTTCAGTTCTTTTGCAGTAAAAACTCCTATGTGGCCGGTACATACTTGGCTACCTGATGCTCACGTAGAAGCTCCAACTGTTGGCTCTGTATTACTAGCAGCAATATTACTTAAAATGGCTGGGTATGGATTTATTAGATTTTCACTAGGTTTATTTCCAATAGCGTCCGAAAATTTTACAATGTTTGTTTATGTCTTAAGTCTAATAGCAATTATTTATACATCACTTGTAGCTTTGATGCAGGAAGATATGAAAAAACTTATAGCATACTCGTCTGTCGCGCATATGGGGTTTGTAACATTAGGTATTTTCACAATGACCCAACAAGGTATTGAGGGAAGTATTTTTCAAATGATTAGTCATGGACTTGTATCAGCTGCACTTTTTTTAAGTGTTGGAGTTGTTTATGAAAGGCATCACACAAGGTTAATTAATAAATATGGGGGCTTAGTCTCTATAATGCCGAGATATGCAATTGTTTTTATGGTATTCACACTTGGTGCTCTAGGACTACCTGGAACAACAGGTTTTGTAGGAGAATTTTTAATTTTAATGGGTGCATTTGAGAAAAATATCCTAGTAGCAATGATTGCGAGTTTGGGAGTAATTTTAGGAGCAGCATACATGCTGTGGCTATTTAAAAGGGTTGTTTTTGGCGAAATCAATAATCAAGAGCTTAAAAGTATGAAAGATTTAAAAACCTTTGAAATTATCACTTTATCAGCTCTAGTGATACCAATTTTATTTTTTGGTTTTTACCCAGAGCCTTTAATGAATTCAATTGAAGCATCGGTCGAGAATACTTTAAACATGTATAATTTTGACTTAATTAACAACCTTGCATCAAAGGACTAATGGAAAATTTTCAATATATATTACCAGAAATCTTTATATCGATATCTATAATGTTACTTTTACTAGTTGGAGTTTTCAAAAAAAATAGTGCAAGTTTAATTTATAATTTATCAAATATATCTTTAGTTATTTTATTGGCATTAATAATAAATCTCAGCTCATTAGATACAATTTACTTATTTAATAATTCATATTTAATAGACAATTTATCAAATTATATGAAGATTATACTTGTAGGATCTGGCATTTTTGTAATGCTAACTGGATCTAAATATATCCAAGTGATTAATTTAAATAAAATTGAATACCCTATCCTCATTTTAAGCAGCATTTTAGGAATGATGATAATGATTAGTTCAAATGATTTAATAGTTTTTTACATGGGCCTTGAGCTTCAATCGTTAGCTTTGTATGTTCTTGCGTCTTTTAATAGAGATAATTTACTTTCTACAGAGTCTGGACTAAAATATTTTGTTCTTAGCGCATTATCATCTGGTTTGCTGTTAT
Organism: Candidatus Pelagibacter sp.; assembly: GCA_045566995.1. GTDB lineage: Bacteria > Pseudomonadota > Alphaproteobacteria > Pelagibacterales > Pelagibacteraceae > Pelagibacter. The sequence continues at coordinate 147,048 of JBJLDU010000006.1, forward strand.
ATGGGTGCTCATTAACTTATGGATTTTCTGAAAGTACAAATTTTGATCAAATACTAATAAACTCTACTGAATTTAATTATGGTACCACTTTTGGGATAGTCTTTATTTTAGTAGGTCTTGCATTTAAAATATCGGCTGTACCTTTTCACATGTGGGCTCCAGATGTTTATCAAGGCTCCCCAACATCTGTAACATTATTCTTTGCTATACTACCAAAAATAGCCGCACTCTCCGTGTTCATTAAATTCTTGTACACACCTTTTGCTAATATGAATGACCAATGGCAAACTATTATTGTATTTATATCAATAGCTTCAATGATATTTGGTGCTGTGGCAGCAATAGGTCAAAAAAATTTAAAAAGGTTAATTGCATATAGTTCAATAAGTCATATGGGCTATGCATTGGCTGGATTGGCAACAGTTAGCAATCAAGGAATACAAAGTTCTATAACTTATATATCTATTTATTTGGTAATGAATTTAGCCTTTTTTAGCTGCCTATTTATGCTTAAGAGAGATGATAAATATTATGAGAATATAGAGGATTTATCTGGGCTTTCTAAAAAACATCCAATTTTATCTTTCTCATTATTAATAGTTTTATTTTCTTTAGCTGGAATACCTCCACTAGCAGGCTTCTTTGCAAAATTTTATGTTTTCTTAGCTGTTATAGAACAGTCAATGTATTTTTTAGCAATTGTTGGATTGTTAGCAACTGTAGTTGCAGCTTTTTATTATCTAAGAATTATAAAAATTATATATTTTGATCCAGAAAAAGAAGAATATGAAACATCTCATAATCTAGGATTAAAAATTACTTTGGCTATTTCAACAATATTTATTTTAGCATACTTTTTATATCCGAGTGGCATAACAGAAATAGTATCTAAAATTACAATGATCTAATGAAATTAAAAAAATATTTGTACAAAAAAGTTGAAAGCACTAACAATGTAGCGCTAAGATTAATTAAGCAAGGCAATCAAAGAGGAATAATTTTAACAGATGAACAAACAAAAGGTAAAGGACAAAGAAAAAATAAATGGATATCTATAAAAGGTAATTTGTTTTTATCAGTCTTCTTTGAAATTAGTAAAAAAATATCCTTATCAAAAATAATAAATTTAAATTTAAAAATAATTAAAAAAATAATATATAAAAAAATAAACACTTTGATTCAAATAAAAAAACCTAATGATATATTAATAAATAGAAAAAAGGTCTGTGGAATTTTACAAGAAACAATTTTTAAGCAGAATAGAAAATACTTAATTGTAGGAATTGGAATTAATGTTTCTAGTAGTCCAAAAATTAATAATTATCCAACTACATTTTTAAATAATTATACAAATAAAAAATTAAAAAGACTTGAATTATTTAAAGAAATTAAATTGCTGTATGAAAAAAACCTACACTCATTTGGAGTTTAGTATATGTATTTAATTGGAGATATTGGAAATACTGCAATTAAAATTTGCTTATTTAGTAACAATTTAAAATTGATCAAAAATATTAAAATTCATAAGAATAATTTAAACAAAAAATCTATCAATAAAAAATTATTATTTTTAAGAAAATATAATTCTCAACTTAGAAAAGTACTCTTTAGCTCGGTTGTCCCTAACTCTTATAAAATAATAAAAAAAACGATTAAAGAAATAACTAAATTGAACTGTGTTGAGTTAAAAACATGTAATTTAAAAAAATTTATAAATATAAAAGTCAATAGAAAACAAATTGGTTCTGATCGTTTAGCTAATGCGATTGCAGTTATTGATAGTAGGTTTAATTATATTATAGTTGATTTTGGAACGGCTACCAATTTTGATATCGTTATTAAAAAAGATTATATTGGTGGTGTTTTAGCGCCGGGTGTAGAACTTTCCTTGAAAAATTTAATAGATAAAGCCTCTTTAATACCTAAAATTAAGCTAGAAAAGACAGCAAATGTCATTGGCAAAAATACTAAAACTGCTGTAAGAGCTGGTTTTTATCATGGTTATACTGGTTTAATTGAAAATATAATTAAACTTATTTTAAAACAAACTAGAAAGAAGTTTAAAATTATACTTACAGGTGGATTTGCACACTTATTTAAATCATCAATTAAAGGTATTAAAACAGTTGATAAAAATTTAACAATTAAAGGTATCTTAAGAGTAGCTATAAATTAAAAAATTATGAAAGATGAATTATTATTTTGTCCTCTAGGAGGATCTGGTGAAATAGGAATGAACATGAACCTATTTGCATATGGTAAGCCAGACAATCAAAAATGGATTATTGTTGACGTTGGTGTTACATTTGCAGATGATACAGTTCCTGGTGTTGATATCATATACCCAGATCCAGGATTTATAATAGATAAAAAAGATGACTTGCTAGGCATAGTCCTAACACATGCACATGAAGATCATATTGGAGCTATTGCTCATGTTTGGCCAAAATTAAAATGTAAAATTTATGCTACACCTTTTACCTCAGTATTAATTACTGAAAAATTTAAAGAAAAAAAAATTGATATAACTGGTTATTTAAAAATAGTAGAACTTAATAGTACAATTAATCTAGATCCCTTTAAAATAGAGTTTGTTACACTTACTCATTCAATATTAGAACCTAATGGTCTTAGAATACAAACACCAGCTGGTAATATACTACATACCGGAGATTGGAAATGTGATCCAGATCCTTTGATAGGTGGAAACATAAACTCTGAAAGATTAAAGGAAATAGGCAACGATGGTGTATTAGCTATGATTTGTGACTCTACAAATGTATTTAGTGCAGGTAGAGCAGGGTCTGAACTTGATGTGCGTAAAAATTTACTTAAGGTTTTTGAAAGATTAAAAAAAAGAATAATCGTTACTTCATTTGCATCTAATGTAGCTAGGATGGAAACTGTTTTTTATTGTGCAGAACAAACAGGAAGACATATTTCACTAGTTGGAAGATCGATGCACAGAATATTTAAAGCAGCAAGACAATGTGGTTATCTTAAAAATGTTATAGATCCTATAGATTCAAGAGATGCAAAAAATATATCTAGAGAAAAAATTGTTTATTTGTGCACTGGAAGTCAAGGCGAACCAATGGGAGCTATGAATAGGATAGTTAAATATACTCACCCAGATGTCTATATAGAAAGAAATGATGCTGTAGTTTTTTCTTCAAAAATTATACCAGGAAACGAGAAGAAATTGTATAAGTTACATAATAATTTAGTCAAAGAAGGTATTGAAGTTATATCTGAAGACAATGAATATATTCACGTTTCTGGCCATCCTAACCGTGAAGACCTTAGAGATATGTATAATTGGATTAAACCAAAAGCTGTTATCCCAGTTCATGGAGAACATAGACACATGATAGAGCACATTGAATTTGCAAAAGAAATGCAAGTTAAATACCCAGTTCAAGTAGAGAACGGTGATATTGTTAAGTTGTATCCTGGAGAAAAACCAGAAGTCTATGACAAAGCACCAAGTGGAAGAGTTTATTTAGATGGAAATGTTCCAGTAGAGGAAGACTCTAGATCAATAAAAGAAAGAAGAAATATTTCATCAAATGGATTTTTAGAAGCTACAATTATGATTACACCAAAAGGAAACATACACAATAAACCATTAGTAACTTTTAGAGGTTTACCAGTATATGAGAATGATGAGTTTATTTATGGATTAGAGGAAGAAATAGAAAGAACTGTTAAAACATTTTCATTAAACAACACAAAACAACAAGATAATCTAATAGACGCACTTAAAATAACTTGTCGCAAATTTTCAAAAGAAAAAACTGGGAAAAAACCACTAACAAATATAAACTTGGTAAGAATTTAAATAATAAAATGTATTTTTCAAAATCATTTGTACCAATTCTTAAAAATAATCCTACAGAAGCCAAAATTAAATCTCATCAGCTTATGTTAAGAGTTGGAATGATTAAGCAATCATCAGCAGGGATTTATTCATGGTTACCACTCGGTTTCAAAGTTATGAAAAAAATAGAGCAAATTGTTAGAGAAGAGCAGGATAGAATTGGCGTTCAGGAAATTCTAATGCCAACAATTCAATCATCAGAAATTTGGAAAGAAAGTGGAAGATATGATGATTATGGAGAAGAGATGTTGCGGATTAAAGATCGTCAAAATAGAAAAATGTTGTATGGACCTACCAATGAAGAGCTTGTAACAGAAATTTTTAGATCAAGTATTAAATCTTATAAATCACTCCCACAGCTATTATATCATATTCAGTGGAAATTTAGAGATGAATTAAGACCAAGGTTTGGAATTATGAGATGCAGGGAATTTTATATGAAAGACGCTTACTCTTTTGATTTAAATGACGATGAAGCTCTTTTTTCATATAATAAATTTTTTCTCTCATACTTAAGGACTTTTAAAAGATTAAATTTATCAGCAATACCAATGGCAGCAGATACAGGACCTATCGGTGGAAACCTTTCCCATGAATTCATAATTCTTGCCGATACTGGGGAAAGTAAAATATACACAGATAAAAGGATATTTGATGTGAATAGCTCATCTACTTTATTAGAAAAAAATTCGCTTACTAATTTACGACAGCAATATGAAAAATTTTATTCTGTTACAGACGAGAAGTTTGACCAGAAAGAATTTGAAAAAGTAGTTCCAGAAGAATTTAGAGTAAATACAAAAGGAATAGAGGTAGGCCATATATTCTATTTTGGAGATAAATATTCAAAACCAATGAATGCTGCAGTAGATTTTAATGGTAAAAAAGAATTTGTTAAAATGGGATCTTATGGAATAGGTGTATCAAGATTGGTAGGTGCCATAATTGAGGCTAAATACAACGATAAAGATGGAATAATGAAATGGCCAATATCAGTTGCTCCTTATCATTGTGCAATAATCCCAATGATTAAAAAAAATGATACATCAAATTTAGAAAAATCGAATAAAATATTTGAATATTTAAAGTCTAAAAATATAGATGCAATCATAGATGATACTGAAGAAAATATTTCTGCAAAAATTAGGAAATTTAATTTAATTGGTATTCCTTATCAGTTGATTTTGGGAAATCAAACAGATGGAGATTTATTCGAGTTTAAAGAAATTAATAGAGAAACTCAAAAATTAAATATCGAAGAAGTTGTGTCACAAATTTTAAAAGCTAAATCAAATTGATCTCACAGTTAGAAAGAGAAGTTACATTTAGATTTTTAAGGACCAGAAAAAATGATGGTTTTTTAAATATCATATCAATTTTTTCTTTTATAGGTATTTCATTAGGGGTTGCAGTTCTAATCATTGTTATGTCAGTAATGAATGGTTTCAGAACTGAACTAATAAGTAAAATTGTAGGTTTTAATGCTCATGCGGTAGTTCAAGCAGAAAATAAACCATTGAAATATATTCAAGATTTAGATCTGGCAAAAAATATAGTTTCAAATGATGGAGAAGCAGTAATATTGAATAAAAATAATACAAAGGGTGTCTTTTTAAAAGGATATTTTGAAAGTGATTTTAGAAATCTTCAAATAGTTAAAAATAAGGATTTTTTTGGATCGCAAAACTTAAATGAAAATAATATTTCAATTGGTAAAGAATTGAGCTTTAATTTAAATGTTGAAGTAGGTGATACTATTACAGTTATGTCTTCTGTAGGAATACAAACTTTAGTAGGCACACTTCCCAAACAAAAAAACTTTAAAATAGTATCAATTTTTGACAGTGGTTTGTCAGACTATAATGAAAATATTGCATATATAAATTTAGAGACACTTGAGAGTTTTTTTAATAAGAATAAAGAAGATAGGTTCTTAGAATTTTATTTTAAAGATCCAAAAAATATAGAAATTCACAAAAAAAATTTAAAAACACAGTTTCCAGATTCACTAGTTTATACTTGGTCAGATATGAATAAATCATTATTTTCAGCTTTAAAAGTAGAAAGGAACGTAATGTTTATAATTCTTTCTTTGATAATTATTGTTGCAGCTTTTAATATAATATCTGGACTTACAATTTTAGTTAAAAACAAAACAAGAGATATTGGTATCTTAAAATCAATTGGGGTATCAAGCAAATCGATAAAAAAAATCTTCTTTTTGGTGGGTTTTTTTATAGGAACATCGGCGACATTATTCGGAGTAGTTGTTGGCACCCTTTTTTCTATTTATGTAGAAAGTATTAGACAATTTATTTCAAATATATTTGGTATTTCTCTTTTCCCAGAAGATATTTATATTTTAAATACCTTGCCTTCTGAAATAAATATAAATTCAATAATAATAATCTCTCTTTGTTCAATATTTGCTACAATTTTAGTATCGATATATCCAGCTTCAAAAGCATCTTCTTTAGATACAGTTAAAACTCTTAAGTATGAATAATTTTATTAAAATAAAAAATTTAACAAAAAAATATGAGAAAAATAAATCTATAAAAGTTTTAGATGATATTTCATTTAATTTTGAACCTGGAAAAACTTATTCTATTGTGGGACCTTCAGGATCAGGAAAATCAACCTTGCTCAATTTATTATCATTGATCGATAACCCAACGACAGGTTCAATTGAAATAAACAGCAACAAAATAAAATCAAATAATAAAGTTGAAAATGATTTAATTAGAGCAAAGAAAATAGGTATTATCTATCAAGACAAAAACTTATTGTCAGATTTTACAGCTTTAGAAAATGTTTACTTGCCCAACTTACTAATTTCTAATGACAGGCAAAAATCTATGGAACTTGCAAAAAAATTAATAAAAAAAGTAGGTATGTCAGTCAGAATAAACCATTTTCCCAACGAATTATCTGGAGGTGAAAATCAGCGTATTGCTATAGCTAGGGCATTAATTAATGATCCTGACATTATATTAGCAGACGAACCAACTGGTAGTCTAGATTCTGATTATGCAAAACTTATCTTTAAAATCCTATTTAATTTAAAAAATAAAAATAGAATCATAATTTTTGCAACTCACAATAGATATTTTGCAAATATGGCAGATTGTAAAATTATGATGAATGATGGTAATATACAAATCATCAATGCTACAATCTAAAAAAAAATCTTTCAATCAAATTAAAATTCACTCACAGTATTCAATTTGTGAGGGTGCATTAAAAATTGAAAATCTTAAAGAGTATTGTAAAAAAAATAAGATACAGTCTGTAGGTTTAAGTGATACTTATAATTTATCAGGAGCATTAGAATTTTCGGAAAATATTTCATCTGTAGGAACCCAACCAATTATAGGATCACAAGTTCAATTTAGATTTAAAAATACTTATGGACTAATTCCACTAATTGCAAAAAATTATAATGGTTATAAAAATATAATTGAACTTTCTTCAAAAGCTTATTTAGAAAATGTCGATAATGACCAACCACATTGTTCAATTGAAGATTTAATAAAATATAGTGATGGGATTATCGTTCTTTCAGGAGCAATTAACAATTTAATTGGTAATATGTTTAATAAAGGATTATTTGAAGAACTAGATGAATTAATAATAATTTTAAATAACAATTTTAAAGAAAATTTCTATTTAGAAATTCAAAGACATGGTGATAAAAATGAAAAAGAATTTGAAATTTTTAACCTAAAAGTTTCAAAAAAATATCAAATACCAATCATAGCTACTAACGAGGTTTATTATTTGGATAAGGAAATGCATGAAGCTCACGATGCTTTAATGTGCATTGGTCAAAAAACTTATATAAACGATCAAAAAAGATTAAAACTGACTAATAATCACTATTTAAAATCATCGGCCGAAATGGATGAGATTTTTAAAGATTTACCTGAGGCATTAGAAAATAATTATAATTTGCCTTTTAGATGCAATTTTAGACCTATTCCATCCAAACCCATACTGCCTAATATTATTACAGATACAGTCAATATCGACGATAAGTTAAAAAATGACTCTTTAAAAGGTTTAGAAGAAAAATTTAAAATAGATCCTGAGTTAATAAGTAAAATATCAAATAATTTAAAAACTAAAGATACTTATAAAGATAGGTTAAATCATGAAATAAAAATTATAACTGAAATGAATTATTCAGGATATTTTTTAATCGTCTCAGATTATATAAAGTGGGCAAAAAATAATAGTATACCAGTTGGTCCTGGTAGAGGGTCTGGAGCAGGCTCCTTAGTTGCTTGGTGTCTATCTATAACAGATGTTGATCCAATAAAATTCAATTTAATTTTTGAGAGATTTTTAAACCCTGATAGAATTTCTATGCCTGATTTTGATATAGATTTCTGTGAGGAAAAAAGAGATCAAGTTTTCAAATATTTGACAACTAAATACAAGGACAGTGTTGCCCATATTATAACATTTGGAAAACTTAAAGCTAGAATGGTAATAAGAGATGTTGGACGTGTATTAGGACTTCCATATGGTTTTATAGATACCATATGTAAAATGATACCATTTGATCCATCTAGACCATTAACCTTGCAAGAAAGTATCAATATAGAACCAAGATTACAAAAGTTAATAAATGAAGATAAGAGAGTCAGTCGTCTAATAGAACTATCTCTAAAACTTGAAGGATTAAATAGGAACGTCGCAACACATGCTGCTGGTGTTGTTATAGCAGACAAAAAATTAACTGAGACAGTACCTTTATACAAAGATTCATCCGCAGACCTTTTACTTCCTTCGACACAATTTGATATGTACTCAGCTGAAAATGCTGGATTGGTAAAATTTGACTTTTTAGGCTTAAAGACTTTAACAGTAATCAGCAAAACTCAAAAGCTTATAGCGAAAAAGGATCCAAATTTTAAGATTGGAACTATTAATTATGAAGATCAGAAAGTTTTTGATCTTTTATCAAGTGGTAAAACGGTTGGATTATTTCAATTAGAAAGCTCTGGAATGAAAGATGCTTTAATAAACATGAAACCTAATCATTTGGAAGACATAATAGCTTTAGTTGCTTTGTATAGACCTGGTCCAATGAGCAACATCCCAATTTACAATGATTGCAAACATGGCAAAAGAGAGCCTGATTATCTACACCCTAAGCTTGAGGAAATCCTAAAACCTACCTATGGCGTAATTATATATCAAGAACAAGTTATGCAAATAGCACAAATTCTGTCAGGATTTACCGCTGGTGAGGCTGACATATTAAGAAGGGCTATGGGTAAAAAAAAAAGAGCAGAGCTTGAAAAACAAAAAGAAAGATTTGTTGAAGGAGCTCATAATAATGGAATTAGCAAAGATATAGCCGCAGGAATTTTTTTAAAAATTGAACCTTTTGCAGAATATGGTTTCAATAAAAGTCATGCTGCTGCTTATGCAATAATTGCATATCAAACTGCATTTTTAAAAACTTATCATCCACATGAGTTCTTTGCAGCTTCTATGTCCATGGAGCTTTCAAACCAAAAAAAATTAAGTGAATTTTATGAAGAACTAAAAAGATTGAGTATAAATATAATTCGACCAGATATTAATAAATGCTATGCCGACTTCTCGTCTGATGGTAAAAATTTTCTTTACGCATTAGGTGCAATTAAAAGTGTTGGATTTGAAGCAATTTCAAAAATTGTAGAAGAGAGAACTAAAAATGGGAATTACAAAGATCTAACAGATTTTATAAATCGTGTTAATCCAAAAGACATTAATAAATTACAATTAGAGGGTCTTGTAAAAGCAGGCGCTTTTGATAATTTTAATAGCAATAGACAATCTTTATATAATTCAATCCCTAATATCATTTTAAAATCAAAAAATATTTTTGAAAATAACTCAGTAAACCAAATTGATTTATTTCAAGAAGATAATGATGAGACTTATTTAGATATCATTGAAGATTGGAATGTAGATGTTAAATTATCCAAAGAATTTGAAACTTTGGGCTTCTTTATTTCTGACCATCCTCTAAACCAGTATAAATCGCTTTTTGATCAATATAATATTATCGATTATGAGGAGTTTAATTCAAATGAAAATATTTTAAGTTCAAATATCTCATCTACAATACTAAAGGTTCAAGAAAAGAAAACACAAAAAGGAACTTCCTATGCAATAATTAAATTTTCTGATTTATCTGGTGTCTTTGAATTGTTTGTATTTTCAGATGTTTTTGAAAATAATAGAGAAATACTCATTGAAGGTAATTCTGTTATGATTACTCTAGTTAAAAATTATGTAGATGAAAATAAAATACAAAAGAAAATTAATATAAGAAAAATTATTTCCATGAAAGATGTTATTGATAAACCAATAGAGGAACTAAAAATAAAAGTTAAAAATTTAGATGATATTACAAAAATTAATAATTTAGGTTTAGAATTGGGCAAAACTAAAGTGATAATAGATGTTGAAGTTGACAATAAAAGGATGTCTTTTCGACTTAACAAAAAAAGGAAAATAGATCATAAAATGCTCAATTTAATGAGAAATGAAGAAAATATTGATGTTCTCTAAAAAAAACTTGTTTTTTTCTCTTATTTTTGTAAATAGTTTCATAAACTAACACGCACACAATTTCTGGTTTTATACCTCCGGTCCTTTTTAGGCAGTAATTGTGGTGGCACAACCGGGAAAAAATATGAAAATACCAAATCTTACAATAGAACAATTATTAGAAGCTGGCGTTCATCTTGGACACAAAACTTTAAGATGGAATCCAAAAATGAAAAAGTTTATTTTTGGAAAAAGAGACTCTATTCATATAATAGATCTAACACAAACACTCGAACTAACTAAAGTAGCTTTAGAAAAAGTTTATTCAACAATCTCATTAGGTGGTAAAATATTATTTATATCAACTAAAAAACAAGCATCAGAGGCAATAGCAGAACTTGCGAATGAAACGGATCAATATTTTGTTAATTATAGATGGCTAGGAGGTATGCTTACAAATTGGGGAACAATATCTAACTCAATTAAAAAACTTATTAAAATTGAATCTGATTTAAAATCTGAGAATAGAGGCTTTACTAAAAAGGAATTATTAAAAATGAGTGGCCAGAGAGATAAATTACAAAGATCACTTGGCGGAATTTCAGCTATGAAAAAGATACCTGATCTAGTATTCATAATAGATACAAATTATGAATCTCTTGCAATTAAAGAATCTGTAAAGCTAGGTATTCCAATAGTTGCAATTTTAGATACAAACTCAAATCCAGATGGTATTGATTTTCCTATCCCTGGAAATGATGATGCTAGAAGATCTATTGATTTGTATTGCTCACTTTTAAAAGAAACTATTCTAAACGCTAAAAAAGAATCACCACAAAATACGGCTAGTGAAGAAGATACTGAGGCTTTAAAAATTGAAACCTCAAGTCCAGAAAAATCTAAAGAAGAAAAATTAGAAAAAAAACTTAATTAAAAAAATTAATTTTACTACAGGAAATTAAATGAGCGATATAGAAAAAATAAAACAATTAAGAAAATCTACAGGTGCAGGTTTTAAAGATTGTAATTCTGCATTAAAAGAGTCAAATGGTGATTTAGATAAGGCAGCTGAAATCTTGAGAGTAAAAGGCATAGCCAAAGCTTCTAAAAAAATGTCCAGGACTGCAACCGAGGGAGTTGTAGTTACTTCTGGGGATGAAAAAAAAATGTCTTTAATAGAAGTAAATTGTGAAACAGATTTCGTCGCAAAAAATGATGATTTTATTGAGTTTGTTAAGGAATTAAGCGAATTAAATAATCATCACTCATCAAATATAGAAGATTTGAAAAAATCTATGATGAAAAATAATAAAACTGTTGATGAAAATCTAGTAGCTTTAATAGCAAAAATTGGAGAAAAAATAACAATTGGGAGAGCAAAAACCTTAGCTGACGAAAATTCAATAAATTTTGTATATCAACACTCAGTAATTAAAGACAATGTATCAAAATTAATTGTAATAGTATCTTTGAGTACCAATGATAAATCTGATAAAATTAACTTATTTGGAAAACAATTATCAATGCATATAGCAGCATCAAATCCCATAGCCTTAAATGCAGATCAGATAGATCAAGAAATAATAGATAAAGAGGTCAATTTAATTGATGAAGAATTAAAAAATTCTGGCAAGCCTGAGGATATAGCAAAGAAAATCAGCTTAGGTAAAATTAATAAATTTAAGGATGAAAATAGTTTAATGTCACAAGATTGGGTAATGGAACCCAAAATGAAAGTTAAAGATGTTATTAAAAGCTTAGAAATTTCTAATTTACAAATTAATAATTTTATTAGACTAAAAATAGGTGAGTAATGTTTGAAGAGTCGAAATATAGTAATAAAATGTTAAAAACTTATGAAGTTTTTCAGAGTGAATTAAGCTCATTAAGAACGGGAAGAGCAAACGCGGGAATGCTAGATATTGTAAAAGTTGATGTATATGGTCAAAAAATGCCAATTAATCAATTAGGCAGTATTACAACTCCAGAACCTAGAAGTATAAATATACAGGTTTGGGATACAAACAATGTAGCCCTCATAGATTCTGCTATTAAAAAGTCGGAGTTAGGATTAAACCCACAGATTGATGGACAATTAATTAGACTACCTGTCCCCGATCTGAGTGAAGAAAGAAGATCTGAGATTAAGAAAATTATTAAGTCAATGGGAGAGAAGTGTAAAGTTTCTATAAGAAATATAAGAAGAGAAGCAAATGATGAATTAAAAAAACTTCTTAAAGACAAAGAAATTTCAGAAGATGAGGTTAAAAAAAAAGAAAAAATTATTCAAGATTACACCGACAATCAAATAAAAGTCATTGAAGATAGAGTTGTTACAAAAGAAAGTGAAATAATGACAATATGATTTTGCCTGAACATGTAGCCATAATAATGGATGGCAATGGTAGATGGGGAATTAAAAAAAAAAAGTCAAGAAATTATGGTCATACCAAGGGTATAGAGGTTGTAGAAAATATCATTGAAGAAGCTGTATTAAAAAAAATAAAATATTTAACATTATTTACTTTTTCTACTGAAAACTGGAAAAGACCAAAAAGTGAAATTAAATTTTTAATAAATATATTAGAAAATTATATTGAAAGAGAATTAAATAACTTAATAAACAAAAAAATAAAAATTAAAATAATTGGTAATTTAGAAAAATTTCCAAAGTCACTTAAATTAAAACTTAGAAAAGCCGAAAAGTTAACAAAATTGAATGATAGAATTAACATTATAATTGCTTTAAATTATGGTTCTAAAGAAGAGATTATAAATACTGTTAAAAAATTAAATAATTCATCAATTAGCATTAACGAAAAAAATATATCAGAAAATTTATATACCAAAAATATACCAGATCCTGAAATTTTAATACGAACAGGAAATAGAAATAGACTGAGTAATTTTTTATTATGGCAATTGTCTTACACTGAGATTTATTTTATAAGCAAACTTTGGCCTGATTTTACAAGGAAGGATTTTAGAAAAATAATTACTAATTTTTCAAAAGTGAAAAGAAACTTTGGTGGCATTAAATGATTGAATTACAGAAGAGATTATTAACATCTATATTATTACTAATAATAATTTTTTTCTCCTTAAGTAATTCTACAGTTTTGTTTTTTTTATTGTTAGCAATTAGCTTCTTTTCATTAATTGAATTTAATAATTTGCTAAAAAATATTTATAAACAAAATAATAGAAAATATTTTTCTTCTTTTCTAGTGTGTGTAATGTTCATTTCTATATTTTTTTTATTAATTTGGGAATTTTTGGTTCCTTTTAACAACAAAAATACAATATCTTTAATTTTTATATTATTAATATGTGCATCTACAGATATTGGTGGTTTTATATTTGGTAAACTTGTGGGTGGAAAAAAATTAACGCAGATCAGTCCAAACAAAACTTATTCTGGTGTTTTTGGTTCTTTTTTTCTATCAATTATATCAGGTTATTTTTATTTTTTTTTTTTTAAAACTTATATACTTTTAGAAATTAATTATTTAGTCTTTATAACAATAATCTCATTGATATCACAGTTTGGAGATTTAATTATTTCATTTCTAAAAAGAAAAGCAAAATTAAAAGATACAGGATCATTATTACCTGGACATGGAGGACTTTTAGACAGGATAGATGGTATTTTATTTGCATTACCATTTGGATTGGTATTGGTTTCTATATAAATGAAAAAAGATATTTTCTTATTAGGTTCTACAGGATCGATTGGGGAAACAACATTAAAAGTTATTAAAAAACATAAATCAAACTTTAATGTAAAATTATTATCAACAAATAAAAATATTAAAAAAATTTATAAACAAGCAATTCAATTTGATGTCAAAAACATTGTCATATTTGATAAAAATAGCTACCTGAATAATTTAAAAAAATTTAAAGATAAAAAAATAAAAGTTTTTACCTCGATTACAGAGGCTCTTAGAAGAAATAAAAAAAAATCTTTCTTAACTATAAATGGAATTTCTGGCATTGAAGGACTTGAACCAACATTAGATATAATAAAATATTCAAATAATCTAGCTATAGCCAATAAGGAATCAATTATTTGTGGTTGGCAATTTATTGCAGAAGAATTAAAAAAAAAGAAGACAGGTTTTATCCCTTTGGATTCTGAGCATTTTTCAATTTGGTCTTTATTAAAAAATGAAAGTAAAAAAAATATTAAAAAAATATATTTGACTGCTTCAGGAGGTCCTTTTTTAAATAAAGACTTAAAAAATATTAAATATATAAAACCAAAATTTGCCTTAAATCACCCAAACTGGAAAATGGGAAGAAAAATATCAATTGACTCAGCAACAATGATGAATAAGATTTTTGAAATAATTGAAGCAATTAAAATATTTAACCTTGATAAAAATAAATTCGATATATTAGTTCATCCAAAATCATATTTGCATGCAATAGTAAATTTCGAAAATGGATTAACAAAATTGCTAGCACATGAAACAACAATGGAAATACCAATTGCAAATGCACTATTTTCATCAAAAAATAATTATATATTTAGAAGTAGTAGTTTTAAATATAATAAGCTAAATAGTTTAAATCTTGTAAAGCCAAATAATAAAAAATTTCCTCTTTTAAAAATATTAAATTATAAATTTAAAAATACATACTTTGAAATTATTTTGGTTTCAATTAATGAAGTGCTAGTTAAAAATTACCTTGCTGATAAAATTCCTTACATTGATATTCATAACAAGATGATAGAATTATTAAAAAAACCATATTTTTCTAAATATTATTCTAGTCGTCCAAAGAATATAAAAGATATTAAATCTATGGTAGAAATAGTAAATCAATATCTAATTAAAAATTTAAAAGCTAATGATAAAAATTATTAAAAAATTAATAAAATTAACATCATTAATCATAATCACTTTATTGTTCTCTTTTTCAGCATCTAATTCAGAGGTCTATGAGGAAATTGAAGTCCAAGGTAATGAAAGGCTTTCTGTTGAAACCGTTATAATGTTTTCTGGTTTAAATTTATCTGATGATTTGACAATAAATGATTTAAATTCATCGATAAAAAAACTATATAAAACAAATTATTTCAAAGATATTAAAATTATTCAAAAAAATAAGCTTTTGAAAATTATAATTATTGAAAATCCTATAATTCAATCAATTAAGCTAAACGGAATTAGAAATAAAACTTTATTAAGTGAATTACAAGAAGTAACAAAAAAAAATGAAAAATATCCATTCTTAAAAAATAATATTCAAAATCAAAATAATCTTCTTTTGAATATTATAAGAGGTGCAGGTTATTACTTTGCAGAACTAGACACAAATGTAATAGAAAATCAAAATAATTCTGTAGATATAATTTATAATTTTATTCTAGGTGAAAGAGCCATAATTAAAAAAATAAATTTTCAAGGTGATAAAGTATTTTCAGACTCAAAGTTGAGAAATATAATCAGGTCAGAAGAAGGCAGATTTTGGAAATTTTTAACGTCCAATAAGTATCTAGATGAATTAAAAATTAAGCAAGATGAAAAAAGACTAAAACAATATTATCAGAGCAAAGGTTACTATAATGTAAATATAAAATCTTCTTATGCAAAAAATATCAATAATGAATTTTTTGAAATTAATTTTAACATTGACCCTGGTGATAAGTTTTTCTTTAATAATATATCAATTGAAATTAATGATAATTTTAATAAAGAGAATTTTATAGAAATTAATAAAGATCTTAAAAAACTTAATGGTGAAAAATATTCTTCCAAAATCATTAATAAAATTACAGATGAGATCGATCAAATATTATTATCAAAGGAGTTTTTATTTCTTAATACGAAATATGATTTATCTATTATAGATGAAAATAAAATTAATTTAAAATTTAAATTTGAAGATCTAGAAAGATTTTATGTAGAACAAATAAATGTATTTGGAAATTTTATAACTGAGGAAAAAGTTATAAGAAATTCACTAATTGTTGATGAGGGCGATGCTTTTAATAAAGTGCTTTTAGATAAGTCTATTAATTCAATTAAGTCTAGAGGTATATTTAGATCAGTAGAATCTAAAATTAAAACCTCAAAAACTGATAATCAAAAAAAAGTGATCGACATTTTAGTAGAGGAAATGCCTACTGGTGAGGTATATGCTGGAGCTGGAACAGGTACCTCTGGAGCTACATTTACTGCTGGGGTACAAGAGAAAAACTATTTAGGAAAAGGAATTAAATTAGGTACAAATATACTAATCTCTGAGGAAGAAATTAAAGGCAAATTTTCAGTTGTAAATCCTAATTTTAAAAATACCAATCGTTCACTAAACACAACATTAGAAAGTACAAGTTCTGATTTTTTAAGTACTGGTGGATTTAAAACCTCTCGAACTGGTTTTAGCCTTGGAACTGGTTTTGAACAATATTCTGATCTCTATGTAAATCTTGATCTATCAGCATA
>JBJLDU010000007.1:0-32918 GCA_045566995.1 Candidatus Pelagibacter sp.
CCTGACTTTTTTGCCAATAAACAATGAACCGTAGCATTGTAAATTTTATGAGCTCCTCCATTTGCATCCGATACTACTTTTGACCAAATTTGCGCTCCACCAACATAATTTGTTAAATTCTTTAATTTAATAAATCTTGTAGGAGTTCCTATCCAATTCTTAAAATATTTATCTCTCTCTTTTATAAAGCTTTTATCTTTTTTTAACTTATTAAATTGTATCTCTAAATCCTCTATAGGTTTTTTAAGCGTTTCTGGTACAAAATTTCCACCAAATTTTCCTCCCCAGAATCCGAATTTATTACATTGATCTATTACTGGTACTCCTTTTTTTAGTCTCATTTAATTCCTAAATTTAATAGTTCATTTATTTTTGCTATATCTTTTTTTCCTTCTTTACTTTCTAAAGCTCCACTTAGATCTACAAAGATATCTTTTTTTTTTAAATTTGGAATATCTTCTATTTTTATATTTCCAGCAATCATTTTATTTATTGAATTAGGCACTGAATTTAATAGCTTGTGATCAAAGCTAAAAGATTTTTCATAGCCTTTTCCATCGAATAGAATTATATCTGAAATCCCTATATAATTTTTATAATTATCAACATCATTTTTATCTTTTATTGTCATTGCAGAGATAATTTTCACATTATATTTTTCTTTAATTATTGATGACCTTGCAGGACTAACATCATATAATTGGTAATAATCAAAATTTAAATCTTTAATTTTTTCTAACTCTTCATCTTCTGGTTTTACTAGCACACATACATAATTAGTTTTATTTTTCTTTATATCAGTTAGTTTTTTTAATTTCTGATAATTAACATATCTTTTGCTTTTTTTATAATTGCTTATGAACCCTATAAACTTTGGTGGGTACTTATGATTTAGGATATATTTTAAAGTTTCAAGATCAGAGATCCCGCAAATTTTTATACCCTTAATCATTAATTTAAATGATTAATTAAATTTTGAAGATTTTTTTTAATATTTCCTTCGGTAATAGGTCTTCCTATTACAAGCCAATCACTTCCATTTTTATAAGCTTGTTTTGGAGTTAAAACTCGTTTTTGATCATGAGTTTTTGAATTTAGCCTAATTCCAGGTGTAATTATTTCTTTTTTAAATACTTTTCTAACAATACTTACCTCTTTGGCACTACAAACTATTGCATCTAATTTCGCCTTATTTGCTAATTTAGCTTGCTGATATACAATCTCTTCAACTTTTTTGTTAAAACCAATTTCTTTTAACGATTTGTTATCAAGAGACGTAAGTATTGTAACACCAATCAGTTTTGTTCTACCCACAACTTTTTTAGCAGCTTTAAGAGTTTCTAGTCCAGAACTAATATGAATTGTTAAGTAATTAAATTTTAAGTCTTTAACCGATCTTATTGCTGCAGTACAGGTATTTGGTATATCAGCAAATTTATAATCTCCAAAAGTGATTTTATTTTTTAATTTTGATATAAAATTTCTTCCATTTTTAGAATTTAAAAATTCTAAACCAAATTTATATCCAATCTGTAATTTTGAATTATGAGTTTTTTTAATAATTTCTTTAATTTTTTTGATATTTTTACTATCGCAAGCGATAAATACTTTATTTTTTTTCATTAATCTTTTTTGCCCACTCTCTAGACATTTTAAATAATACTGATTTTTTTTCAGGTGTATTTATTTTTTCGTTAGTTTTAGGATTTCTTGATACTCTAGCCTTTTGAACTCTTGGTTCAAAAGAAAAAACCTCTCTTAGCTCAACTCTTTCTCCTCTTTTTAAAGACTCTCTTATTTCATAAATAGCTATGTCAAAGATTCTGACCAAATCTTTTTTTAAAAAGTTTGGATAGCTACTAGATAGATTTTTTATAAGACCTGATTTTACTACTGACAATTTCTATTCGTTATCTTTTTTATTTTTTTTATCGTCCAATTGCTCAGAAAGTGATGAGAATGGTAGATTTTTCCCACTTAAAGGGCTGGAATGCTCTTTTATTGCTTTTTCATTCATAATTTCTTCAAGCAACTTTATACTTAATGATACTTTTTTTTTTTCAAAATTTAATTCAGAGATAGCCGCATCTATTCTTTCGCCACCAACATATCTTGATGGTCTTGCATCAGAAGCGCTCATTGCGATTTGAGATTTTTTGATCAAAAGCTCCACATCAGCTCCTTCAGGTTTTACAATAAGTCCTTTGTTGTCTGATGATATTACTTTTACAGTAATTGCTTCATTAACTTTTTTATCCTCAAACCAATCAAATGGATCTTTTTGTAGTTGTTTTAATCCAATCCTTACTTTTTGATCTGACTTTTTAATTTCAAGAATTTTTACTTTTAATTTGTCACCTTTTTTATATTTTTGAAGTTCTTCCTCTGGTTTTCCCTGTATATGAAAGATCATTTGAATGTAGGAAGCCATCAATATCGAAGTTATCTAATTTTAAATAAAGAGCATACTCATTTGAATTATTTACCTCTCCTTCAATTTCTGATCCGACTGGATAATCTTTTTCAAGTTTTGCATAAGGATTTTCTTGTGTTAGTCTATGAGAAATTGCAACTCTTCTTTTTTCTTTATCAATTTCTGTAATTACACAATCGATTTGATCACCAACATTAAATATTTTTTTTGGTGAAATATTTTTTTTAGTCCAACTTATTTCGCTACTATGCAGAAGAGTGCTTAGCCCTGGCTCTAATTCACAAAAACATCCATAATCAGTTATTTTTACGACCTTTACTTTATACTGATTTCCTATTTGATAATTTGATATATGTTCAAAAGGATCTGGTGATAATTGTTTTATAGAACAACCTACTTGTAACTTTTCCATATCTATTGAGATTACTTTTAGATCATGCTTTTCACCTATATTAAATATTTCGTCTGGATGATTTACTCTGCTGTAACTTATTTCTTGGAGATGGCAAAGTGTATCAATCGTACCATCTGGTGTAACAACTTCAAAAAAACAACCAAATGATGAATAACCTTTTACAACTGCATCTTTAATTATATCTCCAACAGTAAATTTTTCTATAATTTTTGCTTTATCTTCCTTTTTATTTGAAGAAACAACTTGTCTTCTTGATACAACGCTATTACCTCTTACCATATCAAGTTTAATAAGTGCAAATTTTTGTTCAACACCAATTAAATGATCAATATTTTTGATAGGTTTATCAGAAATTTGAGATCCAGGACAAAACATTAAAGAGCCAGTTTCTACGTGCTCTACAATCACACCGCCTTTGGTTTTTTGTGTAATTTTTCCATTAATCAATTCATTTTTTTCATAGCATTTCACCAATTCATTCCAGCCTTTAATTTTTTGAGCTTTTTGAGCCGAAACAATTACATCTCCATTTTTATCTTCAATTTTTTCAAGTAATACAGATATTGTTTCACCCTCTTTTACATCGTCCTTTAAGCCTATCATTTTCATCTCATTTATATCTATAACAGGTTCACTTTTTAAACCCGGTATAAAAAGAAAAATATATTTGCTTGTAATTTTTGTGATTTTTCCCTCAATTATTTTGCCCTCTTCAATTTTATTTTTAGATAATTGGCTGTTTAGTAATTTTTCAAACTGTTGACTAGCTGGTGATGAAAGATCTTTATATATTTCCATTAATTATTTATTTTTTTATCAATTATAGCTTTTATCTTTTTAAAGCACGCTTTCTTACTTAATTTACTGGTATTAATCAAGATAGAATCTCTCGTTTTTTTTTAATGGTCCATATTTCCGCTCTTTATCAGATTTATCCCTATTCTTGAGGCTTTTAAGCACTTCCTGATATGTAATTTTTTTATTTAAAACACTTATATTCATCAAATCTTCTTTTTGCTCTTATTTTTATACTTGCTGTAATATAAAATTTAAACATAGCATCTTTTACTTGGACAGTAATTATATCCCTACCATCTAAAACTGATCCAGCATATCTTAGTGGAGGATTGTAGGCACATTTTTGCTGAAATTTATGCACTATATCTCTAATTATTTTATCCTTTGCTACCTTAGATGCAGAAATAGCTACCTCGTTAAATAATAAGGTTTTATTATTCAAATAACTCAATCTCAATTTATTGATTTTGTTCTTTACCAGACTATAAGAAAATTTTCTTTTACTTCTCAATTTTAATTGACCTATGTATCTATAAATTTTCCCAGTATCTAAATAAAATAAATTATAGTGTTTTGAAATTAATTTTGCCTGAGTTCCTGCTCCAGCTGCTGCAGGAGAGTCTATTGCAACAGTAATAATATTTTTTCTTTTTTTCAATTTGTTTTTGCTCCTAAAATTTTTAATGTTTTTAAAAAATTTGGAAATGAAGTATTTGCACTTTTTTTATCATGAATTTTCCATTTCCCTCCTAAAGTTAATGCAGTTATACAGGAGAGAAAAAAAATTCTATGGTCTTTTAAAAAGTTTTTAATTTCGAAATTTTTTGATAATACAAGATCTGGATTACCATAGATTTTTATATTATCTTTATATCTTTCAACTTCTATACCAATTAATTTTAAAAAATTTATTCCTAGATCTAATCTTTTTGACTCTTTTTTATTCATTTCTCCTAATTCTTTAAACTGCGAGACTCCTTTAGCTTTCGCTGCAGCTAAAAAAATTATTAAAAATTCATCAATTGCTGAACTATTGAGATTTTCAGGACAATTAATCGATTTTAAATTATTTTGACTTTTAACATGAATATTTGCTATTACTTCGCCATTATAATTTCTTACCTCTTTTAGTCTAATTTTAGCATTCATTTTATTTAATATTTTAACAATCCCAATCCTACTTTTATTAACGTTTACATTTTTAATTATCATTTCTGACTTTTTAGATAGAAGAGTTAAAACGATAAAAAAGGCGCTCGAGCTGATGTCTCCTGGAACATTATACTTAAAAGCTTTAAACTGTTGAAGACCACGAACTGATATCCTCTCAATTTTTTTTTCTTTTTTAATTTTTATTGGATATTCTAAAAATTTAAGCATTAGTTCAGTATGATTCCTTGATTTTTTTGAATTAATGACAGTAATTCCTGGGGTATTTAGAGCACTTAAAATAATACAAGATTTAACTTGAGCACTTCCTATTTTTTCATCAAAAGTTATAGGCCTTAGATATTTTGTGCCCGATATTTCAATTGGAAGTAAATTATTTCTGCTTTTAATATCAGCACCAAATAATCTTAAAGGTTTGATTACTCTAGAAAAGTCCCTTTTTGATAAACTTTCATCTCCTATTAGTTTTATTTTAAATTTAGCTCTTACTAATAAACCTAAAATTAATCTTGCTAATGTGCCAGAGTTACCAGCGTTTATTGTAGTATTTTTGCTAATATTAAAACCATTAAGACCCATTCCTTGGATTTTATAAACATTCCCACTTTTTATATAACTGATTCCAAGTTTTTTTACTGTTTTTAAAGTATTTAAGACATCCTCAGACTCAAGTAAATTCGAAATCTCAGATGTCCCAACAGCTTGAGATGCTAACAGAATCGTTCTTATAGAAATACTTTTATCAGAACCAATCTTAATTTTTTTTTTAAAGCTTTTAATTTTATTTTTAATATAAATATGATCAGGCATTAATGAATTAATTTATTTTAAATTCATCACCAAAATATGCTAATTTAGCACTTGAATCTTTTACAATTTCATCTGGACTTCCAGATGCAATAATTTTTCCGTCAGACAAGACTATAGCTCTATCTACACAGCTTAATAAATCTCTTGCTTGATGATCACAAACTATCACTGTAATTTTATCTAAAGTTTGAAGGTTTACAATTATTTCTTGTAGCATCTTGATCGTCAGAATATCTAATGCAGCAAATGGTTCGTCTAAAAGTAAAATATTTGGTTCATTTATTAATGCCATCCCAATTACCAATTTTTTTTTTTGACCACCTGATAAATATTTTGATTTTATATTTAATAATGGGTCTAATTCAAATTGAGAAATTATTTTTTCAATCTTACTTTTTCTAATATCTTTTTCCTTAATATGTATCTCACCAACCAGATTGAAATTTTCTAATAAAGTTAAATCTTGTATAAAACCTCCATATTGTGGAACATAACCAAGACTAAACCTAGTCGCCCTCTCATAAATTGGAATATTTGTACAATCCTCTCCATCTATTAAAACTTTTCCAAAGCTCGGGTTTTTTAGACCAGTTATAATATGAAAAATTGTCGACTTCCCAACACCATTTGGCCCTAACATTCCCAAAATTTCTTGATTATTTATCTTTAAATCTAAATTATTTAATATTTGTCTTTTGTTATAAAACATCGATATCTTCTCAAGTTTAAGCAAAGGTTTTTGCTCTTTGAATTTTTTTATCCTAAATTTTTTTATCAATGCCATTAGTTTGTAATTACCACTATCTCGGTAGTAGCACTTTCAGGGTTTATATTTACATCTTTTGTTTTTAGGTCAAACTCTACTATTCCAGCTCTCATTATTGAATTTGGATCTGTAATCACAACATTGTTATAAGCTATAGCTTTACTTGTTTCCATATTTATATCAAAATTAATACATGTAATTTTTCTATCTTGATAATCAATTATTACATTTTCATAAAACTTAGAATTTAAATTCATAGAATTATATTGAGCATAATCTGATACAATATATATAGTATCTCTCCTATCTGACTTGATTTGACCTCTCACATTTTTTAGATCTAAAATATCATTATTATTTTTATTTGATCTACCCGATGTAGCCAAAAGATAAAATCTGTTTCCTTTTTGATCTATTGAAGTATATTCAACGTCCTTCACAAGGTTTTTTATTTCTAGCTTAATAGAATCAGAATCTTTGTCTTTATTATCATTTATTTTTTTTTCATCACTTTTAATTTCGTCTTGGTTTTCACTATTTGAATTTAATTCTTTGTCGTTTGAAACTCCATTTACCTTATTTATATCTATTATTTTTGTTAATGTCTCTTTAGGCTTATCTTTTTGCTGATCTATTTTGGAATTTAGTTTATTATTTTGTAACTCTAATTTTGATATTTTTTTTTCTAGTTCCACAATTTGTTTATTATTATTTTTTTCTGATAAGTTAAATTCCTCAACTACATCCCCTTTAAAATTAAAATATTTCACGTATACAACACCGGTAATTGTTGCAATCAATATTATAATAAAAACTTGTATTAGCAGTTTAAATGACATTTAAGTTATATTAGCATCTAAGATATTATGAATATGAATAAAACCAATGGTTTTATTTCTCTCTCTTTTTTGATGCACACATAAACTTGTAATTTTCCTGGCATTCATTATTGATAGTGCCTCAACTGCTAACATATTTTTGTCAACACTAATTGGATTTTTTTTCATAACTTTTTTTATGATCAATGTATGATAATTTTCATATAAACCTGATAGTCTTTTGATATCACCATCTGTAATTATGCCTATTGTTTTATTATTATCATTTTTAATTACCAAGGCTCCTAGTCCTTTTTTTGATATAATTTTTAAAGCATTTTTCATAGTTATTTTCTCATTAATAAAAGGGATTTTTTTTCCCACTAACATCAAATCTTCTACAGTCTTAAGTTTAATAGCAAGGGATCCGCTAGGATGAAATTGTTTAAAATCAATCTTACCAAATTTTTTATATTTCATACATGTTATTGCAATTGCGTCTCCAAGTGACATCTGAACAGTAGTTGAAGATGTTGGCACAAAACTACCTAATCCAGCCTCTTTTACATTCGGAAGTAAAAATTTTACATTCGAGTTTTTATATAATATTGAATCTTTTTTAGAAGTTATGCCAATTAATTTAATATTTCTGTTTCTAGAAGCATATTGAATTATATTTTTTAACTCGTCACTTTGACCACTTAAACTTATTAAAATGACAACATCATTAGAAGTAATCTGCCCCATATCTCCGTGACTTGCATTTGAGGCGTCTAAAAAAAAAGATGGAGTTCCAGTTGAAGATAAAGTGGCAGCCCACTTCTTAGCAATAATACCACTTTTTCCAACACCTGAAACTATGACTCTACCATTTTTACAATTAAGTATAGTTTTGATTATTTTTTCAAAAGACTTCCCAATACTGTATTGAAGTTTTCTTAAACCTTCAATTTCCAGCTTTACTACTTCTTTAGCAATACCTAATAATTTTCTCTCTTTCATTTTAGTGTGACCAGATATCCCCATTAAAAGAAGCTAAATCAAGTTCTACTCTAGTATTTATGAACTTTATAGTTTTGTTATAAAGATCAATTCTTTTTTCTCTTTCTAAAATATTTTTTAATGAATCGTAAATTTTATGTAAATATATCACATCTTGAGCACAGTATTTTAATTGTTTATCTGTCAACTCACCGCCGAAATATGATGATTGCAATTGTTTACTAACATCTACACCAGTAAATTCTTTTATTAAATCCTTCAAACCATGTCTATCAGAATAACTTCTAGCAATTTTGCTCATTATTTTTGTACAATTTACATTTTCAACGTCTATTTCTAAATATTTTTTGATAAATAAAAGATCAGCTCTAGCAAAATGAAATAATTTATTTAAATTTCTGTTAGTTAGTAAATTTTTTAGATTTGGAGCGTTGTAGTTATCTTTATCTAATTGAATAATATGAGCATCGTTATTTCCCGATGAAATTTGAACTAAACATAGCCTATCTCTTTCAACATTAAGTCCAGTAAATTCACAATCTACTGCTATCTTGTCACTGAACTTTATTTCATCTGGCAAATCTTTCTTATGTAATTTAATATCTAAATTCATTAAATAGATTTATATATATGAAAACTCAGGATTCAATTTTAATATTTGGTTCTTCTGGACAAATAGGAAAATCGCTTATTAGGAAGCTTACAAAAAACAATTACAGAGTTACCGCAGTAACTAGAAGCATTCATCAAAAAGGTTACCGAATAAAAACTCAATCTAATTATGGTTATTTAGAACTTAAAGAACTCAATATGTTTAATGAGCAAAATATTTCAAAATTAATGGAACAATCTTCTATTTGCATAAATCTAATTGGAATCTTATATGAAAAAAAAGAAAATCAATTTAATTTAATACACTCCGATTTACCCTCTTTACTTTCAAAAATAGCATCAAAAAAATCTTTAAAGCAATTTATTCACGTTTCTGCTTTAGGTGTAGAGAATGCAATAGATAGTCGCTATGCCTCTAGCAAATTGGATGGAGAAAAAAAAGTAAGAGAGAATTTTCCAAATGCTATAATTTTAAAACCTTCTATTGTTTATTCAGTTGATGATAATTTTACAACAAATTTTATGAGACTGTTGAGTATACTTCCTGTAATGCCATTATATTATTCTGGAAAAACTAAGTTTACTCCCATTCATGTTTCTGATTTTTCAGATATAATTTTTAATATAATCCAAAAAAGAATGAACGGTGAAACAATAGAGTGTATTGGCCCAGAAATCATTTCCTTTAAAGAAATAATTATAAAAATTTTAAAATCAATAAATAAAAAACGGTTGCTTCTGTCAATCCCTTTAGCTTTAGCTAAAGTTAATGCAAGAATATTGCAATTGATGCCTAACCCACTATTAACCATGGACCAGTTAAAACTTCTTAGATATGATAATATAGCATCAGGAAAAAATAAAACAAACTTTGATATTAATATGCAAGCAAATAAAAAATTTGATTTTGAAATAAGTAAGTATAGTTATAATTGGACTAGTGGAGGTCAATATTCAAAAATGAAAATTGATAAAAATAATTAATGTTGACGAATATCATCTATCTCCTTGTATTTATAATTTTAGCTTTTGTACTTTCTATTGCAGTCAAAGCCATAACAAGAGGTGTCGAGGCAAAACAAATAATTAAAGAAGAAAATAATTTAGAAATTGATGTTGAGAACAAAAATCTGAATTCAGAAATTGTTAAACAAATTAAAGAACTAAACGATTTACATAATAATGGAATAATTGATAATGAGGAATTCAAAAAAGCGAAAGAAAAGATACTTAAATAACTAGGCGGACTTTATTTTTTTTTCAATAAATTTCGGAACATCATCTTCTTTGTCGTCAACTTCCTCTTTTTTTCCTTTAGGCTGAAAAACTATCATAAGATGCAAAGGACAATATGAAAATTTTTCAATAGTTTTTCTTCCACAAAAAGAAGAGTCTTTTTCATCTGGATGACCCTCCATATATTTACAAGTATGTTCGCTTAATTCTTCTAAATGAAGATTTTTAGCAGGTTCAAAATTTTTATCTAATAGGAGTGACCGAAATCTGTGTTTTCTACTTGTCTTTTTTTGAAAATTATTAACGTTATCTGATGTAACAGAATTATTCTTAGCTATTGAAGGTCTTGTTTTAATTTTGGCAGATAAATTTAATCTATGAGCTTTTCCTATCACAGCATTTCTACTTACACCTCCAAGAATTTCAGCGATTTGACTTGCTGTTTGACCTTTACCCCAAAGATCTCTCAATTTGCTTACTTTTTGATCTGTCCAGCTCATATTACTATATTTAGTATACTTTAATATATTTACAACACGATATAGAAATCACAATTGTCAAGCTTTAACAAGCTTTTTTTATTGTTTTTTAACAAATATTAAAAAAAAAGTTTATTAATAATTACTTATGGTTGAATTACAGAAAAAATATCAAATTGGATTAAGAAGATTTGGAATTATAAACTGGATAGGAACTTATTCTTTATTCAAAAAAGAAGTTTTTAGATTTTTAACAGTTTCTGGACAGACGTTGTTTGGCCCAATATTAACTAGTATATTGTTTTTAACTGTTATCTCTTTAGCAATAGGAGATCAAAGGGCTGATGTATTGGGAGTTCCATACATAAAATTTTTAGCAAGTGGTTTAATAATGATGCAAGTAATTCAACAAAGTTTTGCACATTCTAGCTCTTCATTAATGATGGGTAAAATGATGGGTACAATTACTGATATTGTACATAGCCCACTATCAGCCTTGGAAGTAGTGTTTGCAATAACATTTGCTTCTGCTGTGAGAGGTTTGTTGATTGCTTCTGCTTCAACTTTAATATTTATTTTTTTTATAGACCTATCAATACAAAATTTTTTATTGTGGTTTATTTATTTGTTTTTAGGTGGGCTATTTATGGGGTCACTAGGGATAATTGTAGGTTTGTATGCTGACAAATTTGATCAAATGAGTACAATTACAAACTTTATAATAGTACCCTTGAGCTTTTTAAGTGGTACTTTTTATAGTATCGAAAGATTGCCTGATTTTTTGAGAATAGTAAGTAATTATAATCCCTTTTTTCATATGATAGATGGATTTAGATACTCATTTATAGGTCAACTAGATGGTTCAGTAACATTTGGAATAGTTTTATTAACAATTTTAAGTTTAGTTATTGCATATATCTCATACTTTCTAATTCATATAGGTTATAAAATTAAATCATAATTTAAAATGAGTTCATTAGCTAACAATTATAAAAGAAGAGATTTATCTTTTAGTAAAGGCAAAGGTTCTTTTTTGTATACAAAAAAAGGTATAAAGTTTTTAGATTTTGTTCAGGGCATTGCCGTTAATTCGTTAGGCCACACCAATCCAACTTTAGTAAAGGCAATAAATAAACAATCAAAAAAACTTTGGCATGTCTCAAATTCCTTCAATATTCCTGAGGGAGAAGAGCTTGCAAAAAAATTAACAAAAAAAACTTTTGCTGATGCTGTATTTTTTCAAAATAGTGGGGCAGAGGCTACAGAGGCTGCTATAAAAGTTGCTAGAAGATATTTTTATTCAATAGGGCAAGCAAAAAAGAACAGAATTCTTTGTATCAAGAATTCTTTTCATGGAAGAACTATTGCTGCAATAAATGCAAGTGGGTCTAAAAAAATGGTAGAAGGATTTGGTCCAAAAGTTGGAGGATTTGACCATTTTAAATTTGGTAACCATAATGAGCTTAAAAGAAAAATTACGAGTAAAACTGCTGCTATAATGATTGAACCAATAATGGGTGAGGGAGGCATTAAAGTAATACCAACTTGGTGTTTAAAGGAAATTAGAAAGATTTGTAATAAGAAAAAAATTCTGCTTATTTTAGATGAAGTTCAGTGTGGAATTGGAAGATCTGGCAAATTTTTTTCATACGAATATGCAAATATAAAGCCAGATATAGTTCCAATTGCAAAAGGAATTGGAGGTGGATTCCCAATAGGAGCGGTATTGATGACAAAAAAAGTTTCTAAAGCTATGGTTCCAGGCACACATGGATCTACTTTTGGTGGAAACCCTCTAGCAATGTCTGTTGGTAATGCCGTGATGGATGAAATTTTCAAAAAAGGCTTTCTTTCAAAAGTAAAAAGTAATTCAAAATATTTTATTTCAGAATTAAATAAAATTAAAAATAAATTTCCTAATATTATTAAAGAAATAAGAGGAACAGGATTAATTTTAGGAATACAGTTACATCATGACCAGACAAAATTTATACAAAGTTTAACGAAAAATAAATTATTAACGATCAGAGCAGCTGAAAATGTTATAAGAATTTTGCCCCCGTTAAATGTTGTTAAAAAAGAAATAAATATGGCTTTAAAAATAATAAATAAAGTTTGTGATGGATACAAAAATTAATGAAAAATTTTCTTCATATTAGAGATATTCCCGTAAGAGATTTAAAAAAAATTATTTCTGATGCAAAAAATAGAAAAGCTAAAAGAAAAAGATTAAATACTCTTGATCCTGACAAAGATGCACCTTTAAAAGGTAAAATTCTTTTGCAGATGTTTGAAAAATCTAGCCTAAGAACTAGATTAAGTTTTTATTTAGCTATTAAACAATTGGGTGGAGGATCTTTAACTTTAAGACCTGAAGAATTACATTTAAAAACTGGTGGAGAAAGTATAGCTGATACATCTAAGATTTTATCAACTTATGGTAATGCTTTTATGTTAAGAACTGATTCTGATAAAAAGCTTGATGAATTTAAGAAATATTCGAATATACCAATAATCAATGGATTAAGCCCATCTTCACATCCCACTCAAGTCTTATCAGATATTTTTACAATCCAGGAAATTAAAAAGAAAAGTATTTCAAAATTAAAACTATGTTGGATAGGTGATGCTAGCAACAATATGATGAATAGCTTAATAGAAGCTTGTATAAAATTCTCTATCACATTAAATATTGCCTGTCCTAAAATCTATCAACCAAATAAAGCGCTTATTTCTTTAATTAAAAAACAAAAAGGAAAAATAAAAATTTTTAATAAAAAAGAACTAGCTATTAAAAATTCTGATGTTGTTATGACAGACAAAATCATTTCATTAAATGATAAAGTTAATAAAAAAAAGAAACTTAATTCATTTAAAAATTTTAAAGTGGATACAAAAACTATGAATTTAGCCAAGAAAGATGCAATATTTCTACATTGTCTACCAAGAGGAAACGAAGTTACAGAAGAAGTATTTCTTGGCAAGAAATCTAAAGTCTGGCAACAAGCTCTAAATAGAGTTTATGTTCAGAAAAGTATCTTATTATATTGTTTTGGTAAATTAAGGTAGTTGCAAAGGACTATCAGCATTAGCATTCATATAAAGAATTACTGAAGCTCTATCTTTCTCTTTTTTTAATCCTGCAAAAGCCATCTTAGTACCTTTTATATAAGAAGCAGGCTTAATTAAAAAACCATTCATCTCTTGGAAAGTCCAATCTTTACCAAATGCTATCAAAGCTTTTGAATATTTATAATCTTCTAGGGCACCCATATTTCTACCTAATACGTTATAAAGTGCAGGGCCAATATTGTTTCTTCCACCCTTTTTAATTGAATGACATGCGCTACACTTCTTAAAAACTTTTTCCCCATGGTCAACACTTCCCATCGCTAACAAAGCAGCAATATCTACACTTTCAACAGTTGCAGAAGTTTTTGTGCCATCCGTTTCAGCAAATTCAACTTTATAGGCTGACTTACTAGGCTTCTCTACATAATAGATAATGTCTGAAATTTTAGTTATTCCAAATATAACAACAAAAATAACTACGATTGCCGCAATAATTTTATTAATTTCAAATGAGTCCATGATTTTTAATTATTATCCTCGTATAACATGTTAAACAAAAAAAATACTAAATTTAAATTTAAATATTGCGTCTGAAAGACGCATAATACTTACTTTTATGAGCAATACAGTAATTTTAATTCCATCCAGATTAGCTGCTACTAGGCTACCAAATAAACCTTTATTAAAAATTAATAATATTTCAATTATCAATCATGTTTACAAAATTGCGAAATCATCACTCATTGGAGAAAGCTATGTTGCAACAGGTGATAAAGAAATATTTGAGGAAGTGACCAAACATGGAGGAAAATGTATTTTAACTACAAAGGATCATAAAACTGGAACTGACAGAATTTTTGAGGCTTATCAAGAGTTAAAAGATGAAAATATTGATTATGTAATAAATCTTCAAGGAGACGAACCTATGCTTGATATTGAGGATGTTAACAATCTTCTTAAAAATACTATTGAAAAAAAATCTAAAATTTCAACATTAGCCTGTCAAATTGAAGATGAAAAATTATTCTTAAACAAAAATATCGTAAAAGTATCCACAAAAGACCAACTTAATCAAAGTAATCTTTCAACAGCAACATCATTTATGAGAGAGATTAATAATACAAAAAAAAACATTTACCATCATATTGGAATTTATATTTATAATGTTTCATATTTAGAAAAATTTGTACAATTAGAGCAAACTCAGAATGAAATATCTCAAAAATTAGAACAATTAAGACTAATGGATAACAATATTGAAATAAATGTTGGATTAGCAAAAACTAAACCAATTGGTGTGGATACAGCTGAAGATTATCTAGAAATAAAAAAAATTATGGAATATAAAAATTAAATTATGAAAATTGCTTATCAAGGTGTTGCAGGAAGTTACAGCGAAAGTTGTGCTAAAAAAATGTATCCAGAGAGTGAAACAATACCCTGTAAAACATTTGATGAATGCTTTGAAAGGTCTAGTGAAGATAATTCAATAAAATCTTTAATTCCAGAGTCAAATAAAACAACAGGGAATATTGGTGTCGAGTATCTAATCTTTAAATATAGATTAAATATTTATGCAGAGCATTTTTTTCCAATTAATCATAATCTATTAGGATTAAAAGATTCAAAAATAGAAGACATAAAAGATGTTTACTCACATGCACAAGCTTTAAGCCAATCTTCAAGTTTTATTAAGAGGAAAAAATTTATAGAAAATGTAAGAGCAGATACTGCTGGCTCAGCTAAATTTGTATCAGAGACTAAAGACAAATCTAAAGCTGCTATAGCTTCTAGTCTTAGTGCAGAAATATATGGTCTTAAAATTCTACAAGAAAATGTACAAGATGATAAAGATAACGTAACTAGATTTTTATTACTTGGTAAAGATATTTTTCAGCCTGATTTTTCTGATGATAGTCACATAACATCAATATTATTTAAGTTAAAAAGTAAACCCGCTGCTCTTTATTCTGCACTGTCGGGATTTGCAATAAATGGAGTTAATATGAGTAAACTACAAAGTTTTCCTGAAAAGAACTCATTTTCCTCATATTTTTTTCTATGTGATATTGATGGACATATAGAATCTCCTAAAATTAAAAACTCACTTGAGGAATTGGGTCTGCATTGCCAAGATATGCACGTTCTAGGTGTTTATAAATCTGATAAATTTAGACAAAAATAAATTTATAACTTTCTTGTAGAATAGAAATTTTTATTGATATAATAAAGTTGGAGGCCAATCAGGTGGTGTTACCACAAATCCCCCAGGATCGAAAGATAGCAAGGGTAGTGAGTATTTTCCAGGTTGGTTGGTCTCCTTAAAAATGACAGAAAATTCAAAAGTACTAGCATTAAAATATAGACCTCAGGTATTTGAGGATTTAATTGGCCAAGAGATTATTGCTCAAACAATTAAAAATTCAATAATTTCAGACAAGTCACCTAATGCATTCTTGTTTACAGGTATTAGGGGAGTTGGAAAAACAACGTTCGCAAGAATAGTTGCAAAGGCATTAAATTGTGAAAATGGTGTTGAAAATCTTTGCAAAAAGGATTTTTGTGAACATTGCAATTCAATTGTTAACTCAAATCATATTGACGTTTTAGAGATGGATGCTGCAAGCAAAACTGGTGTTGATGATGTAAGGGAGCTTATTGAGTTTTCAAGATATGGACCCACAACCGCTAAATATAAAATATTTATTATTGATGAAGTTCATATGTTAAGCAAGCAAGCATTTAATGCACTTTTAAAAACATTAGAGGAACCACCAAAATATTTAAAATTTATTTTTGCAACAACCGAAATCAAAAAGATACCTGTAACAGTAATATCGAGATGTCAACGTTTTGATCTCTCTAGAGTGAAATCTGATGAGCTTTTTAATTATATAAAAATGATTAAAGATAAAGAAGGCGGTAAAGTTTCTGATGAAGCTTTAAAATTAATTGTAAAAATTTCAGAAGGATCTGTTAGAGATGCATTATCTTTGCTAGATCGTGGACTTGTAGCTAATCAAAATGATGAGGAATTAAATCTAGACAAAGCACAAAGTATTTATGGATATTTTGATAAAAGTTCTCTGATAGAATTAATAAAAAATCTGTTTAGTGGTGATGAAAAAAAAGTATTTGAGTTGTATAGAAAAATTTATGATTCTGGTGTAGATCCCAAAATTTTTTTGAATGATTTTCTTGAGGTTTTATATTACCTAAAAAATATTAATTTTATAAAATTAGACGGAAATAATTTTTCTTTAAATGATCAAGATTTTAGTAATCTTTCCACAATATCTGAAAATTTAGATTCAAAGGACATAATCCTTTTTTGGCAATTTACACTTGATACAATTGAGGAAATTAACATAGTTTCAAATCCAAATTTATCAGTTGAAATGTTCCTTTTCAGATTAATGAGAATAAAAGGTTTTAAGGAGAAAGATATTGAGGAAAGCTTTACTGGAAAAAATCCTGATACTTTAATTAAAGAACCTGAAAAAAAAATTATAAGTAAAACAATAGATCAAATCAAAAATGTTTCACAACAAGAAAAAATTGAACCAAATTTAAATAAAGATGAAGTAATTAATGAACTTAAAATAGATTCATTTGAAAGTTTGATAAATTTATGTACGGAGAGAAAAGAAGCTAAGCTTAAATATGAGCTTGAAACTAATATAAATTTAGTTTCATTCTCTGAGGGTTTAATAGAAATATCTTTTAATGAAAACTTAGACAAAGACTTTATTAAAAATCTATCTAACAAACTGTACGAATGGACATCCAAGAGATGGATTATCTCTCTATCAAAAAACCAAGGACAAATTTCAAAAAAAGAAAAAAATAAAATTGACGAGAAAAAAATATTTGATGATGTTAAAAAGTCTGAAGCCTATAAAAAAGTGATCGAAGCATTTCCTGATGCAGAATTAATAAATGTTGAGTTAAAAGAGGATTAGAATGACTGATTTTTCAAAATTAATGGAAAAAGCTAAAGAAATTGAAAGCAAAATGAAAGAAAGCCAAGAAAATATTAAAAAGATTGAGGTTGAAGGTGTCTCAGGAGCTAATGATGTAAAGGTTACTTTAAATGGAGAGGGCACTATGATTTCAATTCAACTTAGTGAAAATGTTTTGAAAGAGGAAAAAGTAATATTAGAAGATCTTATTACTGCTGCTCATAATAACGCAAAATCACAACTTAAATCAAAAACTGCAGAGGAAATTTCTAAGGCTTCAGGAAATTTTGGAATACCTGGATTTAAGTGGCCTTTATAATTTAAATGCAAAATATTCCTGAAATAGAAAATTTAATTAAACTAATATCTAAATTACCAGGGCTAGGACCTAAATCTGCAAAAAGAATGATTTTGAAAATGATTAATAATCGTCAAGAATTATTAAAACCATTAGCTCAAAACTTAAGTGAAGTATTTAAAAATGTAATTAGATGTAAAATATGTGGAACTTTAAAATCAAATAATAGTCCATGTGATAATTGTGAAGACAAGAGTAAAAAATATAATAAAATTTGTGTTGTAGAAAATATTTCAGATCAATGGGCAATAGAAAGTTCATCTATTTTTCAAGGTTACTTTCATATTCTTGGAGGAACACTTTCAAATAATAATAGTCAAAACAAGGAAGACCTGCTTATCAATTCCCTAGTAGAAAGAATAAGTAGGGATAATATAGATGAGGTAATTTTAGCAACAAGTGCTACTGTCGAGGGCCAAACTACCGCATTTTATATTCAGGATACTTTAAAAAAAATAAACATTAAGATTTCAAAACTAGCTCAAGGCTTACCAGTAGGTGGGGAAATCGAAAATTTAGACGACGGTACTCTAATATCTGCATTTAAAAACAGAAAAAAACTTGAGGCTTAATTAGCTTTTTTTAATTAATCTGTTTAAATGCAAGAGAGGTTCTGTATAGCCAGAAGGTTGTGACTTTCCATGAAAAATTAATTCACATGCTGCTTTAAAAGCAATAGATTTATCATACTCTGGTGACATACTTTCGTAGTTAGAGTCATCTTCATTCTGTTTATCTACAACTTTTGCCATTTT
This sequence comes from Candidatus Pelagibacter sp., assembly GCA_045566995.1. Taxonomy (GTDB): domain Bacteria; phylum Pseudomonadota; class Alphaproteobacteria; order Pelagibacterales; family Pelagibacteraceae; genus Pelagibacter. The sequence goes on from JBJLDU010000007.1 coordinate 18,688, forward strand.
TTTTAAAATTTCAAGAACCTGTCTATTCGAACATAAGCCATGATGAAGCCAATTCGCGATATGTTGAGATGAAATTCTCAAAGTTGCTCTATCTTCCATTAACCCAATATCATTTATATCAGGAACTTTGGAACAACCTATGCCTTGATCAATCCATCTGACTACATAACCCAAAATAGTTTGAGCAGAATTTGAAATTTCAGTATTAATTTCATCAACAGACCAATTAGGACGATTTGCTATCGGAATAGTAAGAAGATCAGATAATTTTGATGGCTCTCTTTTTAATATTTCTTTTTGTTTTTCAAATACATTTACTTCATGATAGTGCATAACATGTAATGCAGCAGCAGTTGGAGAAGGAACCCAAGCACAATTTGCGCCTGCATTGACATGTCCAATCTTTTGTTCCATCATTTCGTTCATTTTATCAGGCATGGCCCACATTCCTTTACCTATTTGAGCAACCCCTGAAAATCCGCATTTTAAGCCTATATCTACATTATTATCCTCATAAGTTTTAATCCATTTAGACTCTTTCATATCTCCTTTTTTGATCATAGGTCCAGCTTCCATTGAAGTGTGCATCTCATCACCAGTTCTATCCAAAAATCCAGTGTTGATAAAAAATACTCTATCTTTAAGTGTTCTAATACATTCCTTAAGGTTTGCAGATGTTCTTCTTTCTTCATCCATAATTCCACACTTAATAGTGTTTTTTTCTAATTTTAAAACTTCTTCGACTTTTGTAAAAATTAAATTAGTAAATTCAGTCTCCTCTGGCCCATGCATTTTTGGTTTTACGATATAAATTGACCCTTCTCTTGAATTACCTTTTCTTTTCAAATCATGAATACAAGCTGCTGAAGTTATAAAAGCATCCATTATTCCCTCAGGAACTTCTGATCCATCATTTAAAGTGATTGCAGGGTTTGTCATTAAGTGTCCAACATTTCTCACAAGTAAAAGACTTCTTCCGTGAAGTTTTAACTTTTCACCATTCAATGATATATAACTTCTATCTGGATTAAGTTTTCTTTCTAATTCTTTACCGTTTTTTTCAAATATTGATTTTAAATTTCCTTTCATCAATCCTAGCCAATTTCTATAACAAGTTACTTTATCTTCAGCATCGACTGCGGCCACACTATCTTCATGGTCACAAATTGTTGAAACGGCAGACTCAATTATAATATCGCTTATACCAGCCGCATCTCTTGCAGCACTAAATGCTCTAGGATTAATAATTATTTCAAGATGAAGATTATTATTTTTTAAGATTATAGCATTTGGTTTGGCTGCATCCCCTCTATGACCAATAAACTTCTCTAAATCTGATAAATTATATTCTTTATTTTCCTTATAAATTGAAAGTTTTTTATTATTTACTGCTAAACCAGTAATATCTTTCCAGTCAAGATCATTTATTGGAAAATATTTGTTCAAAAAGTTTCTAGTGTATTTAATTACTTCTTGTCCTCTTAAAGGATCATATTTTTCACTTCCACTTTCTTCAGACTCTATTATATTTGATCCATAAAGACTGTCATATAAGCTTACCCATCTTGCATTCGCAGCATTCAAGGTATATCTAGAGTTCATTATTGGAACAACTAATTGTGGTCCTGCTATATTAGATATTTCTTCATCTAAATTTTTAGTTGCTATTTTAAAATCTTCACCTTCTTTTTTTAAATAACCTATTTCTTCCAAAAAATTTTTATATTTATTATAGTCAATCTCGTGATCTCTATTTTTTTTATGCCACAGATCTATTTCTTGTTGTAATGTTTCTCTGATTTCGAGTAATTTTTTATTTTTAGGTGCTAATTCATGCACCACTTTGTCAAAGCCTTTCCAGAACTCATCAGGGCCAACATTAGTATCCAGTAAAAGCTCATTTTTGACAAAATCAGCTAGATCTTTTGCTACAGATAAGTTGTGGATTTTGATGTATTGCTCTCTCATAAATTGAAAATCTTATAATAAATTGTCATTTTTGCGCAATCAAAATTACTTATTTTAACAATTTATCGCCTTTTTTGTTTATAATACATACTTTAAATGAAAAATTACCTAAATTTTGAGACAGATATCAAAAATCTTGAAGAGGAATTAGATAAACTTAAAGACCCCTATAATCAGGAAGGTTTATCTGAAGTCGATACTTCAAAAATAAGTAAAGTCGAAGAAGAAATAAATGAAAAGTTAGAAAAAATTTATTCTAATTTAGATCCATGGCAAACAGCATTAGTTGCTCGACACGAAGACAGACCTAAGGCAAAATTTTTTGTTGAAAATCTTTTTGATGATTTTATCCAACTTTCAGGAGATAGATATTATGGTGAGGATAAAGCAGTTATAGCAGGTTTTGCAAAATTTGATGGCAAATCTGTTTTAGTAATTGGTCAGGAAAAGGGATCAGATCTTAATAAAAGAATAGATCATAATTTTGGAATGATGAGACCAGAGGGTTACAGAAAAACAATTAGACTTATGGAGTTAGCTAATAAATTTAAAATTCCAATTATTTCTATTGTAGATACTCCAGGCGCATATCCAGGTGTTGGCGCAGAGGAAAGAGGTCAAGCTGAAGCAATAGCAAAATCTATTGAATGCTCAATGAAGTTAACAGTGCCTACAATAGCAATTATAATTGGTGAAGGTGGGTCTGGCGGAGCAATAGCTCTAGCATCGTCTAATAAAGTAATTATGCTTCAAAATGCAATATACTCTGTCATTTCTCCAGAAGGATGTGCTACCATTTTATGGAGAGACCCAAAAAAAACTTTAGAGGCTGCAACTGCAATGAAAATGTCATCTAACGATCTTTTAAAATTAAATATAATTGATGAAATAATTCCAGAACCTGTTGGTGGTGCTCACAGAGATAAAGATCTGATTTTGGATAATGTAAGAGACTCGTTAAAGAAAAATTTAGATTTTTTTCAGACAATGGATAAAGATGAAATTCTTACTCATAGAAAAAATAAATTTTTGTCAATCGGAAGAAATAAAGGATTTACAACACAATCAGATGATAGAAATGATCTATCTATGAAGGCAAATGCATTAGAAAATATTTATCAAAACTTTAAAAAGAATTCTAAAATTTATTATGGTGTATCTGGTGCAGTTTTATTAATATTATTTTTAAGTATTCTTTTATAAAGCTCCGTGGCAATGTTTATATTTCTTTCCAGAATTACAAGGACAGGGTTCATTTCTTCCAATCTTTTTTGTTGAAAGCTCGTCAAATTTTTTACTTAAATTTTCATTGCTTTGTTCTTCTTGGCTATTTTCTACGAGCTTTAAATTAAACAAAATTGTAATTAAATCATACTTAAGTTTATTTAATAAATTTTCAAAAAGTGTAAATGCTTCTTTCTTATATTCTACCAAAGGATCTCTTTGTCCATAAGATCTTAAACCAATGACTTGTCTTAATTGTTCTAAATATTGAATATGTAATTTCCAATTTTGATCAATTAGTTGTAAAAAAATTCTTTTTTCTATTTCGTTATATTGTTCTTCATTTAAAATTTTTATTCTTTCTTCCCTTGAACTTTTAAATTTATTTTTTATTTTTTCTTCAAACGCCTTATTTTCAAGATTAACTAATTCATTAATTTCACTTTCTTCAAATGATTTTCCAAATAAAGATTTTAATTGCATATTGATTTCATTTGATCCTGCATTGGCTAACTTTTTGGTTTTCTTAAGTTTCAAATCATCAATAATTTCATCTAGAAAATTTTCAGAATATTGCTTAGGATCTTTATTTTCTATTACTTCATTTCTTTGTGAAAATATTACTTGTCTTTGATCGTTTAAAACATTGTCAAACTTCAAAAGAGTTTTTCTAATATCAAAATTTCTTGCTTCAACTTTTTGTTGTGCTCTCTCTAACGCTTTATTTATCCATGGATGGTCTATACTTTCTCCATCTTTAAGCCCAAGTTTTTCAAGTATATTATTCATAGACTCAGAGCCAAATATTCTCATCAAATCGTCTTCTAAGCTTACATAGAATATAGAGCTACCTTCATCACCTTGTCTTCCCGATCTTCCTCTAGCTTGATTATCTACTCTTCTACTTTCCATCCTTTCTGTACCAATAACAAACAATCCTCCTAATTTTTTTATTTCAGCTTTATCACTCTCATCCTGACCTCCTAATTTGATGTCAACGCCTCTTCCTGAAATACTTGTCGTAATAATTATTGAGTTTCTTTTTCCTGCATCTGCAATAATTTCAGCTTCTCTTTGGTGATTTTTCGCATTTAAAACTGTGTGTTTTATATTTTTTTTATCCAACAGATTTGAGAAGTGTTCAGATTTATTTATACTTGAAGTGAAAACTAATAATGGTTGTCCTTTTGCGTTACATTCAACAATCTTACTAATTATTGCTTCATCTTTTTCTTTACTAGTTCTAAATATTTGATCGTTCGAATCTTTTCTGATCATCTGCTTATTAGTAGGAATTGACACTACTGGTAGATTATAAATTTCAAAAAACTCTTCTGACTCTGTTAATGCGGTACCAGTACATCCAGCTATTTTTTTATAAAGCTTGAAGAAATTTTGGTAGGTAATTGATGCTAAAGTTTGATTTTCAGCATTAATTGTTAAATTTTCTTTTGCCTCTAGACTTTGATGAAGACCATCACCAAATCTTCTTCCAGGTAATTGTCTACCTGTTTGTTCGTCAATTATTATTATTTGTCCATCTTTTACAATGTAATCTCTACCACTCTGAAAAAGATGGATTGCACGTAATGATTGATTAACTAAATGAACAATATGTAGGTTTTCTGGATCATAAAAATTTTTATTTTTAAGTATTCCAGCATTTGAAAATATACTTTCAACATTATCCACACCTTTATTAGTTAATAAAATATTTCTATCTTTTTCGTCTATTTCAAAATCTTCTTCTTTTAAATTTTTCACAAGTTTATCAACAGCTATATATTGGTTTGTTTTATCTTCTGTTGCTCCTGAAATTATTAGAGGTGTTCTAGCCTCATCAATTAAACAAGAGTCAATTTCATCAACAATCGCATAATTATGTTCTCTTTGAACCATGGATCCTTTTGAAAATTTCATATTATCTCTTAAATAATCGAAGCCTAATTCACTATTAGTAGAATAAGTTATATCTTTTGAATAATTTTCTTTTCTCTCCAAATCATCTTGCCCAGTATTTATATATCCACAGGTTAAACCTAAAAACTCATAAATCTTACCCATATTCTCGCTATCTCTCTTAGCCAAATAATCATTAACAGTTACTATATGGACACCTTTTTTTTCTAGAGCATTGAGGAAAGCTGCTAGAGCTATAGTTAAAGTTTTACCTTCTCCAGTTTTCATTTCTGCAATTTTATTCTCATGGATTACAACACCACCAATTAGCTGAACATCAAAGTGTCTTTCATTTCTAATTCTTTTAGAGGCTTCCCTAACCATTGAGAAAGCTTCGGGTAATACTTCGTTTAAACTTTTTCCATTTTTAATATCTTCAATTAGTTTCTCAGTTTTTTTTGGGAACATTTCATCAGATAAATTTTCTAAATCTTTTTCTAAAAGATTAACTTTATTGACTATTTGTTGAATTCGGCCTAGTTCCTTTTCATTTCCGCTTTTAATAAGCTTTGAAAATATATTAAGTGGGTTGAACATTTTGATATAAAATTAAATATTAGAAATATATAGTAATTAATTAATTATTTTAAATATCATGAAATTTAACATAAACAATTTTATAAATACTGGCAGTCAAAGCTCTAAAATTGTTGATTTCCAGGATTTAGATCATATTGATGGAGTCTCAATTTCTGCAGTCAGTGCTGGCTTATATAAATTTAAGAGAGATGAATTAGTTTTATTTTATTTTAGAGATGGTGCAAACTATGCCTCTGTATATACCCAATCAAAATTAATATCAGAAAATCTAAAATGGAATAAAAAAATTAAAGCAAAAAAAATATTTGCTTTATTAGTTAACACCAGAAATGCCAATGCATTAACAGGTCCAGAAGGCTATGACGCATTGAGGAAAATTTCTTTAAACTTATCCTCAAAATTAACGGAGTTACAGAAAAGAGATGAAGATACTCCGAAAAAAATTTCTTCAAATGAAATACTTTTTGGTTGCACAGGCACTATAGGAGAGAAATTTCCATTAGAAAAAATTAAAATTTCATTACCAGAATTAGTTGAGAAAATAAAATATACACAAAATAAATTAATCTGGATGAAAGCTGCAATGGGTATAATCACAACAGATTTAAAGCCTAAAGTATCAATGGCTGAAACAAAAATTGGTTCATCAAAAATTAAAATTTATGGAATTGCAAAAGGCTCAGGTATGATTTATCCAAATATGGCAACTACATTGGGCTATATATTTACTGATGCAACTCTATCCTCATCAGTTTTAAATCATGTCTTAAAAAATAATATAAAGACAACATTCAACGCAATTTCATGTGATGGTGACACAAGCACAAATGATATGGTTTCTATATTTTCAACTAGCAAAGTAAATCATCCAGAAATTAAAAAATATAGTGATAGTAGACTTAAAAATTTTAATAAGGCAGTTCATGAAGTATTACTAAATTTAGCCAAGCAAGTTGTATCTGATGGAGAAGGAGCTTCTAAATTTATTTCTATTAATTGTATTAATTGTAGAACTGAAAAAGATGCAAAAAATATATCTTTTAAAATAGCAAACTCATTATTAGTTAAGACAGCAATTGCCGGAGAAGATCCAAACTGGGGGAGAGTAGCTATGGCAATTGGAAACAGTGACTCTAACATTAATGAACAAAAATTATCTATTTCTTTTGGACCATATAAAATTTATCACAAAGGTTCTTTATACAAATTTTATGACGAAGAAAAAGTTATGGATTATATGAAAGGCCAATCAATTGAAATAAAAGTTGATATTGGACAGGGAAATAAAAAATTTAAATCGTACACTATGGATTTAACAAAAAAATATATTGAAATTAATGCTGATTATAGGACTTAACTATATTGAAATTTCATTGATTAATATTTAAATAATAATCATGATAAAATATTTGCTAAAATGTAAAGATTGTAACCAAGAATTTGAAAGTTGGTTTAGTACCTCAAATGAATACGATAGGTTGCTCAAATTAAAACTTTTAAGTTGTCAATCCTGTGATTCAATAAATGTTGAAAAGTCGTTGATGTCTCCTAATTTATTGAACACCAAGAAAAAAGAAAATTTAAAAGAAATAAAAAAATATAAAGATGTTCGAAAAAAACTTTCCGACTATAAAAAATTTGTAAAAGATAATTTTGAGTATGTTGGAGAAAATTTTACTTATAAAGCAAGATCAATTCATTACGATAAAAAGAAACCAAAAAAAGGTATTTATGGCAGTGCCTCTCTTAAAGACGTCAAGGAATTAAGAGAAGAAGGTATAGAAACTGATATTATACCGTGGATTGAGGATGACAAAAATTAAACCTTTTTGAATTCTGAAATATAATTTACAGATTTATCAGATGTAACAGACCATCTATTTAAGATAGGGTTAAAAGTCATTCCATCAATTTTTTTTAATTTTAATGAATTTTTTTTACAAATATTTTTTAAATACTCTGGTTTAACAAATTTTTCCCAATCATGAGTGCCTATTGGAAGCCACTTTAAAACATACTCTGCCCCTATGATCGCAAATAAGTATGATTTAAGTGTTTTGTTTAAGGTAGCAATGAACATCACACCTGATTTTTTTAAAAATTTTGAACTTTCTTTAATAAAAAAATCAACATCTTCAACGTGTTCAACAATTTCCATATTTAGAATTATATCAAATCTTTTTTTAATTTTTAAATTTTCTGGAGAGGAATTATAATATTTAATTTTAAGTTTACTTTTTTTTAAATGATACTTAGCAACTTGTATATTTTTAAAAGAAGCATCTATACCAACAACATCTGCTCCAAGTCTAGCCATGGGCTCTGAAAGTAATCCACCACCACATCCGATATCTAAAATACTTAAGCCTTTAAATGGCTGATGCTCTTTTTTAATTTTAAATTCAGATAAAATTGTATCTCTTATATATTTGATTCTGATAGGGTTAAATTTATGTAATGGCTTAAATTTTCCATTAGGATCCCACCATTCCTCAGCTATTTTTGAAAATTTTTCTATTTCTTTTTTATTTATTGTGTTATTTTTCATTGTTTATTGACATTACAATCAAGATGTATTTTATCAATATATTTTAATTTATATTAAAAAAAATTATCAATGAAAATAATTGTATTAAAATTTGGGGGTACTTCAGTTGGTACAACTGATAGAATTAAAAAAGTTGCAAAAATTATTGCTAAATATAAAAAAAAATACAATGTAATTGTACTGTCTTCTGCAATGAGTGGTGTGACAAATAATTTAATCAATTTATCCAAAAAAATTAGCAAAAATTTTTCAGACTCAGAGTATGACGTTTTAGTTTCATCGGGAGAACAAGTATCCTGTGCTTTAATTTCAGGAGAATTAATTAATAAAGGTTTCAATTCGAGATCATGGATGTCATGGCAAATCCCGATTAGTACTGAGGGAAAGTATAAATTTTCAAGAATTAATAAAATTAACAAGAGTCAAATCATAAGTTATTTAAAAAAAGGAGGCATTCCCATAATCACAGGATTTCAAGGTATTAATAATAAAAATAGAATAACTACTATTGGCAGGGGCGGCACAGATGCAAGCGCAATTATGTTTGCAAAGTTTTTCAATGCTGAGAAATGTATAATTTATACAGATGTGGATGGTGTTTATTCTACAGATCCAAATAAACTTAAGTCAGCTAAAAAAATAAAAGTTATATCCTATGAAGAAATGCTAGAAATGGCTTCTCTTGGAGCTAAAGTTATGCAACCTCACTCAATTCAAGATGCAAGGTTGAATAGGGTAGATATAGAGGTGAGATCTTCCTTTACAGATAATGAGGGAACTCTAATAACAAAAAGAAAAAATATAATAAATAATAAGATTATAACTGGTATTTCAAATACAACTAATGATGCTAAAGTTACTCTTTTAGGTGTAAGAGATAAACCAGGTATTGCAGCATCGATTTTTAAACCTCTGTCTGAAAATTCTATAAATGTAGATATGGTAGTGCAAAATATTTCTGCTAATGGAAAAGAAACTGACTTAACTTTCACAATAAAATCAGATGATCTAAGTAAAACAAAAAAAACTATTTTACAAAACAAAAAAATAAATTTTAGAGATTTGATATTTGATAAGAATGTTTCAAAAGTTTCAATAATTGGAGTTGGAATGGTTACTACTCCTGGAGTTACTTATAGAATGTTCCAGTCCCTTGCTAATCAAAAAATAAACATTCAAGTAATATCTACTTCAGAAATCAAAATTTCTGTCTTGATAGATAAAAAGAATGTGCAAAAAGCTATATCTTCTCTTCACAAAGAATTTAAATTAAATAAATAATTTATGAACATTAGACCCTTTAGGGAAATAAAAAGAAGAAAAACAAAAGAAATTAATGTTGGCAATATAAAAGTTGGAGGAGATAATCCAATTTCTGTTCAATCAATGACCAATACTTTAACAAAAGATGTTAAAGAAACTGTAAATCAAATCAAGCAAATTGAGGAAGCGGGAGCAGATATTGTACGGGTATCATGTCCAGATCAAGACTCAACGAAAGCTCTTAAAGATATTATTAAAAATACTTCTATACCAATAGTTGCTGACATTCACTTTCACTATAAAAGAGCAATAGAAGCAGCTGAGAGTGGCGCTGCTTGTCTTAGAATTAATCCTGGAAATATTGGAGACAAAAAAAAAATTAAAGAAGTAATCTCTGCTGCAAAAAATAATAATTGTTCAATTAGAATTGGTGTTAATGCTGGATCTTTAGAAAAAGACTTATTAGAAAAATATAAAGAACCATGTCCAGAAGCTCTAGTAGAGAGCGCATTAAGAAATATTAATATTGTTGAAGACTTTGACTTTTATGAATTTAAAGTGAGCGTCAAATCCTCTGATGTATTTTTATCTATTGAAGCTTATAGACAACTTTCTAAGGTAACTAATTATCCATTGCATCTAGGTATCACTGAAGCAGGGACATTTTTACCTGGGAGTATAAAATCCTCTATTGGTTTTGGATCACTGCTTATGAGTGGTATTGGAGACACTATAAGAGTATCTTTATCGGACGACCCGGTAGAAGAAATTAAAGTTGGAAATGAAATACTTAAATCACTTAATTTACGAAATAGAGGGGTAAAAATTATTTCCTGTCCATCTTGTGCTAGGCAAGCTTTTAATGTAATTGAAACTGTTAAAACGTTAGAAGATAGACTTTCTCATATAAAAACTCCTATTTCTTTATCTATAATTGGATGTGTAGTAAATGGACCAGGGGAAGCAGCTCAAACGGATATAGGTATTACTGGAGGAGGAAAGGGTAATAACATGCTTTATTTAAATGGAATTGTATCAGAAAAAATATCAAGCGATGAGATGATTTTAAAAGTTATTAGATTGGTAGAGGAAAAAGCAGAAGAAATTGAAAAAGCCAAATAATGGTACCTTTATCAAAAGTTCAAGATTTAATAGCAAAACATTCCAAATTGGAAAAAGAGCTATCCTCACAAGAAATCGACAAAAAATCATTTGCAGAAAAGTCAAAAGAATACTCTGATTTAAGTGACATTATTAAAGAAGCAGTTTCTTACTTTAATTTTCAGAAAAATAAAGGTGAATTAGAAAATTTAATTAATGATAATGACACAGATAAAGAGATGAAAGATTTGGCTATTAGTGAATTAAATGAGCTTGAAAAAAAAAATGAAAGTGATGAAAAAAAAATAAAATTATTTTTGTTACCTAAAGATGAAGCTGATACTAAAAATGCAATGATAGAAATTAGAGCTGGAACAGGAGGACTGGAAGCTAGCATATTTGCATCTGATTTGTTTAAGATGTACGAAAAAGTAAGTCATAAAAAAAAATGGTTACTAGAGGTTATATCCATATCTAAAAGCGATGCTGGAGGTTTAAAAGAAGTAATAGCATCAATCAAAGGTAAAAATATTTATTCTTCTCTAAAATATGAAAGTGGAGTTCATAGAGTTCAAAGAGTTCCTGATACCGAAACCCAAGGAAGAGTTCATACATCTGCTGCTACAGTTGCAGTAATGCCAGAAGCTGAAGAAGTTGACGTAAAAATTGAGGACAAAGATTTAAGAATTGATGTATTTAGAAGTAGTGGTCCTGGAGGTCAAAGCGTAAATACAACAGACTCTGCTGTGAGGATTACACATATCCCCTCTGGAATAGTTGTAAGCCAACAAGATGAAAAATCGCAGATAAGAAATAAAGAAAAAGGTTTAAAAATTCTTAGATCAAGAATTTATGAATTAGAAAGACAAAGAAGAGATGAAGAAAGATCTAAAGACAGAAAGAGTAAAATAGGTACTGGAGATAGATCAGAAAGAATTAGAACATATAATTTTCCCCAAGGAAGAGTAACAGATCATAGAATTAATTTAACTTTACATAAATTATCTGAATTTATGGAAGGAGAAATATTTGATGAGATGATAGAGAACTTAGTTATTCAAGCTCAAGAAAATGAACTTAGCAATATATAAACATGACTTATAGTGAGATTTTACAAAAAGGAAGTAATTTTTTAAAAAAAAATAAAATTAAAAATCCATGTTTAGATGCTGAATTAATCTTATCAAAAGTAACAAACAAAAAAAGAGAAGAAATATTATTAAACCCAAATAATAAATTAAAAAAAAAAAATATAACAGAGTTTAAAAATTATTTATCAAGAAGACATGAAAAAGAACCAATAGCATATATTCTTGGTTATAAACATTTTTGGAAACATAAGTTCTTAACCAACAAATCAGTTTTGATTCCAAGGCCAGATACTGAACTAGTAATAGAGGAAACTTTAAAGTATTTACCAACAGAGAAGTCAAAAAAAATTTTAGATATTGGAACAGGATCAGGTTGTATTGTGGTTTCTCTGTTAAAAGAAAGGCCAAAATCTATTGCAACAGCAATAGATATATCTAAAAATGCAATAAATGTTGCAAAAACTAATGCAAAATTACATCAATTGGAAAATAAAATTAATTTTATTAATATCGATATTGACAAATATAAATCTTATAACTATGATTTGGTAATATCTAATCCTCCATACATAAATAGTATTGAATTAAACAGATTAGATGATGATATAAAATTCCATGAACCTATGCTAGCATTATCAGGAGGTTCTGATGGATTTAGAGATTTAAAAAAAGTAATTATAAAAAGTAAAAAATTGTTAAAAATAAACGGAAAATTAATACTTGAGATTGGACATAGACAAAAAAATCAATGTTCAAAAATACTAAATGAAAATGGATACTACGTTAATAAAATATCTAAAGATTTATCTGGAAAAGACAGATGCATAGTAAGTACTAAATTACAATAATGAACAATTTCAAAAATAACAATAGACGTGGGCGTTTTAAACCAAATGGAGATAGGGGTTTTAGAAGAAACGGAAATGGACATAAGCAAAATGGTGATTTTGGTAATGGATCCTCTTTTAAAAGAAGACACCCAGGCAAGAATAATCAAAATGCTTCTAAACTAGTTGAGAAATATAATGATCTTGCTAGAGAGGCTTTATCAAATGGAGATAAGATTTTGTCTGAGAACTATTTGCAGCATTCGGAACATTTTTCTAGAATTCTTATATCTCAAGAAAATTCGAGAAACTCTAATGATAAAACCCCAGATGTCACTGATAGCAATCAGGTAAAAGTTGATATTGAAAATAAAGAACTAGAAGAAGCGCCAACGAAATAAATTACATTTTCGATATTAGATCAGATTTTAAAACATCAATCTTAATTTTATTTACTTCAAATATTTTACGTTGATCTCCCTTTAATATTTTTCCAGAAGGAAGCTTAAGTTTTTGTGAATTTATTTTTCTTCCATTTTCAATAACTTCATAATGTAAATGTGGACCAGTAGATAGACCTGTAGAACCAACATAACCAATTATTTGACCTTGTTTAACTCTTGCACCTTTCTTTATCCCTCTAGCAAACTTTGACATGTGCGCATAAATAGTTTGATAAACTCTATTGTGTTTTATTTTTACACAATTTCCTCCACCTCCACACCATTGAGCCCTCACCACTAATCCATCTCCTGATGCAAGTATAGGTGTACCAGTTGGTGCAGCAAAATCTGTTCCTGTATGCATTTTTGTAAAACCTAAAATAGGATGTTTCCTTTTTCCAAACGAAGATGATAATCTAGCACCATTTATAGGGGTTTTCATTAAAGTCTTTCTCATACTTTTCCCATTCTCATCAAAATAATCAATTTTATTTTTTTCATACTCGTGTCTATAAAGTTTAAGATCTTGATTTTGCAAATTTAAATTAGCAAATATTATATTGCCTGTTTCAATTACTGTTCCATCTTTGTTTAAGAATTCTTCATATATAATTTGAAAACTGTCATTCTTCCAAATATCTCTTTGAAAATCTACTTGAAAACCATACAACCTAGCAAATTCAATAATGATATTTGGCTTTATTTTTAACTCTAAAGCAGATTGATATAGACTTTTAGTAATTATGCTTTCTTTATATGCTATTATTTTGGTGAGTTCTTTTTCTAATATATTTGAATTAAAAATATTCTTATTATAATCTCTCTCATAGATTATTATTTTTTTTTTATTAATCTCAATTACAAATTTTTCAATCTTAGCATTATTTTTTTTATCAATTTTAAAATAGATCTTTTGATTAGGTCTTAATATTTTTATTTTTTTATTTTTTTTTACTGTTTCAAGAAATATTTTTTTTTCATTTTTTGGTATTTTTAATTTATTAATTATACTCTCATAGTTGTCACCATCTTTAATAATATACTCGAATTCTGTATACCTATCCTCTAGTTCAGAAGTTATTTTTGCAAATGTTTTTTGTAAGTAAACGTTGCTAAGAGTTTTTTTTATACTTTTATATTGAAGATTTTTATTTGTTTGATGGATATTTGTTGCAAAAATTATTATTGTAATCAATAAAATTAGCCATAAAAAAAGTGAAAGTGGCTTTAATTTTTTTTTGGTTTTTGTTAACACAGTTTGTTCAAT
>JBJLDU010000008.1:0-30555 GCA_045566995.1 Candidatus Pelagibacter sp.
CTTAAATCCAGATCAGATTGATAACGAAATAATAAATAAAGAGGTAAAATTAATTGAGGAAGAACTGAAAACTTCTGGTAAACCTGAGGATATCGTAAAGAAAATTAGTTTAGGTAAAATAAATAAATTTAAAGATGAAAATAGTTTGATGATGCAGGATTGGGTAATGGAACCCAAAATGAAAGTTAAGGATGTAATTAACAGTTTAGAAATATCTAATTTAAGTGTAAATAATTTTATAAGATTAAAAATTGGAGAGTAATGTTTGAAGAAACTATTTATAAAACCAAAATGCAAAAAACTTTTGAAGTTTTTATTCATGAATTATCATCTCTTAGAACCGGAAGAGCTAATGCGAGCATGTTAGATATTGTGAAGGTAGATGTTTATGGACAAAAAATGCCAATTAATCAATTAGGTAGTATTACAACACCTGAACCTCGTACGATCAATATTCAAGTTTGGGATGTGAGTAATGTAGTATTAATTGACTCCGCAATAAAAAAATCTGAATTAGGATTAAATCCTCAAATTGACGGTCAGCTAATTAGATTACCAGTTCCAGATCTTAGCGAAGAAAGAAGATCTGAAATGAAGAAAATAATTAAATCAATGGGTGAAAAATGCAAGGTATCGATAAGAAATGTAAGAAGAGAAGCTAATGATGAACTTAAAAAATTATCAAAAAGCAAAGATATATCTGAGGACGATGTAAAAAAGAAAGAAAAAATTATTCAAGAATATACAGATGATCAAATAAAGATTGTTGATGAAAGGGTTTCCACTAAAGAAAAAGAAATAATGACAATATGAATTTTCCATCTCATGTAGCCATAATAATGGATGGAAATGGCAGATGGGGAATTAAAAAAAAAAATTCAAGAAATTTTGGTCACACTAAAGGAATAGAAGTTGTTAAAAATATCATTAATGCTGCTTTAAAGAAAAAAATAAATTATTTAACATTATATACTTTTTCTACTGAGAATTGGAAAAGACCAAATCAAGAGATAAAATTTCTAATAAATTTACTAGAAACCTATATAGAAAAAGAGCTAGATAATTTGATTAAAAATAACATTAAACTTAAAATTTTAGGAAATTTAAGTAAATTTCCAAAATCTTTGAAAATTAGATTAATACAAGCTGAAAGACTAACAAGTATAAATAGCAAAATTCAAATTAATATAGCTTTAAATTATGGCTCTAAAGAGGAAATTGTGAAATCTATAAAAAAATTAAATAATTTATCAAAAAAAATTAATGAAAAAAATATATCGGAATATCTCTACACTAAAGGTATTCCAGATCCAGAAATACTAATTAGAACTGGCAATAGAAAAAGGCTTAGCAATTTTTTATTATGGCAGTTATCATATACAGAAATATATTTTGTAAGAAAGTTGTGGCCAGACTTTAACATTAACGATTTCAATAAAATAATTTCAAATTTTGTACAGGTCAAAAGAAATTTCGGTGGCATTAAATGAGTGAGTTTTCAAAAAGGTTTTTTTCTTCAATCTTTTTATTTACTATTATATGTATATCGTTATCGCATTCCATATTTTTATTTTTATTACTTTTTATATTAAGTTTCTTTTCATTAAACGAATTTATAAAAATATTTAAAAAAATATTTAAAAATAATAAATTGTTAATTTTACTAATAATCCCAATATTATTAGTTTATATGACATTTTTTTCATTTTTAATTTGGAGTTATTTAATTCCGTTTAATAAAGAAAAAATTATTTCTGTGATATTTATTTTATTAATTTGTTCGCTGACTGATATTGGAGGATATTTGGTTGGCAAAACTATAGGTGGAAAAAAATTTAATAAAATTAGTCCAAACAAAACATATTCTGGGGTTGTTGGATCATTTATACTACCATTAATTATTTGTTACCTTTTTTATATCTCTTTGAACAATCAATTTAGCTTTAGTTTAAATGTGATAACATTAATAATTTCTGTTTCTTTTATCTCACAGTTAGGAGATTTACTTATTTCATTTTTTAAAAGAAAAGCTAAAATTAAAGATACAGGTAATATTATACCAGGACACGGAGGAATACTTGATAGAATAGATGGAATTCTTTTAGGTTTACCTTTAGGAATTTATTTAATTTCAATATAAATGATAAGAGATATTTATATACTAGGATCGACTGGGTCAGTTGGTACGACCACTTTAAAAATAATTAATAAAGATAAAAGAAATTTTAATATAAAGTTATTAACTACTAATAAGAACGTCAATAAAATCCTTAAACAGGCATTGAAATACAATGTTAATAAAATTGTAATATTTGATAAAGAAAAATATAAAAAAAATCTTGATAAATTCAAAAAAAAAAAAATTAATGTATATTTAACGATTAAAGATGCTTTAAAAAAAAATAAAAAAAAATCATTTCTAACTATTAATGCAATTTCGGGAATTGATGGATTAGAACCATCATTAAATATAATTAAGTACACAAAAAACTTTGCTACTGCAAATAAAGAATCAATTATTTGTGGTTGGAGACTTTTAGATAAAGAATGTAAAAAAAACAAAACAAATTTTATACCTCTAGACTCAGAGCATTTTTCTATATGGACTTTGTTAAAATCAGAAAATCAAAATCTAATTAAAAAAATATTTTTAACTGCGTCTGGAGGTCCTTTCTTAAATAAAAAACTAAAAAATATAAAAAATATAAAACCAAAGCTAGCTTTAAAACATCCTAATTGGAAAATGGGAAAGAAAATAACAATAGACTCTGCAACAATGATGAATAAGATTTTTGAAGTTATAGAAGCTAGTAAAATTTTTGATTTGAATATCAATAAATTTGAAATTTTAATTCATCCAAGATCATATGTACATGCGATTGTACATTTTAAAAATGGACTAACAAAATTTTTAGCTCATAATACAACTATGGAGATTCCCATTACTAATGCAATTTATGAAAATAATTATAATTATAATCAAAAACATAATTTTAATTTTAATAAATTAAATGGAAATAATTTTATTAAACCATCAAAAAAAAATTTCCCTCTGTTAAAAATATTAAATTGCAACTTCAATAATACATATTTTGAGGTAATTTTAGTCTCAATAAATGATCTTCTTGTCAAAAAATATTTAGAAAATAAAATTTCTTATTTTTCAGTACATAAATTCATGTTATATTTAATAAAAGAACCATTTTTATCAAAATTTTTCGACTTAAAACCTAAAAATATTGATGATATTAAGGATATGGTAAGTAGAACCAACCAATATGTTGAAAAATATTTAAAATATAATGACAAAGAAAATTAAATATATTTTTTTTATATTCTTAATTTACTTACTTTTCTTATTTAATTCTAGCTACGCAGAAAAATATAATGAAATTAAGGTTTCAGGAAATGAAAGACTCACCTTAGAGACAATTACACTATTTTCAGGTTTAAATCTTGAGAGTAATATAGAAAACAAGGATTTAAATAATGCGATAAAAAACCTATATGAGACCAATTATTTCAAAAATATTAAAATTATTACTATTAATGATGTTATTCAGATTGATATTGAAGAAAATCCAATTGTTCAATCAATAAAAATAAATGGGATTAAAAGTAAATCTATATTTACTAAATTATCAGATATAACAAAAAAGAGTGAAAAATATCCCTTTCTTCAACAAAATATAAAAAAACAAAAAAATCTTTTATTAAATGTTGTGAGAGGTAGTGGTTTTTACTTTGCCAATGTCGGAGTAAAAATTATTGATAATCAAAATAATTCTGTTGATCTAATTTATGAGTTTGAATTAGGTAAACGTGCAATAATTAAAAAAATAAATTTTCAAGGAAATAAAATTTTTAGAGATAGCAAACTTAGAAATGTTATTAAATCTGAAGAAGGAAAGTTTTGGAAGTTCATAACTTCAAATAAATATTTGGATGAAAGCAAAATTAAAAACGATGAAATATTTCTAGAAAAATATTATAAAAATAAGGGATATTTTAACGTTAAAATTAAATCATCATATGCCAAAAATATTAATAATGAATTTTTTGAATTAAACTTTAATATTGATGCAGGTCAAAAATATTATTTTAATAATATATCATTAGAAGATAATGAAAATTTTAATACAGAAAATTTTATTCAATTAAATGAAAAATTATTAAAACTTAAGGGGGAGAAATATTCTTTAAAAAAATTAAATTTGTTAATTGATGAAATTGATAATTTAGCCCTACAAAAAGAATTTGTTTTTTTAAATACAAAATATGATTTATCAGTTTTAAATCAAAATAAAATTGATATTATTTTTAAATTTAATAAATTAGAAAAATTTTATGTAGAACAAATTAATATTTTTGGTAATTTTATAACCGAAGAAAAAGTTATTAGAAATTCATTAATAGTTGATGAAGGAGATCCTTTTAACAAAATTTTATTTCAAAAATCTATTAATAATATTAAATCTAGAGGTATCTTTAAATCTGTATCCTCGGATATAAAAACATCGAAAATAGATAATCAAAAAAAAGTTATTGATATTATGGTAGAAGAATCACCAACAGGAGAAATATTTGCTGGCGCAGGAACCGGAACCTCAGGCGCAACAATTTCTGCTGGTATACAAGAAAAAAACTATCTTGGAAAAGGTATAAAATTAAAAACAAATATACTTGTTTCCGAAGATGAAATTAAAGGAAAATTTCAAGTTGAGAACCCAAATTTTAAAAATACAGATAGATCCTTAAATACTATTATTGAGAGTACTAGTTCAGACTTTCTTTCTACAGGAGGATTTAAAACGTCTAGAACAGGCTTTGGTATAGGCACAGGTTTTGAGCAATATTCTGATTTGTTTGTAAACCTTGATATATCTGCTTATTATGAAAAATTGGAAACTTCTTCCTCTGCGTCTTCACACAAAAAGAAGCAAGAAGGTGATTATTTGGAAAATTTACTCTCTTATGGGATAACATTGAATAAACTTGATCAAAATTTCCAACCCACAGATGGTTATAATATTAACTTTAAACAAGTTCTTCCAATTTATTCGGATGATCTTTCAATTAGTAATACCATAAATTTTTCAAAATATCATTCTGTATCAGATAATTTAATATTATCAGGAAAGTGGTTTCTTAAATCGGTAAATTCTATAGACGATGATGTAAGAGTATCTAGAAGAGTATATATACCTAGTAGTAAATTAAGAGGATTTGAAACCGGAAAGATTGGACCAAAAGATGGAGATGAATACGTAGGTGGAAATTTTGGATCTGCACTTAATTTAAATTCTACTTTACCTAACGTTTTTAGTGGTTATGAAAATATTGATGTTAGTCTTTTTTTTGACGCAGCTACATTAAGAGAAGTGGATTATGACAGTTCCCTGGAGTCAAGTAAAATTCGCTCTTCTACAGGAGTATCAGTAAATTGGTTTACAGTTATTGGGCCGTTATCATTTTCTTATGCTATTCCACTTTCTAGTGAACCTTCTGATAAAAAAGAGTCTTTTAGATTTAGAATAGGAACTTCTTTTTAAAAATGAAAAAAAAAATTTTAATATTTATCCTATTAAATATCCTTACATTAAATTCCAAAGCAGAAATTGTTTATATTGATATTAATTTCATTTTAAATTCATCTGATGTAGGAAAAAATCTTAATACTTATTTAGAAATAGTTAAAAATAAAAATTCATTGAAATACAAGGAAATTGAAAATGATCTGGTTAATAAAGAAAAATCTTTAATAGCACAACAGAATATTTTAGATAAAGAGCAATTTCAAAAAAAATTAAAAAAATTAACTTCGGAAGTTCAAAAATATAGGTCTGACAAGAAAGTTTCCTTAGAAGAATTAAATAATATAAAAATAAATAAGACTAAGGAAATTTTGTCGGCATTAAATCCAATTATTACTAAATATGTTGATGAAAATTCTATCTCTATCGTAATACCAAAAAAAAACATCGTTGTTGGCAGAAAAAATCTAGATATAACAAATCAGATAATTAAATTACTAAATAATAATATTACAAAGCTAGAATTTTAAATGAAAAATCTTTTTTTTAAAAAAAAAAATAATATTAAGATTAATGAAGTTCTTTCAATACTAAATTTAAATAAGCAAAAAAAAATTATGATATCAAAGATATAAAAGACTTAAACACTGCTAAACTAAATGATATTTCTTTTTTCATTCAATTAAATATCTGGACTCACTAAAAAAAACAAAATGCAAGTTAATCGTTACAAGTAAAAAATTTGCATCTTTTATGCCTAAAAAGATAAATGTGATATATGTAGAAAATATATTGTTATCTGTATCAAAGATTACAGCATTATTTTATCCTTCTGCACTTGATGATCATTTTGATTCTGATTTAAGAATTTTCAATAAAAAAAAATACCCTGATACTAAATTTGGTAAAAATGTTCTTTTAGGAAAAAATGTTATTATCGGTAAAAAATGCTCTGTAGGACATAATACAATAATCGAAAAAAATGTAAAAATTGGTAAAAATTGTAATATTGGTAGTAATGTAATTATTAAGAATACTATTATCGGAGATAATACAAATATTCTTGATGGGGCAATTTTAGGTAAAAAAGGATTTGGTTTTTTCCCTGACAAATTAAAAAATATAAGATACCCACATGTAGGAATGGTAGTTGTAGGAAATAATGTGGAGATTGGGTGTAATAACACAATAGACAGAGGATCATTGACAAATACAATTATTGGCGATGGAACGTTTTTAGATAATCAAGTCCATATAGCGCATAATGTTAGAATTGGAAAAAATTGTATAATTACTGGTCAGGTTGGATTTGCTGGCAGTTCAACTATTGGTGATAAAGTAATGATTGGAGGACAGTCTGGAATTTCTGGTCATATAACTATTGGCGATAATGTGCAAATTGGAGGGGGAAGTGGTGTCATCAAAAATATCCCTGCAAATAATAAAGTAATGGGATACCCTGCAAAAAATATTAGAAACTTTTTAAAAGACAGTAAACTAAATGACTAATTTAAGTAAAGAACAAATTAAAAATCTTCTCCCTCATAGGGAACCAATGTTATTAATTGATGAATTAAGAAATATTAAAAAACTTTTCTCTGCCACTGCCATAGTAAATGTTAAGAAAGATAGTTTTTTTGTTAATGGACATTTCCCTGGAGAACCGGTAATGCCTGGCGTTCTAATAGTTGAAGCTTTTGGACAAGCTGCTGCTGCTTTAACTGCAAATGGATTAGATAAAGCTACGTATGAAAATAAGTTAGTTTTTTTAATGACAATTGAAAAAGCTAGATTTAGAAATCCAGTAATACCAGATTGTATTCTAGAACTTAATATTGAGGCTATAAGATCACATGGTAGAGTCTGGAAGTATAAAGGAACAGCTTTTGTTGGTGATAAAAAAATGGCAGATGCGCAATGGTCAGCAACAATTGTTGATAGAAAGTAATAATCAGTAGTAATAGTTGATAGGAAATAAATTTTAAATTTGTTATCAATCAAGTGTGATCCATAAAACAGCAATTGTAGACTTAAAAGCAAAAATTTCAGATAATGTTAAGATAGGACCATATTGTTTTATAGGTCCAGAGGTAGAAATAGGAAATAACTCAATTATACATTCTCATGTAAATATAGTTGGAAATACAAAGATAGGAGAGAATAACCAAATATATCCTTTCTCATCTATTGGAACCCCTCCTCAAGATTTAAAATATAAAGGAGAAAAAAATTCAATAGTTATTGGTAATAACAATAAGTTTAGAGAGTATGTTAATATAAATCCTGGAACAAAACAGGGTGGCGGAATAACCAGAATTGGAGATAATAACTTATTAATGGTTTATTGCCATGTAGCACATGATTGTATGATATCGAACAATGTTGTTTTAGCTAACAACGTTCAAGTAGGCGGGCATGTTACCATTCAAAACAACGCAATAGTGGGTGGAAGTTGTGCGATACATCAATTTTCTAGAATAGGTGAGTATGCGATGATAGGGGGGATGACTGGAGTTTTGAGTGATGTCATTCCGTTTGGTTTATCAATGGGTAATAGAAATAATTTAATGGGATTAAATCTTATTGGATTAAGAAGATCTAAAGTTTCAAATGAAAATATTAAAAAAATACAACTAGCTTATGAAATAATATTTAAAACTCCAAGTTTTAGAGAAAATATAGAACAACTTAATAATGATCTTAAAGAAAATGAGTTTGTAAAAAAAATACTTGGTTTTATCAATACAGACAAAAAGAGACCAATATCACTTCCAAGTAACAAATAATGATAGGACTTTTTTTAGGAGAAAAAGATCTACCAAATGAAATTATTGAAAAAATAGAGAAAAAGAAGATAAAATATTTCATCATAGATCTTACAAAAAATAACAAATTTAAAAAAAAAAAGAATAGTTTTTTCATTAACATAGGTAAATTTGGCGAGATTTTAAATCTTATTAAATCACAAAAATGTAAAAAGGTGATATTTGCCGGAAATATAGTTAAACCTAAAATATCAAAACTAAAATTAGACTTAAGAGGACTATTTTACATTCCAAGGATAGTTAAAGCGTCAAAAAAAGGTGATGCAGCAATATTAAAAGTTTTAATTAAAATTTTGTCTGAAAATAAAATTAAAGTTATTAAATTAAATACCTTCAACCCAGAGTTGACATTAAAGAAGGGAATTTATTCAAAAACTAGACCAACTTTACTTGAAAGGGAAGAGATAGTTAAAGGAATTAAAGAATTAAAAAAGATAAATTCGCACAATCATACACAAGCAATGGTTATAAGAGATAATAAAATCATTTCTAAAGAAACAAGAAAAGGCACAAAAGCAATGATAAAATCTGTCACTAAATCCAAAATAAAAAAAGGTATTTTAATAAAACTACCTAAAACAAAGCAGGATTTAAGGGTAGATTTACCCACAATAGGAATTGATACATTTAAAGATTGTAATGAGGTTGGCATCAAGGGAATTGTTATTAAATCAAATCAAAATATTATATTAAATAAAGAAGCCTGTATTAAATATGCTAATCAAAATAAACTCTTTCTTATAGCTATATGAAAAAAATTTTTGTTCTTACAGGTGAACCATCGGGGGATAAATTAGCGTCAGAAGTAATATTACAAATAAAAACAAAAAAAGCTGATTTAGAGTTCTTAAGTGTTGGTGGAACAAACTTGGAAAAATTAGGTATAAAGACAATCTATGAACAAAAAGAAATAACCTATATAGCTTTTACCGATATATTGTTAAATTTTTTTAAAATAAAACGTAAAATTAAAGATACTGTTAATGAAGTCGTGAAATTTAACCCAGATATTTTATTTAGTGTTGATAGTCCAGATTTTACACTAAGAGTAGCAAAACTAGTAAAAAAAAAAAATCCAAAAATAAAAATAATTCATTTTATTGCCCCTAAAGTTTGGGCATGGAGAGAGGGCAGGGTAAAGAAAATGAAGGAATTTATAGATCATATTTTATTACTTTTTAGGTTTGAAAAAGAATATTTTGATAAAGAAAAACTAACCAACACTTTTGTAGGCCATCCTTTATTAGATAAAAAAATTAATGAAAATATCCAGATAAACCAATTTTTAGATAAAAAAAAAATTATATCAATTTTTCCTGGAAGCAGAACTTCAGAGATAAACCATCATATGCCAATTCTTATTAATTTTATTAAAAAAATGAATATCAAAGATCCCAATTATAATTTCATATTTCATTCAACTGATAAAAATAAAGAACTTATATCGAGTTATATTTCAAAAGAACACATACAAAATCTAGAAATTATTAATGATGATAAAATTAAAACTGCAGTTTTAAAAAAATCAATCTTTGCGGTAGTAAAATCTGGAACAGTTTCTTTGGAAGTATGTAAAATGAATGTTCCATCAATAATTATATATAAAATGAATTTTGTAAATTTTTATTTGGCAAAATTTCTATTAAATATAAATTTTGTTAATATGATTAATATTATCAATAATAGAGAAGTAATCCCTGAGTTGATTCAATCTGAATGTAATGCTGAGGAAATATTTAAAAGTGTTTACTATTTTCTAAAAAAACCAGATTTAATTGCCAAACAAAAAGATGAAATAAAAAAAACTCTTGAAACTTTGACTTCTCCTAGCTCTTCGTCTGAAGAAGCATCAAATATTATCCTATCCTATATTTCCTAATCTTTTTATTACCTCGTTTTTTCCAAGAGATAATATTATATCATATATTCCTGGACCAAATTTAGATCCTGTTAACATTATTCGTAATGGCTGCCCAACACCCTTAAAATTTGTATTATTCAATTTTATTAACCCATTTATGATTTCTTCTAAATTTTCTCTATCAAAAACTTCTAATTTTGAAATCTTCTCTTTAAATATATGTATTATTTTTTTTGCTTCTTCGTTTATCAGTTCTTTATCATTGTCATTAAAAATAACTTCATCATTTAATATGTATTTAGAATTGTTAAATATATCCTCAAGTGTTTTTGCTTTATTTTTTAAAAAAGTTAATGAGCTCTTTATTGTATTTTCTTTATCTTCTTTAATTCTATCTTTATACATCTCACAATATTCTTTTAACTTTTTGTACAATATATTTTCTTCACTATTTTTTATGTAATATTCATTCATAGAAAGAATTCTACTCATATCAAGTTTTGAAGGTGATTTACCTATTCCTTCTAAATTAAAAAGTTTTATACTTTCATCTAAGTTAAAAATTTCCTTATCTTTATAGGACCATCCTAACCTTAGAAGATAATTTCTAAGCGCCTCAGGTAGAATTCCAATTTTTGAGTAATCTTCTAATGTTGAAGCATTATCTCTTTTTGATAGTTTTTTGCCATCTATAGTATGAATAAGAGGTATGTGAGCAAATTCTGGAATATCCCATCCTAGTGCCTCATATATCTGTATTTGTTTAAATGTATTAATTTTATGATCATCTCCTCTAATAATATGCGTCATTTCCATATTATGATCATCAACTGACGCAGATAAATTATATGTCGGTGTTTCGTCATTTCTTAAAATAACAAAATCCTCAATAGTATTATTTTCAATCTCCACGTTTCCTTGAACTAAGTCTTTTAGAATAGAGGTTCCTTCTATTTTACTTTTAAATCTTATGACTGGTTTTATATCCCTTGGGGCTTGATCTTCAGAAATATCACGCCATTTTCTATTATACACATAAGGAATTTTTTTTTGTTTAGCTCTTTTTTTTTGTTCCTCTATTTCCTCTGTACTACAAAAGCATTTATAGGCATTTCCATTTTCTAATAATCTTTTAGCAATACTTACGTGTTCACCAATCATTTTTGATTGAATATACTCTTCACCATCGTGTTCAATTCCCATCCATTTTAGAGAGTTAATTATTTGAATTTTATGTTCTTCTTTAGATCTTTCTTTATCAGTATCTTCTATCCTTAAATAAAATTTACCTGATTTATTTTTTGAGTATAACCAATTAAATAGAGCTGTTCTTACTCCACCAATATGAAGAGGACCGGTAGGAGAAGGAGCAAATCTAGTTGCTACTTTTTTCATTGAGTTTATTTAGACTATTTTACTGAAAGTTTCTATATAAAGATACAAGAATTCCTTGAACTTTCACTCTATCTGGGCCAAAAATTTTTGTTTCGTAATTTCTATTTGCACTTTCTAATGCAACAGTTTTACCTTTTCTTCTAATTCTTTTCAACATAGCTTCATGATCATCAATTAAAGCTACTACAATTTTTCCATTATCTGCTGTATCTGCTTTTTTAACAATAACAGTATCGCCATCATTAATTCCAGCTTCAATCATGGAGTCTCCTTGGACTTTTAAACCAAAAAATTCTCCATCTTTTTCAATGTTTGCTGGCAGCGGAATTCGTGAAACTTCATTTTGTATAGCTTCAACTGGAGTTCCTGCAGCAATTTTTCCAAGAACCGGGATTTCTGTATCGTCAGAACTATTTAAATTTTCCTCATCTAATCCTCCCTTAATAACGCTTGGAGAAAAACTATTATAAATATCGTTTGCAGACGCAGTTTCAGGTAATTTAATTACTTCTAATGCTCTCGCCTTGTGGGCTAATCTTTTAATGAAGCCTCTTTCTTCTAATGCACTAATAAGTCTGTGAATTCCAGATTTTGATTTTAAACTTAATGATTCTTTCATTTCCTCATATGAAGGGGACACACCTGTAGATCTTAACTTTTTGTTGATAAAGAGAAGCAGGTTTTTTTGTTTTTTAGTTAACATAGAACAAATTAAGTACATCGATGTTCTATAAAAGTTCCTCAATTAATACAACAGCTAAAAAGCAAGTTAAATAGAGGAAAATTCCTATAAAAGAGAAAAAATATTATTATTTTCTAAGTTTTTTAAAAGTGATTCACCAATTAAAAAAGTGCTGATTGAGGTACTGTTTTTTATATCAAGCAATTCATCTTTTGTTTTTAGACCACTCTCAGAAATAAGAGGGGAAGAGTGGTTTGAAACAACATTATATATATCATAAGTTGTATTTATCTCGGTTTTAAGAGTTTTTAGGTTTCGGTTATTTATACCAATTAAAGCATCAGGATATTTAAACGATTTTTCTGCCTCTTCAATTGTATGAACTTCAACAATTACACTCATATTATACTTTAAAGCTTCCTCGTAAATTTCATCAGCAGTTTTTTCAGAAATACCGGCTAAGATAATCAGGACTGCATCAGCACCGTAACTTTTTGCTAAAGGTACTTGAAATTTATCAACAAAAAAATCTTTACAAAGAATGGGTAATTCAATTTTTTTTTTAATTTCAGAAATATGAGATAGATTTCCCAAAAAAAAGTCTTCCTCAGTTAATACAGACAAACAAGTGACGTTCTTAGAGTTATATATATTTGCAATTTTTACTGGGTCGTAATCATCTATCAAAATACCTGCAGATGGACTAGCTTTTTTTATTTCAGCAATTATGGATATCTTATTTTCTGAGATATTGGTTTGTATTTTTTTTCTAAAATCAAAAAAAAAATTTTTTTCATTAATTAATTCTATCAAGCTCTTAATATCTATTTCACGTTTTAATTTTTCAATTTTAATCTTTTTTTGATCAATTATTTTTTGAAGAATATTTTCAGACATTCTGTATAATTTTTAAATATTTGAATGCAGCTCCAGACAAAATAAAACCTCTGGTATAATTATAAGCAATTTTAAAATCATCATATTTTTCAGAAACTATTAATCCTGCTGCAGCATTTAGACATACTGCTTTTGAAAAATCATTATCTTTCCCTTGAAAAATATTTAAAATTTCATCAGAATTAAATTTAGCGTCATCTCCTACTAAATTTTCAAATTTATCTGCATTAACATTTAACTCATTTGGATCAATTATAAACTCAGATATTTCATTATTTTTCAATTGCACAACATTAGTTTTAGCGTAAGGTGATATTTCATCTAGACCATCTTCACTATTTACAATCCATGCAAATTTTAAATTTAGATTTTTTAGTGCATTCGCAAAAACTTTTAAAAGCTTATTATCAAAAACACCAATTACCTGTCTCTCAACAAGTGCTGGGCTGCTTAATGGACCTATCATATTAAAAATTGTCCTTTTTCCTATTTTTTTTCTTGTTGGACCAACATATTTCATTGCCGAGTGGTAATTTGGCGCGAACATGAAGCCAAAATTATCATTTTTAATCTGTTCCTCGATTTGTTTTGGTTCTAAGTTGATATTTATATTTAAGGCTTCAAGAACGTCAGCTGACCCACATTTTGATGAAACTGCTTTATTTCCATGTTTTGCTACTTTAATACCCATACTTGCTAATAACAGTGCTGATGCAGTTGAAATGTTAAGAGTATCTTTTCCATCTCCACCAGTACCACAAGTATCAATGCAGTTTTCAACTTTTACTCTTTTTGACTTATCTCTTAATATATATACACCACCAGCTATTTCATCTGAAACCTCACCTTTATCTGATAATAAAGTTAAAAAATCATAAATTTGTTCATCACTAGCTTCACCATTCATTAAAATCTTAAATGCATTTTTACTCTCATCAAAATCTAAATTTATTTTATTTCTTAGCTTTTCTAAAAATTGATCCATTTTTACTCTTTTACAAAGTTCTCTAAAATTTTTAAACCATATTTTGTTTTGATACTTTCAGGATGAAATTGAACCCCATGGATTTTGTATTCCTTATGCATAACACCCATTATTGTCCCATCTGATGTACTAGATGTAATTTTTAAATCTTTAGATAAGGTTTTTTTATCAATTACTAAACTATGATATCTGGTAGCTGAGAACTTTTTTGGTAAATTTTTTAAAATTCCAATTTTCTTATTTATAATATTACTTGTTTTTCCATGCACAAGTTCTTTAGCTTGAATTATCTTAGAACCAAATATTTGACCAATGATTTGATGGCCTAAGCAAACACCAAGTATTGGCATTTTTTTATATAAATTCTTTACTATCTTTAAACAATTTCCAGATTGATTAGGATTTCCAGGACCTGGAGATATTACAATTTTATTATATCCTTTTCTTAAAATGTAATGATGATCTACTTTATCGTTTCTTAAAACATCAACTTCAGCAAAGGATGAAAGATAGTGATATAAATTGAATGTAAAGCTATCATAATTATCAATTAAAATTATTTTCATACTCTTTACTCCAAAGCCTTAATTAAAGCTTTTGCTTTATTAACTGTTTCATTAAATTCATTAATAGGTTTACTATCAGCAACAATTCCTGCGCCTGATTGTACGTAAAATTTTTTATTTTTTGAAATTGCTGTTCTAAGCGCAATGCAAGTATCAAAATCACCATTTGCAGAAAAATAACCAATACCACCAGCATAAACTTTTCTTCTAGTCGTTTCTAATTCATCTATAATCTCCATAGCTCTTATTTTAGGTGCGCCTGAAACCGTTCCAGCAGGGAAACCAGCTAATAACGTATCAAATTTACCAAATTTTTTATTAAATACACCTTCAACATTTGAGACTATGTGCATTACATGTGAATATCGCTCTATCTTAAAACTTTCTGTAACTTTAACTGAGTTAATTTTAGAAACTTTTCCAGTATCATTTCTTCCAAGGTCAAGAAGCATTAAGTGTTCAGAAAGCTCTTTTTTATCTTTTAAAAGATCTTTTTCATAAAATTTATCTTCTTTTTTATTTTTACCTCTAGGTCTTGTGCCAGCAATAGGTCTAATAGTTATTTTATTATCTCTGAGTCTCACAAGTATCTCAGGACTTGCACCTATAATTTGAAAATCCTCAAAGTTAAAAAAATACATGAAAGGGGAAGGGTTAGTAATTCTCAATTTTTTATAAATATCTAATGGTTCTTTATTAAGATCAGTTTCGAACCTTTGACTTAGAACAACTTGAAAAATATCTCCTATTCTAATGTAATTTTTAGCTTTAGAAACATTACTAAGGAATTTCTTTTTTGAAATATTTGATTTAACTTTCGGTTTTGAAATCTTAGTTTTTGACTGATTTATCTTGTAACTATAATTTGCCAAAAATATCATTTCTTCTATTTCTTTTTGAATTTGGTCATACTTAACTTGATAATTTTTTATTTTTTCATCAAAAAAACAATTAACTATAAAAAATAATTTTTTTTTAACATTATCAAAAACAACTAGATTTTTTGGTCTCAAAATTCTTGCATCAGGAATTTTAAGATCATCTTTTGTCGTATTAGGAATTTTCTCAATATATCTTATTGTATCATAAGAGAAATACCCTGATATAATTGAGCTAATTGGTGGTAATTCACTTGGTATTTTAAAATTAAAATTTTCGATTATTTTCTCAATATTATCTTTTGGAGCTCCTCTTAATTTTTTTCTTTTATTTTCATACTTCAAAACACAGTTATTATTATTAAATTCCCAAATTTTATCAGGATTTTTACCAAAAATTGTATATCTGCCTTTTATGAAACCTTTTTCAACAGACTCGAATACGAAGCTATTTCTTACATTTAAAAAGTTGTTAATTAAATTTTCTATTTCTTTTAAGCCATTTGATTTTATTGCATGGTAAAGAACTTGATTTTTATTTTTTTTGTGATTTTTCTTAAATAACTTTAGATCAATATTCAACATTATCTAAAATAATTTTTAACTCTGTCAATTGTTTGATTGAAAATTTTTACCTTATATTTTGAATTTAAAGATAGATCATAAGATGTATAAACATCATTAATAATATCGTTATTTGCTTTAGTAGAATATTCTTCAACATTATCAGTATTTTTTTCCATATCTGAATAATAAATATTCTTAATTTTTGTAAGAAAAACTTTATTTGTTTCCCCAGTTACTAATGAGAAACTTTCTTTTGGTAATGTGTATAAAAGTTTTAAAGAATCTGGGTCAAAAACTTCGTAATCATTACTGTTTTTAATATTTATAGTCTTAATATTATTTGTATCTTTTGATAATTTCAAAAACTCATCATCATTAAATATCTTTTCGTCAATTTTTTCAAAAAGACTTTTATTAAATTCAAATTTCTTTTTCAAAATTACATTATTTTTAACTTTTTCTAAAAATTTTGGATCTGTTTTGTTTGGAATTTTTTTGTTAATATTTGATATTTCAAAAATTAGATAATAATCATTTTTGTCAACTAGTTGTATTTTATCTTGGTTTCTTTTTGAGTAAATTTCTTCAAGTATTTCATCTGAATCATCATTCAAGACAAAATTGTTAATTTCATTTAGTTTGAAATTATAAATTTCATTAATTTCTCTAATATTTGATCCGTTTAAAATATTATTTTCTATTTCATCAATTTTCTTAAAAAATTCATCATTAAACTCATCTATTTCTATTAGATTTTTAGGGGTAATTTTTGCATAAGTCACATCAATAAAATCGATTTTCAAAATTTCTTGATTATTTTTAATAAAATCCTCAACTTCTAATTTAGTTGCGGTTTTATCATGAACTAAGTCTAAATCTAAAAATTCGATCTCAATTTTTTTATTTTCATTGATATATATTTTATTTTTTAAAAAATAAGGCGACTTAATTCCTCCACTAATATAATTAAATAAATTTTCTTTTAGCTCTTGTTTCTTTAATGAATTTTCAAATGTCGAAGCACTTAAGTTATTTTCTAATAGAAATTTTTCATACTTAACTCTTGAAAACTTCTTATTATCATCAAGTAGTATTGAATTAGATCTTATTTTATTTGCCAATGCCTCCTCTGACATTGATACATTTAATTCTTTAATTTCCATCTCAATTAATTTTTCAGATACCAATTCTGATAAAATATTTTCAATAATATTTTTATCTATGTTTGCTTTTATAATGTCATTTGTGAGTCTCGACTCGTTTATAAAATTTACAAAATCTTTTGATGAGATTGCTTCATTATTAATCTTAGCAACGTTGTTAGTATTTCCTCCACTAAAAACACTGCCCATGCCCCAAAATACAAATGGAATTATAATAATTCCGACAAGTACCCCAGCTAATTTTGAATTTGAGAAACCTCTTAATTTACTTATCATATTCTATAGTCTTTATTTATTGATCTAAAAAAAAATAAACATATAAATTATATTAATCTTTATGACAAATAATAATATGTATTTCATTGCTAATTGGAAGATGTTTGGGTCAGTTAAGTCAGTTAATTCATTAAATAAAGTAATAAGTTATTCAAAAACAAAGAAACTTAAAGCCAATATTATTTATTGTCCACCTTATACATTGATCAAATCTTTTGTAGATAAAACAAGAAAATCAAATATCAAAATTGGTGCTCAAGATTGTCATACACAAATAAACTATGGACCTTTCACTGGAGCTATAAGCTCAAAGATGATTAAAGATTTAGGGGGTGAGTTTGTTATAATTGGACATTCAGAAACAAGAGCAGAAAATGATAATAAAAAAATTAATTTAAAGATTAAGTCTGCACTTAATGAAAAATTAAATGTCATTTTATGCATAGGCGAAAAATTGATTGATAAAAGAAAAAATAAAACAAAATATGTTTTAAAAAAACAATTACTTGAAGGTTTAAAAAATTTAAAGAATTTAAATAAAGTTATAATTGCATATGAACCTGTTTGGTCGATTGGCACAGGCATTATTCCTAGTGAAAATGATTTAAAAAAAAATATTAGTTTTATAAGAAACACCTTAAAGATTTCAAAAAAATTTACAAAATCTAAGATTTTATATGGAGGCTCTGTAAACCCAAAAAATATAAAAAATTTAATGAGAATCGATAATATTGATGGTTTTTTGGTTGGTGGAGCATCAACTAATGAAAAAATATTTATTGATATAATGAAAAAATCAATTATTTAGGCGTCGTGGAAAACATACTATTAATTATAAATATAATATTAGCAGCAATTCTAGTATTGCTGGTTTTGTTTCAAAAATCTGAGGGCGGAGCCTTGGGTATTGGAGTTTCTCAAGATAACTTTATGTTTTCAAGGTCGGCTGGGAATTTTATGACTAAAGCAACGGCAATAGTTGCAACATTATTCATAATTTGTAGTCTAGGATTGACTATTATTTCACGAGGAGATCTTCCTTCAAATACGTCTGTAATTGATAAAATTGAAGAAAATGCAGACGATGCTCCTAAATTACCGGAAAATAATAATTAATACTTTTATTTTTATAATTCATTAGCTATAACATAATTCCATGGCGCGATATATATTTGTCACTGGCGGCGTGGTTTCATCACTAGGTAAAGGTTTGTCATCAGCATCACTTGGATATTTGCTTAGATCACAAGGCTATAAGGTGAGAATAAGAAAAATGGATCCATATTTAAATGTAGATCCGGGAACAATGAGTCCTTTTCAGCATGGTGAAGTTTTTGTAACTGACGATGGCGCTGAAACTGATTTAGATTTAGGACATTACGAAAGATTTACAAATATTTCAGCTAAACAATCTGACAACATAACAACAGGTAGAATTTATAGTGATATTATAAAAAAAGAGAGAAGAGGAGGTTATCTTGGAAAAACAGTTCAAGTAATTCCACATGTTACAGATAGAATTAAAGAGTTTATAAAAAAAGATATAACAAATGAAGATTTTGTAATTTGTGAAATTGGAGGAACGGTTGGTGATATTGAAAGCTTACCATTTTTAGAAGCTATAAGACAGTTTTCAAATGATAATGGCAGATCAAAATCATTATTTATTCATTTGACATTTGTTCCATTTTTAAAATCTTCAGATGAAATTAAAACAAAGCCAACACAACATTCTGTTAAAGAATTAAGAAGTATAGGAATTCAACCTGATATAGTGATCTGTAGATCTCAACAGTCTATTCCTTTAGATCAAAGAAGAAAAATATCCTTATTTTGTAATGTGGACATTGCTAATGTTATAGAAACAGTTGATGTAAAAACTATTTATGAAGCCCCAATAAGTTTCTTTAATCAAAAATTAGATAAGCAAGTTTTAAAATTCTTTAAAATAAAATCTAGAAAAAGACCAAACTTGCTACCTTGGAAAAAAATTACAAATATAGTTTTAAAAACAAAAATAACTGTAAATATTGCTATCATAGGCAAATATGTAAACTTAAAAGATGCTTATAAATCACTTGATGAAGCTCTTACGCATGGGGGAATTTCAAATAAAGTTAAAGTTAACTTGGTAAGAATTGAGTCAGATAAACTTAGATCAAAAGAAATTAAATCAAAATTAAAGAATGTATCGGGAATATTGATACCAGGAGGGTTTGGCAAAAGAGGAACAGAGGGAAAAATTGAGGCAATTAGATATGCTAGAGAGAAAAAAATACCTTTTCTAGGTATTTGTTTTGGAATGCAAATGGCCATGATTGAGTTTTCAAGAAATATTTTAAAAATTAAAAAAGCTGGCTCTAGTGAATTAGATAAAAATTGTTTTCCCGTAATAGGATTAATTGATGAATGGAACAAAGATGGAAAAATTATAAAAGGAACCGACAAAAACCTTGGAGGAACAATGAGGTTAGGTCTATATGAGGCAAAACTAAGAAATAATTCTGCCATAAAAAATATCTATAAATCTAATATGATTAAGGAGAGACACAGACATAGATATGAAGTCAATATAAATTTAATGCAAAAATTTGAAAAAAAAGGTTTGATGTTTTCAGGAATTTCTCCTGACAATCAATTACCTGAAATTATTGAACTTAAAAATCATCCATGGTTTATTGGAGTCCAATTTCATCCAGAATTTAAATCTAGACCTTTAAATCCTCATCCTTTATTCTCATCATTTATTAAAGCTGCAAAATCTTTTAATGGAAAATAAAATAGTTAATTGTAACGGTATAGAAATTTCAAACAAAAATAAAATTTGTTTAATAGCTGGACCTTGTCAACTTGAAACCGAGCAACATGCTTTGGACATGGCAGGCAAAATTAAAGAAATTGTGACAAAGTATAATATTGGATTTATTTATAAAACTTCATTTGATAAGGCTAATAGAACAAGCTTGAAAGGCAAAAGAGGAGCTGGTTTAGAAAACTCCTTGCCTGTATTTGATAAAATCAAAAAAGATATTAAAGTACCCGTTCTTACCGATATACATAATGAAGAACAATGTTCCCTAGTTTCTAATCACGTAGATGTTCTTCAAATACCAGCATTCCTTTGTAGGCAAACAGATTTATTAATTGCTGCTGCTAAAACCAATAAAATCATTAATGTGAAAAAGGGTCAATTTCTAGCACCGTGGGATATGGTGAATGTAACCAAAAAAATTTCTGATAGTGGTAATGAAAATATTTTAGTGACCGAAAGAGGAGCTAGCTTTGGTTATAATACGTTGGTCTCAGATATGAGATCTATTCCCATCATGGCAAAAAATGGTTATCCAGTAGTATTTGATGGAACTCATTCAGTGCAACAACCTGGTGGTCTAGGTGAAAAAAGTGGTGGTCAAAGAGAATTTGTTGAGTATTTGTCGAGAGCAGCAGTAGCAGTAGGCGTTGCAGCTATTTTTTTGGAAACGCATCAGGACCCTGATAATGCCCCATCAGATGGTCCTAACATGGTACCTTTAGACAAATTAGACGAGCTAATTAATCAAATTGTAGAAATTGATAATTTAGTTAAAAAATAATTAATGAGTAAAATCAAAAAAGTTGTAGCAAGACAGGTTTATGACAGTAGAGGAAATCCTACCATTGAGGCTGAGGTATTTTCAAATAATTTAAGTGCTTCAGCAATTTGTCCTTCAGGTGCTTCAACAGGAACTTTTGAGGCTTATGAAAAAAGAGATAAAAGTAATAAAAAATACCTAGGAAAAAGCGTTTTAATACCGGTTGCAACTGTTAATAAATTAATTTCAAAAAAATTAAAAAATCAAAATATCCATGACCAAGAGAGAATAGATAGTATTCTTATAAAATTAGATGGCACAAAACAAAAAACAAAGTTAGGTGCGAATACAATATTAGCTGTATCCATGGCTGTAAAAAAATTATCAGCAAAAGTTAAAAAAATACCTTTATATAAAAATTTTATTGTCAAAAAAAATTTTAAACTCCCCTTTCCTTTAATGAATATTATTAATGGGGGTGCACATGCTGATAATGGCCTTAGAATACAAGAGTTTATGATTAGACCTGATAAAGCAAAATCATTTAATGATGCTGTTAGAATGTGTTTTTTAGTAATAAACAATTTAAAAGTATTATTAAAAAAAGCTGGTCACTCTATTAATGTAGGTGATGAAGGTGGCTTTGCACCAATGATAAGTGATAATGAGAGTGCTTTAAAACTTATAGTTCAAGCAATTAAAAAATCAGGTTTTAAAAATGGTAAAGATGTATCTATTTGTTTAGATGTTGCAGCAAACGAACTAATTAAAAAAAGTAAATATTCAATTCATTCTAAAAATTACATAAGTGTCGATCAATCAATTAAAAAATATTTAGAGCTTATTAAAAAATATCAAATTAAATCAATCGAGGATCCATTTGGTGAGGATGATTGGAAGGCATGGTCTAAATTTGTTAATAGAACAAAAAACAAAACACAAATAATAGGTGATGACCTTTTTGTAACTAATCTTGAAAGATTAAAAATAGGTTTTCTAAACTTATCTGCAAATAGTATTTTGATAAAATTGAACCAAATTGGGACAGTAACCGAAACGTTAGAAGTAATAAAATTTGCTCAACTTATTGGTTTTAAAACAATCATCTCTCATAGATCTGGCGATACTGAAGACACATTTATTGCTGATTTAGCAGTGGGCACCAAATCAAATCAAATCAAAACTGGGTCTCTTGCAAGATCAGAGAGAATAGCAAAATATAACCAACTAATTCGTATTGAAGAAGACCTTGGTAGATCTGCTAAAATGAATAAAATTGATTAATGTTAGAAAAATTAAAAAAAAACTATTTTATTCTTATCATCACATTCCTCTTTATCTATTTTTTCTTTAATTTATTAGATGGTGATAGAGGTCTCATTTCTTATATGGAAAAAAAAGATATATATGAGCAACTAAAAAATGATCAGATTACTCTTAATAGTAAAATAGAAGATTTAGAGCACAAAAATTCACTTTTAACAGAAAATATAGATCTTGATTTCATAGAAATATTAATAAGAGAAAAGTTTTTATTTGGAAAAGAAGGTGAGACTACCTATATAATTAAAGATAATGGAAATCAAAAATAGACCAAGACACCCTGAGAAAGTAAATAAACCAATTAATCCTATCAAAAAGAAACCTGAGTGGATTAGGTCCAAGCTACTAAATAGTAGGGAGTTTTTTTTAACTAAAACAGTTGTTAATAAAGATAATCTTGTAACAGTTTGCCAAGAAGCAAACTGCCCTAATATTACCGAATGCTGGAGCAAAAGGCATGCAACACTTATGATAATGGGTGACACATGTACAAGAGCATGTGCGTTTTGTGATGTTAAAACTGGAAAACCAGAAAAATTAGATCAATTTGAGCCAATTAAAATTGCGAATGCAGTTAAAAAATTAAGTTTAAGACATGTTGTTATTACATCTGTTGATAGAGACGACCTTTCTGATGGCGGATCAAACCATTTTCATGATGTTATTGTAGCAACAAGAAAAAAAAATCCAAATACAACAATTGAAGTTTTAACACCTGATTTCTTAAGAAAAGGTGAAGCTTACAAAAGAGTGTTAGAAGCAAACCCAGATGTTTTTAATCACAATATTGAAACTGTTCCAAGTCTTTATGTAAAAGTTAGACCAGGGGCAAGATACTTCGGATCATTAGAACTTTTAAAAAATTCAAAGAAATTCAATAAAAATGTTTTTACAAAATCAGGAATTATGGTTGGATTTGGAGAAACAAAAGATGAAATAATTCAAGTTATGGATGATCTAAGATCTGCAGAAGTTGATTTCTTAACTATAGGTCAATATCTTCAACCTTCGGCCAAGCACTTTCCATTAAACAGGTATTACCATCCAGATGAATTTAAAGAGCTAGAAAAAATAGCAAAATCTAAAGGATTTTTATTAGTATCTTCATCACCTTTAACAAGATCCTCTTATCATGCTGATGAAGATTTTAATAAACTTAAAAATAATAGAAAAAATATTCATTAATGCCAAAAGCGTCAGTTAAGAGATTAATTGATAACAGAAAAGACAAACTTATAGAGTTCGTTTTAGATATTGAAAAATACCCTGAATTTGTTCCATTCTGCCAGGGTTCAAAAGTTTATGAAAAAAAACAAGAGGGAGATTTAACACTTATTGTTGCCGATTTAACAATAGGAAAAGGACCTTTTGTAGATACCTATAAAAGCAATGTTAAATTCAATAAAAAAGATGACACAATTTTTGTAACAAATATTGACGGGCCTTTAAATTATTTAGAGAATAATTGGAAATTTCAGGAGCAAGGAGATTTAACAGAAGTGACTTTTGATGTTGATTTTGAAATTAAAAATAAATTTTTGAATATTTTAATGACCAAGTCTTTTCAATTTGGTCTTGAAAAAATTGCTGATGCATTCCAGAAAAGGGCAGAAAGTTTATAAATGAAAATTTTAATTTATTTTTTTATATTTTATTTATTTACATCTTCTTCATTCGCCGAATTTAATTATTATGGATCTATAGACCCGACAAAACATTATAAAAACTTAAAGAATCGTTCATACAATGACAAAATTGGTCGTAAAGACCTTTGGATAGACAAATCTATAAAATTAGACACAATTGATTTCAAGATTAACAACCCTGGTGAAGTATTGCCAAAAGATTATTTCAATAGATCTTCTTGTAGAGCTTTTTACAATCAATCAAATATTAAAAGAGTTGCTAATGGAGATTTGGGACCTGGCATGGATTTTTTTTATTCAAAACCAATTATGCTAGTTGGTAAAGGTTATGATAAAAAAAAAGATCTATCTGGAGCGCCAGATGCAGCGCTTAAGCAAGCACAACAAATTCGACTTTGGATGACAAGCTATCTTTGCTATCAAGATAATAAATTTAAGGAAAATTTAGCGAGAGAGATTAAGTCGTTTATTTTAAAATGGGCAAAAGCCAAAGCATTTATGAAGACAAGAAAAAATAATAGTGATAGTTATTGTTGTATTCAAGATGCTGTTTTAACTATGAATTTAGATATGTCAGACTTTATTACCGCATATTTAATAGTTACAAAAGATTTTCCTGATAACAAAAAAAATAAAGAAACAATTGTTAAATGGTTCAAAAATTATATGAAAAAATATG
This sequence comes from Candidatus Pelagibacter sp., assembly GCA_045566995.1. Taxonomy (GTDB): domain Bacteria; phylum Pseudomonadota; class Alphaproteobacteria; order Pelagibacterales; family Pelagibacteraceae; genus Pelagibacter. Next base: position 24,850 of record JBJLDU010000008.1, read on the forward strand.
GAAATAGGCACTTTAAAAAAGATAGTGTTGGTCAATTTTTTAACCAACATGCAATAATAAGAGACTATTTAAATGCTAAAATTGCAATATTAACAAATAACAACGAGTTGTTTTCTAAAAGTGCAAAAAGGGCTTTAATAGTCCTTGCTCAATCTACACCTGAAGGAGTCTATCCTTATACAGCTGCGAGAGGTCAAAAAGCAATGTGGTATAGCATGGAAATGATGAACGATTATACACATTTATTAGAAGTTTTAAGAGCACAAGGTTATGACCTTTATAATTATGAACTTGAAGGAAGAAGTTATAAAAAAAATGCGGAATTTTTAATGGGAGTTTGGGTAAATTATGCTTGTTCAAAAGGTTTTATTTATGAAAATAAAACCAATGAAAAACTTCAAAAAGGAACAAGTTATCGACTATGTGAACAAATTAGTGAAAATTTTGAGTATAAAACATTGCAATATTACGCAAAAATTAATTCTGGCTCTGATGGAAGACTGCCAAAAAGGTCTGACCCCAAGATTCAAAATTTAACAATGTATAAAGGTGGTAATTTAGACTGGGTTGTTTTTTTCAACAAATATTTTCCAAATAATAAATACTCAGAAATGTCCTTAGAATTATCAAATCAAAGTATAAAAAAAAAAAATAAGTGGAGATCGAAAGGCAATGGAGTAATCACTTCAATGATTTTTTCTAATTAATCATAGTTTTTATAATTTTCAAAGTTTCATTAACAGTTTTTTTCTGGATAGAAATTCTTTTTTTATTTTTAAATAGGTTTTTTCTTATAATTATTTTACTTCCTTTTTTTAAGCCAATGTAAACCAACCCAACTGGCTTTTCTTTTGTTCCTCCATTTGGTCCTGCGATACCCGTAATTGAGATTGATATATTTGATTTACTAATTTTACTTAAACTTTTAACCATTGATATACAGGTTTCATAGCTAACTGCTCCATACTTTGTAATAGTTTTTTTTGGAACTTGAAGCAATTTTACTTTTGCATTATTAGAATAAGTTACTAGTCCCATATTAAATACTTTAGATGACCCGCTAATAGATGTAATTGAACTTGCTAAAAGTCCTCCTGTACAGGATTCTGCAAATGATACTGTTAGTTTTTTTTTAATTAGTAACTTTACAATTTTAAAGGATAAATTACTCATGAGGTAATAATCATATAAAAGACGAGAATTGCTACTACATATAATCCAGCACAAACATCATCCATTATAACACCAAAGCTATTCTTAAAGTTTTTATCGTAATAACTTACAGGGTAGGGTTTTGCGATATCAAAAATTCTAAAAAGAATAAACATTATAAAATAAAAGGTTAGCACCCTTGCTGGATCTGTTGGTTCTTTATGGGCAATTTCATACAGGCATATTGGAATTGATTGACCAATAAACTCATCAATAACAACCTCTTTTGGATCTTTATTGGTTAAATCTTTAATAAATAAATTTACTGCAAAAAGTGAAATTATAAAAATACCTACTAATAAAAACAAAAAAGCATCAGCAGGTACTGAAAAAATATGAAATAATATATATAAAAAGATAACAGTAACTAAAGAAGCATAGCTGCCAGGTATTCTTGGTAATTTTCCAATACCAAACATTGTAACAAATAAAGAATTTATTTTTTTAAGCATAATAATTTAGAGATACTATCACTTCACATGCGATAGCCTCTTCTTTTCCAATCAAACCCAACTTTTCAACTGTTTTACCTTTTAAATTAATTTGATCTTTATTTATACTGAGCAAATTGGACAATGAAGTGATAATTGTTTCTCTATATCTTGAGACTTTAGGTTTTTCACAAATTAAATTTATGTCTACATTATTTATAAAATATCCCTCTTTATGTAAGTTTTTCAAAATAGGAGATAACATATTGGGTGATCTTATATTTTTAAATCTTCTTTTGTTGCTTGGATAAAGAGTTCCAATATCTTTTTTTCTCATAGCACCCAGAAGTCCATCTATTATAGCATGGATAATTACATCTCCATCAGAATGACCTTGTAGGCCAGAATGAAATGGAATTTTTATTCCACCAAGATATAATTTTTTGTTTTTAATTAATCTATGTATATCAAAACCAATCCCATAAAAATTTTGAATATTAAGCTTTTCTAAATCAGACTTTGTTGTAATTTTGAAATTATTTTCTTCACCTTTAATAAATTTAACTTTTTTTTTATTATCTAAAAATAATGTTGCCTCATCAGTAATTTTTGTATTATTTAATTTTGATAGATTGAACAAAGTTTTAAAATTAAAACATTGCGGCGTCTGGGTGAATAGCAAATTTTCTCTATTCAAATTCTGGATTTTATTTTCAATTCTATATTTTGTTGAATTATCTGTCGTAACATAAGGTACTACTGCCTTATTTTTTTTTAGGTTTGAGTTTAGTTTTTTTAATAATTTAATTGTAAAATTTGGTCGTGCCGCATCATGAATAAAAACATTTGTAAATTTCTTATTTTTAATAAAATTTAAAGCTTTTTGTGATGATTGATATCTTTCTCTCCCACCTTTAATCACTTTAATAGATTTATCTTTAATATTGTTAATTGGAATATTTGATACAATTATTATTGATTTAAATAACTTAGACTTTATTGCTTTATCTACTGAATACATAAACAAGGATTTATTCATATATTTTGTAAATTGTTTTGGATTTTTTGATTTAAATCTCTTACCTTTGCCAGCAGCTAGTAGTATAAAACAATTAGTCATGATTGTTATAAAATTATTTGTATTATATTTTTAAATTATGTTTGCTTTGTTAAAAAGAAATTTGTTTATAATAGTTATATTTATATTAACTATTTCTTTAGGTTTTCTAACATTTTTAACATTTATCAATAAAAGTTTTATAAAGCTTAATGAAGATAATCTCGAAATTCTTCTTATTTCCAACATAGTGTTAGTGCTTTTATTTTTTGTATTAATATTTATAGATATAAAAAACTCGATTAAGAATAATATCAATGTAAGAGGCTCAGTTGCCAATAGAAAATATATAGTCTCATTTGCACTGTTTACTTTAATACCATCGTTATTGATTGCGGTATTTTCATTATTTATTTTTTCTTTTGCCCTGGATAAGTACTTTGATAAAAAAATTACTACTGCTGTTAATAACTCTTATGAAATAGCAAAAAACTATGTTGATGAGAAAAGAAATAAAATTGAATCTGAGATTGTTTTGATCGCTTTTGATTTAAACAAATATTTTGATTTATACAAATCAAATCCAGAAAGATTTCAGATAATTCTGAATACACAAAGATACTTAAGAGATATAGATCAACTACATTTAATTGATGTTGAGGGTAATTTAATTCAATCAGCAACTGACTCCCAATATAAAAAAATTGAAGATAGAGCAATGGAGATGGTTAAAAATGATGATAGGCCATTAAAAATTATAAATACATTTGAGAATAAATCTGCAGCTGTTGTAAGACTGTCGAGTTTTGATAATACTTTCTTATATGTTTTGAAATATATAGACAAAAATATCTCTAACTATTTAATCAAATCTGAAGAAGCAATAAATTTTTATTATACAGTCGAAAATCAAAATTTAGGTATTAGAATTTCATTTGCTATAATTTATGTTACGCTTGTTACACTTCTACTCTTTTTATCTATAACTATTGCTATAAGATTTTCATCCAGATTTTTTATATCAATAAATAATTTAATAACCGCCTCAGAGAATATAGGTAAAGGAAATCTTGATACAAAAGTGCCTGACTTAAAAGCAGATATTGAAATGGAAAGACTTAATAAAAATTTTAATTCAATGATTGATAGATTAAAAAACCAACAGGAAAAATTACTTACTAATGAGAGACATGAGGCATGGGAAAATGTTGCAAGAAAATTAGCCCATGAAATTAAAAATCCTTTAACACCAATACAATTAACTATTGATAATCTTAAAACTAAGTATTTACCAAATATTGAAAATGAAAGAAAAGAAAAATATTTAAATAATCTTAAAACGATACTTAAGCAAATAAAACAAATCGAAAATTTAGTAAATGAATTCTCAGACTTTGCAAGAATGCCTAAACCCTTGTTTAAACCTAACAACTTAAATTTAATTATTAAAGAAAATATTGGTTTAGTTAACAAATTTGATAATACGATTACAATTAGATTGGTTAACCATCTATCAAAAGATGCAGTTTTAAAATTTGATAATGAACAATTCAATAGATTATTTTTTAATTTGATCAAAAATTCTGTAGAAAGTATTCAAGAAAAAGCTAAAAAAGATAGTAAAACTGTCAAAAATATAGATATAGAATTAAGACAAAGAAGAGATTATATAAACATCAATATTATAGATACCGGAATTGGATTTAAAAATAAAAAAACTAAAGATATTATTAAACCTTATTTTACAACTAAAGAAAAAGGAACTGGATTAGGATTATCAATTGTAGATAAAATTATTAGTGATCATGATGGATCAATTAAATTTTTAAATCATAAAAACGGTGCAAAAATTCAAATCATAATTCCATATATTAAATAATGTCAGCTGAAATTTTAATAATCGATGATAATGCAGATATAAGATTAATTCTTGATGAATTGATTAAAGATGCCGGCTACAAAACAAGAGTTGCTGCTAACTTTAATCAAGCGTTAACAGAAATTGACAAAAAACTTCCAGATGTGGCAATTATTGATGTCAAATTAGATAAAGGGGATAACGATGGTATTGTGCTTTTAGATCACATCAAGACAAAAAATCCAGATTTACCAGTAATAATGATTTCTGGCCACGCAAATATTGAGATGGCAGTAAATTCATTAAAATCAGGTGCATTTGAATTTATTCAAAAGCCATTCGATAAAGAGAGACTTTTAAATTTTGTAAATAGAGCTGTTGAAAATTATAATTTAAAAAATGAAAACAAAACATTAAATACAAAACTTTTTCACACTTTTGAATTAGTAGGCAAAAGTTCAAACATTCTCTCAATTAAAGACCAGATAAATAAATTATCTAAATCAGAAAGTAGAATATTTGTTAGTGGACCTACTGGATCAGGTAAAGAATTAATTTCAAGAAAAATACATAAAAATTCCAAAAGAAAAGATGGTCCATTTATAGTTATAAATGGAGCACTTTTGGATGCAAAAAAATATGAACTTGAATTATTTGGAGAAGAAAAAAATGATGGATCTATTTTTTATGGAGCACTGGAGAAAGCATCGGGTGGTATCTTATTGATTGATGAAGTTACGGAAATACCTCTCGAAACACAATCAAAAATTTTGAGAGTCGTCATTGATCAAAAATTTAAAAGAATAAATAGTAATCACGATATTAAAGTTGATGTAAGAATAATTTGTACAAACAGTAAAGATGTTCAACAAGAGATCAAATTTGGAAATTTTAGAGAAGATTTATTTCATAGATTAAATGTTTTTAATATAAAATTAGACCCATTAAATAAAAGAATAGACGATATCCCAATTTTAATAGACTATTTCATAGAGAACATATGCAAAGCAAACAATTTTAAAAAATTTAAAATTCTTGATAATAATTACTTACTTAATTATGACTGGCCTGGAAATGTCAGAGAATTGAGAAATTTAATAGAAAGAATAGCAATATTATCACCGGGTGATGATAATGAGAGATTAATG
>JBJLDU010000009.1:0-119246 GCA_045566995.1 Candidatus Pelagibacter sp.
GTTTTCAGACGGAAAATTTAAAAAAGTATACAATTATTTTTTCATACGTTAAAATTTTACTATATTTTTATAAGGGGCGTTCTGTAGAACGACCATAATTTTATTATATACAAAAAATATAGGTGTTATTTGTTGGATTTCTCGTTTTGGTTCTTCGTAGTAGATTTTTCTAGTTTTTGAATAAAATCATCACTTTCAGGAAATACTTTAGAATGGTCTAATGACATTTGATATTCACTCTTTGAACGATAGTATTTTCTAATCATCTCATCACTCGTATTTGAATGAATAGATACAACATTCGTTGGTACATTCTTTCTAACTCTTTAGGTTACGAAACTATGTCTGAAACTATAGAGAGGTCTTGGCGTACCTGTTTTAAGATATAAGTTTAATTTTCTACTTACTCGTGCAAAATCTTTTCTAATTTTGTCATATAACTTTTGTCTGTCTTTTAATTTAGGAAAAAATAGATAATTGAATTCAGTATACCTCTGATGTTTAATTATTTTTCTTTTTTTAAATTTTCTATGGTATTTGATTAATAAATGAAAAATTTTTTTACATATCCAGTTTTTGTTGTTTTATATTTATCTTTTATTGGAATGATGGGATTTGGAGCAGTTGTCAAATATCACTATGATGGTGGTAGAAAATTTCAATTTTTACAAAAACCAGTGATGTTAATTTCATCGGCTCCAGTCACTCTAGCAAAAATGATTAAAAATAAATCTATAGATGACGATGTTGTTGTTCCAATAAATGATATTATCTATGAAAATTTAAAATTTTTTGATAAAAAATTATCTACTTACCCCCCTCAAAATAACTTAATACTTATCTCTCGTCATGATGGTGATTTAGGTAGGTCAGTAGTTGAAATAAGGGATATAAATTCTTTTGAAGTTCTTCATTCTTATAAACCCAATATAGAACAGATTTATAAAAAAATAGATTTATCTAAAGATGAATTTAAATATCTAAAAAGAGATAAAGGGGTGAATAGATTTCATATGTGGCATCCTTCAATTACTAATCGGGGTGAATTAATTTTTCAGTCCCACTCTCCTTTAGTTAAAATAGATATCAATAGTAATGTTGTCTGGGTAAATGACGAAGATGTCTTTCACCACTCAACTAATTTAGATGATGAAGAAAATATTTATGTGCCATCAGAACTCAAACCCTACTCTAAATTGGTAGGTGAATATGTTGGTCTAAATAATGCAACTGAGAATTATAATTTTGCAGATGATGCAATAAATATTTTAGATAAAAATGGAAAAATTTTATTTTCAAAATCAGTTACTGAAATATTGATAGAGCATGGTTACTTAAATAGAATTTTCTCACAACAATCTCATAAATCAGACCCTATACATTTAAATGATATTCAACCTGTTTTAAAAGATACGAAATACTTTAAAAAGGGAGATTTATTTTTAAGTTTAAGAAACTTAAGTATGGTAATATTGTACCGCCCATCAACTAATAAAATCATTAAAATTATTGAAGGAGAATTTTATAATCAACATGATGTTGATATTTTAGATGAAAGTAGAGTTTCAATTTATAATAATAATGCTTTTCATAATTATAAGAATGAAAGATTAGTCAAAAATAATGAAATAATAATTTATGACTTTGAAACAAATAGTTTTTCAAAAAAATTTGAAAAAACCTTTATTGAAAATAAAATAGATAGTAATCTTAATGGTTTGGTAGATTTTTTACAAGATGGTTCAGCAATAGTTGAAGATAGAATGAATGGTAGAATATTTTATCTTAGTTCTGAAGGTGAGGTAATCTGGATTTTTAATAATCTTAACTCAAAAAAACAAATCTATGATTTGTGGTGGGCAAGAGTGATTGATTTTGAAAAATCAAAAAAAATTCGCGAAATTTTAAAAAATGATTAGATTGATTTTATTAATATTATTTTATTTTTTTTATTCTAGTGCTGTTTTTGCGTATTTAGGTCCAGGCGTTGGAGGTGGTGTTATAGCAGCAACAATTGGTATAGTTGTTGCAATTTTTGCAGCGCTCTTTGGTTTAATATGGTTCCCGATAAAAAGATTACTTAAAAAAAGAAAAGAAAAAAAAGAACAACAACAAGTCAAAATTGATTAATCACATATTATTAATATGTTCTTCTGTAGTTATCTATGAATTTATTCTATTAGTTAATTTTATAAATATTGTTAAATCTAACTTAAAAATTTATCAAAAAATATTAAACTTATTTCAATATAAAAATATATCTGATTTTAGAAAAGAAAAGTTAATACTCAATTATTCAAAAACATTATTATTAATTTCAATAAAGATAATTGTTATTCTTACTTCTATTTTCGTTTTTATGATGATTTTAAATTTAATATCTAATTCTTTTATAAACTTAGTCATCTCAATATTGGGCATCATAGAACTAAGTATTTTTTTTCTAATTCACCATTTAGTACGAAAAAAGTTTTATGCAAAACTATAATTATATCCAAAAGTTTCTACATGATTTTGTGCTTGGTAAAAAAAATATTAACAAATCATTATTTGAACTTGAAAAAATAATTTATCTTAAAAATAAAGATGTAAAAAATCAATCGCATGTGTTTATAACTGGACTGCCAAGATCTGGAACTACCAGTTTGTTAAATTTTTTATTTTCCTCAGATGAATATGCTTCTTTAACTTATAATAATATACCCTTTATATTGTCCCCTCATTTTTCAAAATTATTTCATAAAAAAGATGGTACAAAAAAGGAAAGGGTGCATGGAGATGGAATAGATTTTGATAATAATAGTCCAGAGGCATTAGATGAAATTTTTTTTGATAATAATGAAAAATTTGTTAAATATGAATTAGTTAATTATATCCAACTAATTTTACTTAGTATTAAAAAAACTAAGTATTTAAGCAAAAATAATCTTAATTATAAAAGAATAGATTTAATTCAATCAATACTACCCAAATCTATTTTTTTAATTCCTATTAGAGAACCATTACAACATGCAAATTCACTTTTAAATCAACATCTCCTTTTTAGTCAATTACAGAAAGAAGATGATTTTGTTAGACGATATATGAATTATCTTGGACATAATGAATTTGGTTTAAATCATAAACCCTGGAACAAACCAATTCACTTCAGTGATTTAAATAATATCAATTATTGGTTAGAACAATGGAATTTATTTTATGATTTTATCTATAAAAAACTTCAATCTTATGAAAATTGTTATTTTGTTATTTATGAAGAGCTAGTTAATCCAAATTATGTTGAAAAAATTCTTAAAAAAATAAACTTAGAAAAAGATAAAAAAATTGACTTACAATTTTTTAGAAATTCAAATAAAAAAGAACTAAATATTGAATATGATAAGAATATATTTGATAAATCTCAATTACTTTATCAAAATTTTCTTAGTTCTAATTAAACCTACTCTCCACATATCGTCTAATTAAGTTTTCAACTATATTTGACATTTTTCTCATATCTTTATCAGCGACGACTTTAAATCTATCAATCGCATGTTTGTTAATAGTGTAATTCACTCTTTTCTTATGTTGTTTTATTTTTTCTGATTGAACTGACCACTTTGTTATTACTCCCTAATTTCGTATTGTATTTTAAGTTCATTGATTAAATCTGATAGAAACTTCGTAATAATCTTTGTAGAGGATTTTAAGTAAGGTTTGTTGATATACAACAATTCTAAATTGAAAGAGGGGGCGTTCTGTTGCCAGGTGCCCCAAGCCCCGTGACTTAATTAATAAATTAATTAAGCTGCAAGTGCGTAACTTTCGTTAGCATTTATAATTTAGTCCATTGCGGCGGAACTATACCGAACGAAAGAATAACTTTTAGACACCCGTCGATCCTAATTCACCCCCATATTTTTGGTGGAGGTGGTGGGTACTGCCCCCACGTCCGTAATGGTTATTACGAAATTCGTTTATCGCTATAGTTGGAAAACCAACATAATTAATATATGACTAATATATACAATATCAATAATTTTAATGGTAAGCTTTAACAAACTAACTAGAGATAATTTACTATTTTATTTATTATTTCTTATTTTATCATTATTTTATATTCAGATACTTTATACGTCATCTGTTAATGTCATTGGAGATAGATGGGCTTATAATAATTTATTCATAAATTATTCAGCTGGTTTTGTAAGAAGAGGGTTATTAGGAGAAATATTCTTATTTTTAAATAAAAACTTTAATATAAGCCCTTTAGCCTTTTTTCCTAAAATTTTTTTCTTATGTTATTTTTTGCAATTGTTAATATTTTTAAAATTAATATTTAAATTTAAAAAATATAATTTATTTTTAATTTTTTTAATTTTAAATCCCTCATTATTATTATTTTATGTTTATGAGACAAATGTAATAATGGTGAAAGATATATTTATTACATTGTCAATATTAATTCATGCTTTAATAATTTCAAATAAATCGTTAAATTACTCAAATTATAAAAAATTTTTAATTTTTTTAATATTTCCAATCATTACCATAAATATATTTATTCATGAAAATCAATTACTTTTTTTACCTTTTCATATTTTGCTTTCATCTTATTTTTTAAAGGAAAAAAATTTTGATTTTAAAATTACCAACCTATTAAATAGTTATTATTTTTTCTTAATACCATTGCTAATAATTTTATTTTCTTCTGTTTCTTATGATAAGCTTTTAGTTATAAATGAATCAGTAAAAGATTTTAATGCTGTAATACCAAATCAAGTTGCGGGCAACATCAATTTATTAATTGGTGGTTTTATAAAATGGCACTTTTTTTATCACGATATTTATAATTTTATAAGGTTACTTTTTTGTCTGGTTATGTCTTTATTTATATTTTATTTATTATTTCACAATTTTGTATTAAAGGGTATTTTTTATAGTAGTAGGTTTAATCTCAAAAATTATATTTATTTTATATTACCAAGCTTTATCATCTTTATTGTAATGCTAGATCACGGACGGTCAATACATTTATTACTTATACATATGCTATCATTTTATTTAATTTTAAATGTAAATTTTATAAAATTTGAGTTTTTTTATAATAAATTATTTCAAAATTTTTTTTTAAAAAATTTAATTATCTTATTTTTAATTTTTTACTTATTTTTTTGGTATTTACCTCAAGGAGGAGGATTTTATGGTATTGGAAATTTTAGCTCTTTATTTAAAAGTGGTATAATGGAAAAATTTTTGCAATTATTTTTAATTACTTATAATTTTATTGATCATAACATTATAAATCTTCCTAGAATTATTATTTAGAGAAAAAACGAATTTTTATCATTCCAATAAAATTATTATATGAAACTCTAGGCAAATTACTCAAGTTATAAATTCTTGTAGTACCATATAATCTTTTCTTATGAATAATGTCTAAATTAAAAAATTTGAAACCTTTTTTAGAAGCTCTAGCATTAAATTCCCAAAAAAAACCATCTGGCATTTCAGGTTTAAAATTCATCAACTTTTTATAGACAGCTTTTTTTGTTAAAACGTAAGCATAGCTTGGATCCTTTATTGGAAGGTTAAATAAAATTTTGTAAATAACAAAGGCAATATTTGAGTAAATTTTTCTATACATGAAATCGTTCCTATTCGCTCTATTACCGTTAATAATATCGGCTTTTTTTCTACTATTCCAAAAATTTAATATTTCAGCTGGATTACTTTGACCATCTGAGTCCATTAAAAGTAAATATTCTGCTCGTGCCTCTTTTATTCCATCTTGCATTGCAATCGAATAACCTTTTTTTCTCTCACTAGAAATAATTTTTATTGGATATTTTTCAGATAGTTTTTGAAGAACTTCTAGAGAATTATCACTACTTCCATCCTCACAACATATAAAAGAGTAATCGATTTGTTTGTTGATATAATTATCAATTTCAGGAATTAAAACTTTGATTATATTTTCTTCATTATGTACTGGCATCAATATTTCAAGTTTTTCAGACATATTTATTTTAAATTTCCTTTTCTCAAAATATCAAGAAGAGTTGCAAAAAAAATGATATTAATAAAAAATCCCGTATACATTATTCTTTCTTGTTCTGTACCACCAGCTAAAGTTCCAACAGATATTAAATAGGTATAAAATAGACCAGTTAATAATAAACCTGGTTTAATCTTTTTGTAGCTTTTTGAAAAAGTTACATAACATAAAGTTGAATATATCATTAGCATTAGGGCAAATACCACCAACTGCCTTACTAATTTATAGTTTTTGTTTTCATAAACTTCTTTTAGTCCCTTGTAATATTTATCCCACCCTTCTGGATTTGGATAAACATAATCAAAACCAAATTTACCATGTGAAGCTAAAAAGGCTAAAAATCTTCCCTTTACATAATAAAGAGGTTCATTTTTTATTCTATTCAATGTTTTTTTAAAACATTCCTCCCCTAGAACTATTAAACCTAAATTATTAAAATGTGAAATATCACCAATCAAAGATGGATGATTAAAATCCCTGCTGTAATTAACTTTATATTTTTTTATAAATTTTTCTTTATCTTTAATAGGGTGACCACAATAATTTTCCCAGTCATAAAAAACTGTACCAAAGTCTTGGCCACTTTTTGAGGAAAGTATGAAGGTATCAAAAACAATTTTATTTTTTAAAGATGGGAGGAGGCTTACAATAAAAACCAATAAAAAAGTTATTAATCGAATTTTATCAAATTTCTTATAAATACATATCAGAATAAAACTCAAAAAAATTAATATTGGTTGAAAAAGTACCCATATCAAACTTAATATTAATAAAACTAAATATATATATAGTTCATAAATTCTATCACCTTTTTGAAAAACTTTAAAAGAAAGGTAAGATAATAGAGCAAATAAAGCACAAGTTGTATGTGCATAAGAAAATATATTTTCGTAGAAAATTAGTGTTGGATTAAAGATAACAAAAATAAACAATAATATTTCAGATCTTTTACTTTTGTGAAACTGGTTCAGTAATAAACTACTTAAGCAAAAAATAAACCATGTTAAAAAATAATGATAAAGTGTAATAAAAGTCGTGATTGAATTCAAATTTGCATTAAAAAACTTTACAACTAAACCATTGAAAAAATTCCATAATAAAGGTTGAGAGTGAAGGTATTTAAGTGATTGAAACAAGTCATTTTGTAATAAAGAAATATCTAAAAGGTGATAACCGTACTTAACAGGGCTTAACTTAATATCTAATAAGAAGAAAAGAACCACTTTTGAAATTATAAAGATGATTAAATAAATAAAATTATTATTTGGAAAAATAAATTGTTTTATATTAATCATTAATAAATTTTATAATTTTTATTTGAAAAAGAATATCTTTAATATAAAAGCAATGAATAATTATATGATTAATCATTCATGAAATTAACAAAAGACCAAATTAATGAAATTAAAGAGCTACAGTCTCAAAAAAATATAACAAAACGAGCCACTGTTGTTGAACTAGAAAAAATTCTATATGAGGCTGTACCAGCTTTAGATCATGGTTTTATAAGAGTTATTGACTATATGGGAGACGACAGTTCAATCGTTCAGTCTGCGAGAGTATCATATGGAAAAGGAACTAAAAAAATCTCAACAGACAGTGGGCTAATAAAGTACTTAATGCGTCATTGGCATAGCACTCCATTTGAGATGTGTGAAATCAAATATCACGTAAAATTACCAATATTTATAGCTAGACAGTGGATTAGACATCGTACTGCAAATGTTAACGAATACTCGGCGCGATATTCAATTTTAGATAAAGAATTTTATTTACCTGATCCAGAAAATTTAGCGGCCCAATCAATCGCAAACAGACAAGGTAGGGGTGATGTAATTGAGGGTGAACAAGCAAAAGAAGTTTTAGAACTTTTAAAAAATGATGCTGAAAGAACATATGATAATTACGAAACTATGCTTAATCAAAAATTTGATGGATCTACAATTGATGAAAATAAAAAAGGACTAGCTAGGGAGTTGGCAAGAATGAATTTAACTTTAAACACATATACTCAGTGGTATTGGAAAACTGACTTATTAAATTTAATGAATTTTTTAAGATTACGTGCTGATCATCATGCTCAATATGAAATTAGAGTTTATGCAGATATAATGTTAGATACATTAAAAAGATGGGTTCCAATTACATATGATGCTTTTATGGATTATAGAGTAGGTGGCACAGAAGTTTCTGCTAAAGGAAAAGCTATTATTCAAAAATTATTGAAAGGTCAGGAAATAAATTTAGAACAATCTGGACTTTCCAAAAGAGAGTGGAATGAACTTATGGAAGCTTTCGAAATTACAGATAAGATTGTTTAATTTCTTCAGCAAATTTTAAATAAATTTTTGTAATTTCATGTTCTGTGTCTTTCTCAACAATAGGTATTCCCATATCTCCATACTTTCCAACATCAGAACTTATTGGTATTTGTCCTAGAAATTTCTTATCAAATTCTTTTGCAGTTCTTTCAACGCCATCCTCTCCAAAAATTGCATACTTTTTTCCATCGTCTCCGATAAAGTGACTCATATTGTCAATTAATCCAATAATATTCACTTTTAATTTTTCAAACATCATAATCCCTCTTTTTACATCTTGAAGAGCTATTTCTTGAGGGGTTGAAACAATTATTGCTCCATCTACCTTAATTTCCTGGGCAAAAGTGAGCTGAGTATCGCCTGTGCCTGGAGGCATATCAACGATAATAAAGTCTAAGTCTTTCCAACCAACCTTTTGAGTAAAAGTTTTAATAGCACTTGTTACCATTGGCCCTCTCCATATCATTGGAGTTTGTTCATCTGTTAGAAACCCAATGGACATACATTGAATACCGTACTTTATAATTGGTTTCAAAGTTTGACCATCGCTCTCGGGCTTTTCATTTATTGAGAATAATTTTGGTAAAGATGGTCCATAAATATCAGCATCTAAAATTCCGACTTTGCAACCAACTTTTTTTAAGGCTAAAGCTAAGTTTGTGGCAAAAGTAGATTTTCCAACACCTCCCTTTGCACTCGAGACAGCAATGGTAAATTTTGTCCCAAGAATAGGGTTTCTTTTAAAGGTTTTTGGCTCAGTTTTTGCTTTCATTGTGTCACTTAGACCTACTTTTTTATCATTCATAAAATTACACTTACCTTGTTTTTGATTATAAAGACACTATATAGAATGTCATAATGACGATTTACAAAAATCAAAGTCCATGGGGAACTCCGCCAGGTAGCGGTGGAAGTGGAAATGGTGGCGGTTTCAGAAGAGGCCCAACACCTCCTAATTTGGATGAAACTATTAAAAAACTACAAGACACTATAAATAAATTTACTGGAGGTGGCGCAGGCGGCACAAAACCAATTATATATGGATTAATTATATTAGTTGTGATTTGGGCGTTAAGTGGATTGTATAGAGTTTTACCTGACGAACAGGGTGTAGTCTTAAGATTTGGAAAGTTTGTAAATACCACTCAACCAGGATTAAATTATCATCTACCATTCCCAATTGAAAGTGTGCTAACTCCGAAAGTTACAAAAGTAAATAGAATGGATATCGGATTTAGATCAGAAAGAGATAGTGGCTTTGGTCAAGGTGGTGGGGTTGCGGATGTTCCAGAAGAAAGCTTGATGTTAACAGGGGATGAAAACATTGTTAATATTGACTTTTCAGTATTTTGGGTAATTAAAGATGCTGGTAACTTTCTATTTAAAATTCAAGATCCAGAAGGCACTGTAAAAGCTGCAGCAGAAACTGCAATGAGAGAGGTTATAGCAAGATCAGATATACAACCAATACTTACAGAAGGAAGAGCGGTTATAGAGAGAGATACTCAAGATATTATTCAAAAAATATTAGATGAATACGAAAGTGGTGTACTAATTACACAAGTTCAAACTCAAAAGGCTGACCCACCAGATCAAGTAATTGACGCTTTTAGAGATGTGCAAGCTGCAAGAGCCGATATGGAGAGATCAAAAAATGAAGCAGAAGCTTATGCTAATGATGTAATACCAAGGGCTCGAGGAGAAGCTGCAAAAATTTTACAAGCTGCAGAAGCTTATAAAAAAGAAGTTGTAGCAAAAGCTGAAGGTGAAGCTAGTAGATTTTTATCAATTTATACTGAATATGCTAAAGCAAAAGAAGTAACTCAGGAGAGAATGTATCTAGAGACAATGGAACAAGTTCTTGCTGATATAAATAAAATTATAATAGATAAAGATTCAGGATCTGGCGTTGTGCCTTACCTACCTTTACAAGAATTAAAATCAGGAACAAATTAATGAAAGCTGGAAAATTTATATTACCAATTATAATCTTAATAGGAGCAACTCTATTCTTTTCAATATTTGTAGTTAAAGAGGTAAACCAAGCTATCGTACTTCAGTTTGGTGATCCTAAGAGGATTATATTAAAGCCAGGATTAAATTTCAAAATTCCATTTATTCAGAATGTAGTATTTTTAGATAAAAGAGTTTTAAATTTAGATACTCCTCCGGAAGAAGTTATTGCATCTGATCAAAAACGTTTAATAGTAGATGCTTTTGCAAGATTTCAAATTATTGACCCATTAAAATTTTATATTTCAGTTGGAAACGAAAGAGTTGCAAGATCAAGATTAGCAACAATTATTAACTCCAGAATAAGAAACGTACTAGGTCAACAGAAATTACAAACATTATTATCAGAGGATAGATCAAAACAAATGGCTTTAATTCAGCAAGGTGTGAACAATGAAGCTGAAAATTTTGGTATAAAGATAGTTGATGTCAGAATAAAAAGAGCTGATTTACCTCAAGCAAACAGTGACGCAATCTTTAGAAGAATGCAAACTGAAAGGGAGAGAGAAGCTAAAGAATTTAGAGCAAAAGGTGCAGAAATGGCTGTCACCATTACATCAACAGCAGATAAAGAAGTAACAGTTATCTTAGCTGAGGCAGAAAAAAAATCTGAGATTATGAAAGGTGAAGGAGATGGCCTTAAAAACAAAATTTTTGCTGAAGCATTTGGACAAGACCCTGAATTTTTTGGATTTTATAGAGCAATGCAAGCTTACCAAAAAGCTTTAATTGGTGGTGAAACTTCAATGATTTTATCTCCAGATAGTGAATTTTTTAAATTTTTTGGAAATAAACAAAAATAAACAATTTTTTAATTAATATGAGAGAACTGATCATAGCATTTGGTCTTTTCTTATTTATTGAAGGTGTATTGTACGCCTTATTTCCATCAAAAATGAAAAATATGTTAAAAAAACTGGATGCAGTTGATGATAAACAATTAAGAGCAGGTGGGTTAATATTTGCACTTATTGGTTTTATAATTATTTGGTATTTAAAAGTATGAAAAACTTAATTAAAATTTTTTCGATAATAATAATTTCTATAAATTATTTTTCAATTTCTAATGCAAATACAATACCTTCATCTTTTGCAGACCTTGCTGAAAGATTAATGCCTTCGGTTGTAAATATTTCAACTACTACCACAGTAACAACTAGATCTAACCCTCTTCCATTTGAATTCCCTCCTGGCTCTCCATTTGAAGATATGTTTGGCTCTCCTCAACAAAGGCAAACAAGTGCATTGGGGTCAGGTTTTATAATTGGTGAGGAAGGGATTGTCATAACGAACAACCATGTAATTCAAGGTGCACAAGATATATTTGTTAGAGTTAATGGAGATAGAGATTATAAAGCTGAAGTAATTGGTGCTGACGCTGGCATGGATATTGCAGTATTAAAAATAGAGTCTGAGGAGAAATTTCAGCCGGTAAAATTTGGAAACTCAGATAAATCTAGAATTGGAGATTGGGTTATTGCAATCGGTAATCCGTTTGGACTTGGAGGTACTGTTACAGCAGGAATAATCTCAGCTAGAAATAGAAGTATAGGACTATCAAGATATGAAGATTATATTCAAACTGACGCTTCTATAAATCAAGGAAATTCAGGTGGCCCTTTATTTAATATGAATGGAGACGTTATTGGAATTAATACAGCCATACTTGGACAATCTGGTTCTATTGGAATAGGTTTTGCAATCCCATCCAATAGCGCTCAAAAAGTTATTAATCAATTGATTGAATTTGGAGAAACAAAAAGAGGATGGTTAGGTGTAAGAATTCAAGTGGTAGATCAAGGAATAGCAGACGCAGAGAAGCTTGATAAACCAAGAGGTGCTTTAGTTGCTAGTGTTGCAGATAATAGCCCATCAGACAAAGGTGGAATTAAGCCTGGTGATATAATTTTAGAGTTTGACGGAAAACCAATCGATGAAATGAAAGAATTACCAAAAATAGTTGCTGAAACAAATGTTGGAAAAAAAGTTATTGTTAAAGTTTGGAGAAATAAAAGAGAAATCACAAAAGAAATAATCTTAGGAAGATTAGAAACATCTGAAGATTTCAAAGTGCAAAAACCAATAATTGAAAAACCAAAAGTAAAAAGAATTGAAGGTCTAAAAATAGAAGTTCGATTGTTAAATAAAAATGATATTGAGGCTAGAAATTTACCCAAAGGAACAACTGGTACAGTTATTACCAAAATTGACAAAGATAGCCCCTTAAATTATTTACAAGTAAATAACGTTATTGTTGAAGCTAATAGAAAAAAAATTAATACAATAGGTGATCTTGATAATATGGTAAAATTGAAATTAAGAAGTGATGAAAATAACTTACTAATTGCTATCTATAATAACCAAAATCAAAGAACATATATTGGTGTTAAATTAAAATAACAAAATGGACCTTAAGTCCAAAATAATCTTAATCTCAGGTCCCACAGCATCAGGTAAATCTAAAGCTGCATTAAAAATTGCTAAAAAGTTAAACGGAGAAATTATTAATGCAGATAGTATGCAGGTCTATAAAGAATTAAAAATATTGACTGCTAGACCAGGAAAAAAAGATACAAATAAAATTAAACATCATTTATACGGTTTTAGAAGTGTCAAAAATGAATTCTCATCTGGTGAGTGGCTAAAACTGGCTAAGAAAAATATTAAAATTATAAAAAATAAAAACAAAATCCCGATCTTAGTGGGAGGTACTGGTCTTTATTTTAAGGCTTTGACAGATGGATTAGTTAAAATTCCAAAAATACCAATTACTACAAGAAATAAAATTAGATTATTGCAAAATCAATTAAATCAGAAAAAATTTTATTCAAAACTTTTAGCAAAGGATCCATTAGTGCAAAATAAGATAGATCCCACTGATGTTCAAAGATCAGTTAGAGCCTATGAAGTTATAACTGTAACCAAGAAATCAATTTTTGATTGGTACAAAAATACAAAATCATCATTTAAAGAAGATCAATTTGTAAAAATTTATATTGATTATCCTAAAGATAAATTGCTGAACAAAATTTCTAAAAGAGTTGATAAAATGATGAAGGATGGAGCTGTTAAAGAGGTAAAAAAATTTTTAAAGCTAAATTTGAAGAATGATAACAATATCCTCAAAGTTATAGGCATAAGGGAGATTAAAGATTTTATTGATAAAAAAACTTCTTTACAGGATTTAAAACTAAATATTGTAATAAAAACCAGACAATACGCTAAAAGACAAAGAACTTGGTCAAGAGGTCAAATGGTCGATTGGCAGAAACTTGATTCAAAAGCTCTCTCAAGATTTATAAAGAAATTATAATTTATTTTCACAATAACTTGACCAATGAGCACAACTTCAGCTAGATTGTCTGAATGCCAAAATTATATTCAGGAGCTGAGATTGTATTTAAATGTTTAGAAGATCAAAATGTAAATCATATATTTGGCTATCCTGGAGGAGCAGTTCTTCCAATTTATGATGAATTAAAAAACTTTAATTCTATAAAACATATTTTAGTAAGACATGAACAAGGAGCAGGTCACGCAGCAGAAGGTTACGCAAGGTCAACTGGTAAACCAGGTGTATTATTAGTAACTTCAGGTCCTGGAGCAACGAATGCGGTTACTGCACTTACAGATGCTTATATGGATTCTGTACCATTAGTATGTATTTCAGGACAAGTTCCAACTCACCTTATTGGAACTGATGCATTTCAGGAATGTGATACAACAGGAATAACTAGACCTTGTACAAAACATAACTGGCTAGTAAAAGATATAAATGACCTGGCAGAGGTAATGCACAAAGCATTTGAAGTAGCAACTACAGGAAGACCTGGACCTGTGTTGGTTGATATCCCAAAAGATATTCAATTTCAAAAGACAAAATATAAAAATTTCTCCAAAACAAAAAAATTAAATGGAAAGTCACACAATAATTTTTCGCAAAAAAATATTGATGATTTAATAAAATTAATAAGAAAAGCTAAAAAGCCAATTTTTTATACTGGTGGAGGTGTAATAAATTCAGGACCAAAAGCAAGCGAACTTTTAAGAGAGCTTGTATATGCAACTGGTTTCCCAATCACATCAACTTTACAAGGGCTTGGTTGTTTTCCAGCAGATGATAATCAGTTTTTAGGAATGTTAGGAATGCATGGTACTTATGAGGCTAACAATGCAATGTATAGTTGTGACTTGATGATAAATATTGGAGCAAGATTTGATGATAGGATTACAGGTAAAATTGATGAGTTTTCACCAAAATCTAAAAAAGTTCATATTGATATTGACCCGTCATCTATAAATAAAAATGTAAAAGTAGATTTACCGATAGTCGGAGATATAAAATCTGTATTAACTTCCACTTTAAAAACTTTAAATAAATCAAAAAAAAATCTTTCTAAATCAAATAAATATCAAATATCAAACTGGTGGAAAATAATTCAAAAGTGGAGAACAAAACGATCTTTAGATTATATTGGTAGTGAGGAAACAATTAAACCTCAATATGCAATTGAAAGATTATACGAGCTGACTAAAGACAAGGATACTTATATCACAACTGAAGTTGGCCAGCATCAGATGTGGGCAGCTCAACACTATAAGTTTAATAAACCTAATAGATGGATGACCTCTGGAGGACTTGGTACAATGGGATATGGACTACCAGCGGCTGTAGGAGTTCAGGTAGCACATCCAAAGAAATTAGTAATTGATATTGCAGGTGAAGCTTCAATTCTTATGACAATGCAAGAAATGTCTACAGCAGTTCAATACAGTCTGCCTATAAAGATTTTTATATTAAACAATGAGTATATGGGAATGGTTAGACAATGGCAGGAACTGCTACATGACAAAAATTATTCTGAAAGTTATACAGCTGCATTACCGGATTTTGTTAAAATGGCTGAAGCATATGGATGTGTTGGTATCAGAGCAAAATCACCTGAGGAATTAGATGATAAGATTATAGAAATGTTAAATACAGATCGTCCAGTAATATTTGATTGTTTAGTTGATAAACAAGAAAATTGTTATCCAATGATACCATCAGGAAAGCCCCACAATCAGATGTTGTTAGGACCTAAGGATCAAAAAGAAAAAAAGATTACTGGTAAAGGCAGAACATTAGTTTAATGGCAAATTCAAAATCAGCGTATAGTGTAGCTGGAAAAAAACAGAAATTCGATACACATATAATAGTTGTATGGGTAGATAATGAGTCAGGAGTTTTAGCTAGAGTTGTAGGATTGTTTTCTGGAAGGGGATACAATATTGAGTCATTGGCTGTGGCTGAGGTTGACCAAAAACAAAATATTTCAAGAATAACAATTGTAACAACTGGTACACCTCAAGTTGTTGATCAAATTAAACTTCAATTGAAAAAATTAGTGCCAGTTCATAAAGTTGCAGACTTTAAAAGAGAGGATAAAAACGTAATTTTTAAAGAAATGGCATTATTCAAGTTTGTGGCAAATAATATTAAATTAAGTAAAGCTTTAGATGCCTGTAAAAATTTTAATCCAGTTTTATTGGACAAAACAAATAAATCAAAAGTTATTCAAATTACTGCATTGAGAAGAGAAATAGATAATATGGCAAAAAATTTAAAAAAATTTGGTTTAGTAAGTGTATCAAGGACAGGTGCAGTTGCTATGACAAGAGGTTCAGAGGTGTTTAAATAAATTAAAAAATAAAGGAGAGAAATTATGAAAATGTTTTATGAAAAAGATACTAACGTAAATTTAATAAAGGACAAAAAAGTAGCAATTTTTGGTTATGGAAGTCAAGGACACGCACATGCTCTTAATTTAAAAGATAGTGGAGTTAAAGAAGTTGTAGTTGCTTTAAGAGAAGGTTCATCAAGTATTGAAAAAGCTGAATCTAAGGGTTTAAAAGTAATGAATTTATCTGATGCAGCAGAGTGGGCTGATGTAGTTATGATTTTAACACCTGACGAACTACAGGCTTCAATCTATAAAAATCATATAGAACAGAGAGTAAAAGAAGGAACGTCAATTGCTTTTGCTCATGGTTTAAATGTTCACTATGATCTCATTAAAGCAAGAAAAGATTTAGATGTATTTATGGTTGCTCCAAAAGGACCAGGCCATTTAGTGAGAAGTGAATATGAAAAAGGTGGTGGTGTTCCATGTTTATTTGCAGTTCATCAAGATGGATCTGGTAAAGCAAGAGATCTTGCTATGTCATACGCATCTGCAGTTGGTGGAGGTAGATCTGGAATAATTGAAACTACATTTAAAGATGAAGTAGAAACAGACCTATTTGGAGAGCAAACAGTTTTATGTGGTGGATTAGTTGAACTTATAAAAAATGGATATGAAACTTTAGTAGAAGCAGGATATGAGCCTGAAATGGCTTATTTTGAAACTGTTCATGAAGTAAAACTTATTGTGGATTTAATATACGAAGGTGGAATTGCTAATATGAATTATTCAATCTCAAATACAGCAGAGTATGGTGAGTATCAATCAGGTCCAAGAATAATTAAAAAGGAAGAAACAAAACAAAGAATGAAAGAAGTTTTGGCAGAAATTCAGTCAGGTAAGTTTACTAAAGATTGGATGGATGAGTGTAAGAATGGACAAAAAAACTTTCTTGCAACTAGAGCAAAATTAGCTGACCACTCTGTAGAAAAAGTTGGTGCCGAGCTAAGAGCAATGATGCCATGGATTTCTAAAAAGAAACTCGTAGATAGCGATAAGAAGTAGATTAAATATTGTTTTATTTGGCCTAAATTAGCCATTTTATTTTGCAATCTGAGCGTGAGCATGTATGATACTTTTGCTTAAATTAATAAAATGACAGATAACAATAGAGTATACATTTTTGATACTACAATGCGTGATGGAGAGCAGTCTCCTGGCGCATCAATGAGTTTAGAAGAAAAAATTCAGATAGCCAGAGTATTTGATGAACTTGGAATAGATATTATTGAAGCTGGATTTCCAATTGCATCCCCTGGAGATTTCGAAGCTGTGACTGAAGTCAGTAAGATATTAAAAAAATCAATTCCTGCAGGTTTAGCAAGACATTCAAAAAAAGATATTGATAGATGTTATGAAGCTTTAAAACACGCTCCAAGATTTAGAATTCATACATTTATTTCCACAAGTCCTTTACACATGAAACATAAGCTTAATAAATCTCCAGAAGAGGTTTACGAAGCTATCAAGCAAAATGTAACTTATGCAAGAAATTTTACAGACGATGTGGAATGGTCTTGTGAAGATGGAACTAGAACAGATATGGATTATATGTGTAAGACAGTTGAACTTGCAATCAAATGTGGCGCTAAAACTATTAATATTCCAGATACAGTTGGGTATACTATACCATCTGAGTTTACAAAAATTATTCAAACTTTATTAAATAAAGTCCCGAATATAGATAAAGCAATTCTTTCAACACATTGTCATAATGATTTAGGCTTAGCAGTTGCTAATTCTCTAGCAGGTGTTCAAGCTGGAGCTAGACAAATTGAATGTACTATAAATGGTTTAGGAGAAAGGGCTGGAAATGCAGCTCTTGAGGAAGTTGTTATGGCTATGAAAACAAGGCCAGATTTAATGCCATTTGAAACTGGGATTGAAACTACTCTTTTAAGCAAAGCATCCAAGATAGTATCTAATGCCACAGGTTTTCCTGTTCAATATAACAAAGCTATAGTCGGTAAGAATGCTTTTGCTCATGAAGCAGGAATTCACCAAGACGGAATGCTAAAAAATAGACAAACTTATGAAATCATGACACCCGAGAGTGTGGGTGTTAAACAAACATCTCTTGTAATGGGCAAACATTCAGGAAGACATGCATTTAAAGATAAATTAACAAGTTTGGGATATCCAGATATTACTGATGATGTTGTTGATAATGCATTTGCTAAATTTAAAATCTTAGCGGATAAAAAGAAACATGTTTATGATGAAGATATAATTGCTTTAATTGATGATAGTTTAATAACAGATAACAAAGTAAGTGCTATCAATTTGAAATCTTTGAAAGTATTTGCTGGTACTGGAGAACCACAAAGAGCAGAAATGACATTAGATGTTTTTGGTGAAGTAAAAAAAGCTTCAGAAACAGGTGATGGACCAGTTGATGCAATTTTTAAATGTATAAAAAAACTTTATCCTCATGAGGTAAATTTACAACTTTATCAAGTGCATGCTGTTACAGAGGGAACAGATGCTCAAGCTACAGTAAGTGTCAAAATTGAAGAAAATGGAAAAACAACTGTCGGACAAGCAGCAGATACTGATACTTTAGTTGCGTCTGCAAATGCTTATATAAATTCACTTAATAAAATGATTATTAAAAGAGATAAAACGGCACCAGGGCAAAATTTAGATAATCAAAATTACGAAAATCAAAAAATGAAAGGTATATAAAAATGTCAATGTTCAGCAACTTAAAGAAATTATGGAGTCAAGATATGGCAATAGATCTTGGCACAGCAAACACGCTTGTTGTGTTAAAAGGAAAAGGAGTAGTTCTTAATGAACCATCTGTAGTTGCAGTTGTTGATAACAAAGGAAAAAAATCAGTTTTAGCTGTCGGAGATGAAGCGAAAACTATGCTTGGAAGAACTCCAGGAAACATTCAGGCAATAAGACCTTTAAGGGATGGGGTAATTGCAGATTTCGTTGTTACAGAGGAAATGATTAAACACTTCATTAAAAAAGTTCACAAAAAAACATTAGCTAATCCAAGAATTCTAATTTGCGTACCAACTGGCTCAACACCTGTAGAAAGAAAGGCAATTCAAGATAGTGCCCTTGCAGCTGGAGCTCGTAAAGTTAACTTGATCGAAGAACCAATAGCTGCAGCAGTTGGAGCTGGATTACCAATATCAGAAGCAACAGGATCAATGGTCGTTGATATCGGTGGAGGAACAACTGAAATCGCAGTTTTATCTTTGGGTGGTGTTGTATATTCTGAGTCATTAAGAGTAGCAGGAGATGCGATGGATAATGCATTAAAAGAATATATGAGAGAAGAGTACAATTTAATGATTGGTGATAGTACTGCAGAAAAAATTAAAAAAGATATTGGTACAGCTATCCCAACAAATAATAATACATATGCGGTTAAGGGTAGAGATTTAAGATCTGGAACTCCTAAAGAGGTAAATATTTCTGAAGAAGACACTGCAGAAGCTCTAAATCCAATTCTTAAAGATATAGTGTCTTCAATAAAGAAAGCTTTAGAAAATACTCCACCAGAGTTATCTGCTGATTTGGTTGATATGGGTTTAACTTTGACAGGTGGTGGTTCTCTTTTAAATAATATAGACAAGAGATTTGCAAAGGAAACAGGCCTTCCAGTAAATGTTGCCGATGACCCTTTGTCTTGTGTTGCAATAGGAACTGGTAAAGCTTTAGACCAAGAGGAAACTTTTTCATCAGTCTTATCTGAGTATTAATTAAAATGTCTAAGGAAATGGGCAGAGACGATTTTGTCATATCTGCACGTTCAATTTTTTTAAAAAAAGGTAACAGACAAAAATTTTCACTTTTAACTTTAGTCATAGTATCCATAATTATTTTATCATTAGAATATTTTAAAACAGGACCTATAAATCAATTTAGGATATTTGCAAAAGATGTTATTTTTAAAACTTCATATTTTATATCATTACCATTTTCGTCAGTGAAAAATACTTATCATGGTTTTAATGATCATTTAAAAATATATGAAGAAAATAAAAAACTTAAAAATACAAATTTAAATATTCAAGAGTTAAAATTTGAAAATCAATTTTTAAAAGAAGAAAATATAAGGCTAAATGAGTTGATTGAAGAAAAGAGCCTTTTTTCTGATAATTATCATGTAACCAAAATTTTACTCGATCAGGAGAGCCCATACCTTAGATCAATTGTGATTAATAAAGGCTTTAAACACGATATTAAAATAGGGTCAGCTGTGAGAAGCGGTACGTATTTTGTAGGAAAAGTTGTTGGCGTTAATTACCTAACTTCCAGAGTTTTATTAATAAATGACCTTAATAGTAAGATACCAGTAATAATTGAACCAGATGGGACGAGAGCTATGGTTTCTGGCAATGGAAGTAAAATATTTGGTGATATAGAGTACCTACCTGAAAAAAATCAAGTTGAAGACGGTCACATAGTTTATACTTCGGGGACCGATGGAATTATCTCCTCTGGAATACCTGTAGGAAAAATAATTATTAAAAATAATCAAAAATCTGTGAGATTTTTCATTGATTTTGATCAAATTCAATATGTTAAGGTTTATTTCAAAAAGTGAGTTTATTTGCTAACAGAATTTATTCTAAGACAATTACAAGTCTACCTACTTTAATTCTAATCCTTGTCGTAATTTTAGGTTTAAATATTAATATTATTTATGAAAATTATGATTTTATCATAAACTTTAGCTACATAATTGTATTCTTCTGGGTTTTAAAAAAACCAGAGCATCTAGGTTATGGATTAATTTTCCTTGCAGGTATTATAAATGATGTAGTTCAAAGTTTTCCAATTGGAATTTCTTCTCTAGACTATTTATTATTATCTGTGATTGCAGCCTTTATACGAAATAGAATGGTCATGTACAATTTAATTTATGATTGGATATCATTTTTGATAGCAATTTTAATTGTAGGATCAGTAAATTACATTATATTAGTAACAATATTTAAAATTCCAATTGTCTATGAAAGTTTAATATTGGGTTTATTCGTTACATTTTTAATTTACCCTATATTTTTCAAAATATTTATTTGGATAGATAATATGATGCTAGTTACAGAGAATGATAAAAAAAATAGGTAATTTAAATAAAAATAAAATTATAAGTAGAAGACTTTTTGTTTTAGTTGCAGCAAAGATTGGGTTACTTGGGGTTGTTACCTCAAGATTATATAATCTTCAAATTTCTGAAAAGCAAAAATATGAAGTTTTATCTGATAAAAATAGAATAAGAGAATGGAAAACTCCACCTCAAAGAGGAATAATAACTGATTATTTTAATAATGTTATTGCAGATAATCAAAGAGTTTATCAAGTTCATTTATCTCTTGAGGAGGTTTCTAATTTTAATAATTCAATTTTTAAACTTAAAAATATTATAAGCCTTAACGAGGATGAAATAAAAAAAATATATGAAAATAAAGAAAAGTCTAAGCCATGGGATACTCTAATAATTTCTGAAAATTTATCGTGGAAAGAATTTTCTAAATTAAATTTGTACCTGCATGAATTGGAAGGTGCAAAGCCAGTTTTGTCCACTTCAAGACATTATCCTTATTCCAATGATTTAGTGCATGTTATTGGTTATGTGGGTGATGCAACAACCAAAGATATTCA
This sequence comes from Candidatus Pelagibacter sp., assembly GCA_045566995.1. GTDB lineage: Bacteria > Pseudomonadota > Alphaproteobacteria > Pelagibacterales > Pelagibacteraceae > Pelagibacter. The sequence goes on from JBJLDU010000009.1 coordinate 21,723, forward strand.
AAATAAAAAAAAAATAGAAGAAAACTTTGTGCCAGGTTTAAAAGTCGGAAAAATTGGTATTGAAAATTCAAAAGACTCTGACTTAATTGGAAATCATGGAACTAAAAGATATGAAGTAAATGCATCAGGAAAAAAAATAAGTGAAATTAGTTATAACAAGGAAACTCAAGGTGAAAACTTAAGAACGACCATAGACTTAGAAATTCAGCAATTGGCTCAAGAGTTATTAAAAAACCAAGCAGGCTCAATATGTGTTATGGACATATACACAGGTGAAGTAATTGCCATGGCATCGTCTCCAACCTACGATCCAAATAAGTTTACACATGGAATAAGCACTAAAGATTGGAATGAAATTAAAAATAATAAGTTAAGGCCTTTGATCAATAAATCATTAGCTGGATTATATTCTCCAGGATCGACTATAAAACCTTTAGTTGCACTTGCCGCACTAGAATATGGAATAATTGATACAAAGTTTAAAGTAAACTGTAAAGGCCATGATCATCCATATGAATTGTATGGAGAAAGATATCATTGTTGGAAAAAAAATGGTCATGGATTAATGAGTATGAGAAATGCCATTAAACAGTCATGTGATATTTATTTTTATGAAGTCGCAAGACTTTTAGGTGTAGATAAGCTTTCACTAATTGCAAAAAGATATGGTTTAGGTTCAAAAGTTTTAGAAGATTTTTTTTCAGAAGAAAAAAAAGGAATTGTCCCCTCAACGAAATGGAAAAAACAAGTTTTAGAACAGTCTTGGTATCTTGGTGAAACTGTAATTACTGGAATAGGACAGGGTTACATTCAGACTACTCCACTTCAATTATGTTTGATGACAGCGCAATTGGCTAATGGAGGCTTTAAAATTAAGCCAAAATTAATTTATGATAATGAAATAGATTTAGATAAAATTAAATCTAAAATTGAAAGTGAAAAAAATAAATCTGTAAGTCAAAATATTTTGAAAGATCATGAATTTAAACACTATGAAAGACTTTATAGAAATCCAAATAATTTAAAGTTGGTTCTTGATGCAATGTACGGGTCAACCAATGAACAATTTGGAACCTCCTTCAGATCTAGACACAAAGAAGATAAATACAAGTTTGCTGGAAAAACTGGGACTTCTCAAGTTAAAAGAATTACTGACCAAGATAGAGAGCTCGATTTAGACCTTGAAGAGATAGAATATAAAAGTAGAGATCATGCTTTATTTATTGCATTTGCACCTTATGATAAACCAAGATATTCACTTAGTGTTTTAATAGAGCATGGAGGGTCTGGTAGTAAAGCAGCCGCCCCACTAGCAAACAAATTAATAAAAAAAATTTTAGATAGGCATGAATTAAGAGAAAAAATTAGAAAAGATTTAAAAAATATTGCATGATACTTTCAACGTCACTAAATTCTAGTAGCTACTCATTTTTTGATAAACTGAAGGCTGTTGATTACTTTTTAATAATAATTGTTGCTATAATTGGTTCAATCAGTGTTGTTTCAATTTATTCTACAGAAAGTGGGAACTTTTCTTTTTATACTAAAAATCATCTAACTAGATTTCTAGTATTTTTTTCTATGTTTTTAGTTCTGTCATTTGTAAGAGTTTCGGTTTGGTATAGACAGGCATATATTTTTTATATTCTTGGAATTTTACTTTTATTACTTGTAATTTTTTTTGGAATTTCAGCTTCGGGGTCTAAACGATGGATAAATTTTTTCATAATGAACCTTCAGCCTTCAGAACTGATGAAAATTGCAATAATAGTTTGCTTTGCAAGATATTACCATCGTATTCAAAGCTCAGACATTCAAAGTTATAAATATTTATTACAACCAATTATACTTTTGTTGATACCTTGCTATTTAGTTATAACTCAACCTGATTTGGGAACAGCAATTTTAATAGCAGGAAGTGGGTTGGCTATTATTTGGTTAGCAGGACTTAATTTAAAATATTTTGTATATTCAGGTTTAATATTATTAGTCTCATTACCATTTGTAATTTCATTTTTAAAACCGTATCAAAAATCAAGAATATTAACTTTTTTTAATCCAGACAGAGACCCTTTAGGTGCTGGCTACCAAATAATTCAATCTAAAATAGCGATTGGTTCAGGAGGATTCTTAGGCAAAGGTTTCTTACAAGGTACACAAAGTTATCTTGAATTCTTACCTGAAAAACACACTGACTTTATTTTTACTCTTTTCTCTGAAGAGTTTGGCTTTGTTGGTTCAATGGTACTAATTTTATTATACGCTTTATTAATTTATAGAATAATAAGGATTGGTTTTTCTAGTAGATCATTTTTTGCAAAACTATACTGTTTTGGTTTTGCATCTGGTTTATTCTTATATATTTTTGTAAATATAGCGATGGTTCTTGGACTATTACCAATTGTTGGAGCACCACTTCCTATCATGTCATACGGAGGATCATCAATGTTATCAATAATGCTTGGTTTAAGTATCGTAATGAGCTGCAAAATTTATAGTCGAGACCCGATCGGTAATTAAGATAATACAAACAGAAATCCACCGCGATCAAATAACATCTATTATAATTTATCCCACCAACTATATTTTTTCTTGTGTCAGAAAAAATTTTAAAAGTTGGTATAATAGGAGCAGGAATACAAGGAGTATGTAATGCTCTTTTTCTTCAAAAAAAAGGCTATCAAGTAATTTTATTCGATAGAGATGAACCTGGAAATGCAGCCTCTTATGGTAATGCAGGTCATTTTTCTCCTTATGCATCAGTCCCTTTAAACAGACCAGATATTGTAAGTGATGTTCCATCAATGCTTATGAGCTCAAGAGGACCTTTGGCACTTAAATGGAATTATGTTCCAAAAATGATCCCTTGGTTTTCTAAATTTTTAATGAATTGTACTAATGATAAAATGATGCATACCGCAAAAAATATGCATCAAATTTTAGATCAATCATTACTTGCTTATGATGAACTATTCGAAGAGATAGATCTAGAAGGTTTAGTTGAAAATAATGGAATTTTATATGTCTGGAATGAAAAAAATTTAAAAAGTAGAGAATTAGAAATAAAAATAAGAGACGATCTAGGCGTTAAACAACAAGTAGTAAATAAAAAAGAAATACATGATTTAGAACCAAATTTAAAACCATTTTATCATGGAGGTGTTTTCTATGATTATGCAAGACATGCAAGAAACCCAAAAAAAATACTAATTAAGTTATTTCAAAATTTTATAAATAAAGGAGGAAAGTTTTTAAAACTAAATATCCAAGATTTGAATTTTGATGAAGAAAAACCTGTTTTAAGATCAGAAACCCAGAGATTTGTTTTTGATAAATTAGTTATTGCATGTGGTGCTTTTTCAAAAAAACTAACTGATAAACTTCATGAAAATATTCCACTAGATACTGAAAGAGGCTATCATGTTCATTTTAAAGATTTTGATCATTTAATATCTAGACCAGTAGTTTACTCTAACAGAGGTTTTGGAATGTCACCGATGGATCAAGGGTTGAGAGTGGTTGGTACTGTGGAGTTTGGAGGTTTAGAAAATTCTTTATCAAAATCTAGAATTAAAAACTTAATTTTAAATGCAAAGGATATGCTTGATGGCTTACCTGAGCATAAAGATGAGTGGTTAGGGTTTAGACCTACGTTGCCAGATTTTTTACCAATAATTGGACCTTCAAAAAATTACAAAAATGTATTTTACTCATTTGGCCATCATCATTTAGGATGGACTTTAGGTGCAATTTCTGGAAAAATAGTGTCTGGTATGATTGCAAACGAAAATACTAATATGGATTTAAAACCTTACAGTTCAGTTAGATTTGCCTAATAAAGTTAAATAGTGTGGAAATTAAACTTGAAGACAAATATAAATTAAGTAAAGGCACTAGATTTTTAACTGGTGCCCAAGCCCTTGTTAGAGTTCCAATTGTTCAAGCAAGAAGAGATAAACAAAAAAACTTAAATACTGCATGTTATATCTCTGGTTATAGAGGATCACCCCTAGGTGGTTATGACCAGCAGATTTTAAAAAACAAAAAATATTTGAATGAAAACAATATTTTTTTTCAACCAGGAATAAATGAGGAACTTGCTGCAACTTCTTTGTGGGGAACACAGCAAGTAAATCTTAGAAAACAAGATAAATATGATGGGGTTTTTGGCATATGGTATGGTAAAGGGCCAGGTGTAGATAGAGCGGGAGATGCTTTAAAACATGTAAACTTAGCTGGTACTTCAAAATTTGGTGGTGTCATTGCTTTAATGGGTGATGATCATATATGTGAGTCTTCAACAACCTCTCATCAAAGTGAATTTGCAATGATTGATGCGATGATACCTTTTTTTAATCCAAGTGGTGTTCAAGAAATATTAGATTATGGAATAATAGGAATCGAATTATCAAGAAAAAGTGGGTGTTGGGTAGGGATAAAGTGTGTTCATGATAACGTGAGCTCAGGAGCAACAGTTGACTTAGATGAAAATAGGTTAAATCTTTTAGATATTTCAAATGAAAAATATCCACCTGATGGTTTAAATATAAGACTTAAAGACACTGCTCAAGAAAAAGAATATCGCTTGCATCATCATAAAATAAAATATGTAAAAGAATTTTGTAAATTAAATAGTTTAAATAAATTAATTTTTGACTCTGAAAATCCAAAAGTCGGAATAATTAGCACTGGAAAATCTTTTTTAGATACAAAATTAGGGCTAGAAAAAATAGGAATAAATGAAGATGTTGCTAATCAAGTCGGAATTAAATTTCTTAAAATTGCTATGCCATGGCCATTAGAGGAAACAATAATTGAAAAATTTTCAGAAAATTTAGAAAAAATTATTGTTGTTGAAGAAAAAAGATCAATAATTGAAACACAAGTCAAAGAAATATTATTTAATAAAAATTTAAATGTAAAAGTAGTTGGAAAAAAAGATGAAAATAATAATGATTTATTTGTTTCTTCTGGAGCTTTAGACCCAGGAGAAATAGGTTTAAAAATCTTTGGAATAATTAATTACCTTAACTTACCAGATGAAGTGCATAATCTGTCAAAAAAATTAAGGTCTTTGAAAGAAAAAACTAATTCAAATATCTCTTTAAAAAGAGTTCCTCATTTCTGCTCTGGGTGCCCTCATAATACTTCAACAAGAATACCAGAGGGTAGTAGAGCAATTACAGGTATCAGTTGTGCATACCTTGTAGAACACATGGAAAGAGATAATGAAGGTTTTTCACAAATGGGATCAGAAGGTGCAACTTGGGTTGGTGAGTCTGTATTTAGTAATACAGACCATATTTTCCAAAATATGGGAGATGGTACCTATATTCATTCAGGAATTCTTTCCATAAGACATGCAGTTGCTGCAAAAACTAAAATGACATTTAAGATTTTGTATAATGATGCAGTTGCCTTAACAGGAGGTCAAGCATTAGATGGATTACCAACAGTTGCTCAAATGTCTAAACAACTTGAAGCAGAAGGTGTCGAAGAAATTGCAATAATCACAGATGAAATAGAAAAATATGGTGATAGAGGAGGTTTTTCGAGAAATTCTAAAGTCTATGATAGAAAAAATATTATAGATGTTCAGATTGAATTAAGCAAAATAAATGGAACAACTGTAATAATTTATGATCAAACCTGTGCAGCCGAGAAAAGAAGGAGAAGAAAAAAAGGTATCTTGGAAGAGCCTAAGAAAAAAATTTTTATTAATAAAGACTTATGCGAAGGTTGTGGAGATTGCGGAATACAATCTAATTGTGTCTCTATTGCACCTGTTGAAACTGAGTACGGAAGAAAAAGACAAATTGACCAATCTTCATGTAACAAAGATTACACATGTGTAGATGGGTTTTGTCCTAGTTTTGTAAGTCTTGAGGGAGATATAAGACTTAAGAAAAATTATGATGATAATTTAATTAATAAAATAAATTCAAAGATAGATGATCCAATATTGCCTCAAATTGATAAATCTTTTGGGATAATGATTGCTGGAATTGGTGGTACAGGAGTTGTTACAATTGGAGCTGTACTTGCAACAGCTGCTCAAATAGATGGAAAAGGATCAGGGGTTTTAGATATGACTGGATTAGCTCAAAAAGGTGGAGCAGTAAAAAGTTTCTTAAGAATTTATGAAAAACCAGAAGATATTGGAGCAATAAGATTATCTTATGGTGATACAAATTTACTTCTGGGATTTGATTTACTTGTATCAAATGATTTAGAAATAATAAAAACCTTAGATAAAAAAATTTCAAAATTGATAGTTAATACAGATGAGGTAATGCCTGGAGATTTTACAAGGGACAAAAATTTTTATTTACCATTTGATGAAATGAGAGACAATTTGATTAATATAGCAGGTGAAGAAAATATAAAGTTTATATCATCAAATAAAATTACATCAAAGATTTTAGGAAATTCAATTTTATCAAATATGTTTAATGTTGGAGTTGCATATCAAGCAGGCCTGATACCAATTTCAGCTTCATCAATTGAAAAAGCAATTGAGTTAAATGGTGCAAGTGTAAAAGATAATATTGATGCATTCAGATTTGGAAGACACTATGAAAATTTAAAAGAGGAAGTAGTAGATATAATTAAAGATGAACCAGAAGTACTAGATGGTTTTGATGAAAAATATAAGAACAGATTTAAGTTTTTGGAAGATTATCAAAATATAAAATATGCTGAAAAATTTGGAGATCTAGTAAGCTTTGCAAGAAAGATAGATAAAAACATAGGAAACGGAAGTCAATTCTCAACTGCAGTCTTAAAAAATTATTTTAAATTAATGGCATACAAAGATGAGTATGAAGTATCGCGATTAATGACTAACAAAAAATTCGTAGATGATGTAAATAAAAACTTTGAGGGTAACTTTAATTATAACTTTTATTTAGCTCCTCCAATTTTTAGTAAAAAAAGCAAAGTTGATGGGAAATTATTAAAAGTTAAATTTGGAGGATGGTTATTTAATGTGTTTAAACTACTCTCTAAATTTAAATTTTTAAGAGGTACAAAGCTTGATCCATTTGGTTATTTAAATGAAAGAAAAAAAGAGAGAGAATTGATAAGAGATTACAAGGAAACAATTACTGACATAGGAATAAAAATAAATAAATCAAACTATGAAACAGCAGTTAAAATAGCATCAGTGCCTGATCAAATCAGAGGTTTTGGACATGTTAAGGAAAAGAATATAAAAGAAGCTATAAACTATAGAACAGATTTACTAAATTCTTTTCATGAAAACACTTAGCCCTTTATATTTAGCCTCTCTTTATTTGGTTTTAGCTTGTTTATTTTGGGCAGGTAATTTTATAGTAGGAAAAGCTGCAAGCATTATTGATATTCCTCCGATATCTTTAAATTTTTATAGATGGTTTTTGGCTTGGTTAGTTTTACTTCCGTTCACTTATAAAGAATTATTAAATAACAAAAAAATTATAATAGATAATATTTTTTTATTTTCATTGTTGGGAATTTTAGCTGTGACAGTTTTTAATTCAGCTCTTTTTTATTCACTGAGACATACCCAAGTTATTACTGGAGTACTTATGATTTCAACTGTACCAGTTATGATTATATTATTTTCATCTTTACTTAGAATTGAGAAAACAAATTCATTTCAAATAATAGGAGTATTTCTCTCACTTACAGGTGTTTTGTTTATAATAACAAAAGCAAATTTAAATAATTTATTAAATTTATCTTTTAACAAAGGAGATATTTTTGCATTACTTGCAATGTTTGCATGGTCTCTTTATTCAGCTCTTTTGAAAAAAAAGGAATTCAATCTATCTCCAATTTCTCTATTACAGATCGTTATAACTTTTGGAGTTATTTTTCTAATTCCTATGTATTTTATTGATTATAGTTTGGGCAGTGTAATCAAATTACAATCCTCTTTTTATTTAGTTTTATTCTATGTTGTTTTTTTCCCCGGTCTAATCTCATTTCTTTTTTGGATAAAAGGTGTAAAACTTATTGGGGCTAATAGATCTGGAGTTTTTCTTCATTTGATGCCAATTCTAGGTGCAATAATGGCTATGATAATTTTCAATGAAAAAATTTTATTTTATCATTTCTTAGGTGCAATTTTTATAATTGCTGGTATTACAATCTCGAACAAAAAAACTCAAAATGCTTAAGGTAGCCATTTTAGACGATTATCAAAACGTTGCTCAAGAATTTATAGATTTGAAAAATCTTTCATCAAAGTTTGATATTGAGATTTTTAGTGAACCTTTTGAAAATGAAGATGACGCCATAGAAAAATTAAAAGAATTTGAAGCTCTACTTATCATGAGGGAGAGAACTATAATAAGTTCAAATCTCATTAAAAATTTAAATAAACTAAAATATATTTCAACAAGCGGAATGAGAAATAAAGCCATAGATCTTGAGGCAACAAAAAAAGCTAAAATTGTTGTTACTGGAACAGAAATTAATTCAAACCCTACCTGTGAATTAACATGGGCGTTAATTTTAGGGCTAGCTAGAAATATTAAGGTGGAAGTTGATAATATGTACCAAGGCTATTGGCAGACAACAGTGGGAATTGAATTAAAAGGAAAAATTCTGGGCCTTATTGGTTTAGGAAAAGTTGGATCTCAAGTTGCCAAAATTGGAAAAGCATTTGGTATGCAAGTAATGGCATGGAGTGAAAATTTAAGTCTAGATAAGTGTAAAGAACTTGATGTTTTGCCATCTAGCAAAGAGGATCTTATTCAAAACTCTGACTTTATTTCAATTCATGTTCAGGGAGGCGCAAGATACAAGGATTGTATAAAGCTTGCTGAATTTGATAAAATGAAAAAATCTGCATTTCTAATTAATACCTCAAGAGGTCCAATTGTAAACGAAGACGATTTAATTATAGCTCTTTCAACTAATGTAATTGCTGGAGCTGGTATCGATGTTTATGATAAAGAACCTCTACCCAGTGGTCATAAATTGAGATTTGTGCCTAACGCACTTTTGCTTCCACACGTAGGCTATGTCACGGCTGAAAATTATTCTATTTTCTATACGCAAATGATTGAGAATTTAGAAGCCTGTGTTGCTGGTAAGCCTATTCGAGAAATAAAGTAAAGTGGAATTACCAGTTGTAAATCATCCTGATTATGAGGCAAAAATTGGTGATGATAATAAATTTCCAATTAAAAAGTTTGGTGAATTAGCAAGTTTTCTTAAAAAAGAAAAGGTAGTTAAGAAGTTTTATAAGCCTGATCCATGCTCAGTAGATACACTAAAAGAAGTTCACTCTGAGGAGTATATTTTAAAAATTAAAAATAAAACATTAGAGCAAAGATTGGTTAAAAAAATAGGTTTCCCTTTAGTTGATAGTGTGGTCAGAAGATCTTTAGTTGCAACAGGCGGAACCGTATTGGCCTCTAAATTAGCAATTAATTATGGAATAGCTTGTAATACAGCTGGTGGAAGTCATCATGCTATTTATGACGAGGGAGCTGGTTTTTGTGTTTTTAATGATGTGGCTGTTGCTGCAAAATATCTTTTGAATAGAGGGTTGGCTAATAAAATCCTAATAGTTGATTTAGATGTTCATCAAGGTAATGGAAATTCAGAAATATTTAAAAATGAAAATAACGTTTTTACATTTAGTATGCACACAAAAGTGAATTATCCACCAATTAAATCAAAAAGTGATCTGGACATTGAGCTTGAACAAAACATGGAAGATGATGAGTATTTAGATATTTTAAAAAAAAATTTAATTTTTCTAAACGATTTTAATTTTGATTTTGTTTTTTATATCGCAGGTGTTGATATTCACTTAGATGATAGATTAGGTAAGTTGTGCATTTCTGACAAAGGAATTAATAAAAGAGACGAGATGGTTATTAGAAACTTTTTTACAAGAAGAGTTCCTATTTGTGGAGTTTTAGGTGGTGGTTACAATAAGGACTTTAAAAAACTTATTGAATTACATGCATGTTTGCATAAAAATTGTGCTAAATATTTAAATGACAAAAAATAATCCAAATTTAACTCATCAACAAAATAAAGTATTATTTGAAGAAGCAACAGAACCTCCAGGTTCAAGTGAACTTAATTTTGAAAAGAGAGAGGGTAGTTATCATTGTGCAAACTGCGGAGTGAAATTGTTCGACTCTAATACTAAGTATGAAAGTGGCTCTGGTTGGCCATCATTTTACGAGTCTCTACCTGATGCATTTGAAACTACAACAGATTATCATATCGGTTATGCCAGAACCGAGTACCATTGCAAGAATTGTGGAGGACATCACGGCCACATATTTGATGATGGCCCACAACCAACAGGAAAAAGATACTGTAATAATGGAGTTTGCTTAGTTTTTAAACCTAAATAATTGATTTCAAATTATGAATATAATTGAAATACAAAACAAGATCATCTCTGAAAAAATCAAGTTAAAAAATAAGTCGAAAGATTATTTAAGTAATTTTAAAAATATTGAGAAATATATCATAAAAGAAGTTGAGTTAATTAAACGTTTTGAGAATTCGATTATCCCAGAAATAGAATTTAAAAATATTTTAATTGAAAATGAAAGAACTATTAATGAGAAGGTTTTGAAACGTGGTTGTGTAATAATTAGAAATGTTTTTGGTGATAAAAAAATGAAAGATCTTAATAAAAGTCTAGATCAATATGTTTTAGAAAACAATTATTTTGAAGATCAAAAAAAAAAAATAGGTATAGATAAATATTTCAGTGATCTCAAATCAGGAAAACCTCAAATTTTTGGATTGTATTGGTCTAAAGCACAATCAGAAATTAGACACTCTCAAGAAATGGAAAAAGTTAAAAAATGGCTAAATAATCTTTGGAATTACAAGTATAAGGATAAAAGTGTTTTTGATCCAAATAAAGAACTTGTATACGCGGATCGAGTGAGAAGAAGAGAACCAGGAGATGATACATTGGGGTTATCACCACATTGCGATGCTGGATCGATTGAAAGATGGACTGATAATGCATATCAAAAAATTTATAATGATATTTTTTCAGATAATTTCGAAAATTATAATCCGTTTGATGCAAAATATAGAGATGAAACAATTGAATTTGAGTCACCCGCGGTAGCGCATGTATTTAGAACATTCCAAGGATGGACAGCCTTAACAGAACAAGGTCCAAATGATGGAACTTTACAATTAATTCCTATCGCTAAAGGAATGGCATATGTTTTAACAAGAGCTTTACTAGATGATGTGCCTGAAAACGAGCTATGTGGTTCAAAAGCTGGAAAAGCTTTATCAATAAATGAAAAATATCATAGCTTATTGTTAGAAGGTTTAATTTCAATTCCAAAAATGTATCCTGGAGATACTATTTGGTGGCACCCTGACGTTGTGCATGCTGTTGAGGAAAAACATATGGGTAAAACCTTTTCAAATGTTATTTATGTAGGAGCAACTCCATACTGTAAAAAAAATATTGATTACATAAAAAAACAATCAAAAAAATTTATTGAAGGTAAAAGTCCACCAGATTTTGCTGCTGAGGATTACGAAATTAATTATAAAGGAAGAATTAAAATTAATGACTTAAGTGAACTAGCAAAAAAACAATTAGGTTTAATAGATTGGAATTAATTTACTTTAAAGATGCTTCTAAAGTACCATTTTTTTCTAGGTCTCTAAGTTCTTGATAACCACCAATATGCTCATCGTTAAAAAAGATTTGAGGAATTGTACGTTTTCCATTTGCTTTTTTAATCATTTCATCTCTTAAATCTGGACCAGTTGATACATCAATCACTTTGTATTCAAGATTATTTCTATTCAACAATCTTTTTGCAGCATCACAAAAGGCGCACATCGGGCCTGAATACATAGTTATATTTTTCATACTCTAGATATAATTATATTTTGCTAATTTACCAGTTAAGAATTTCATTTTTCTTAATTTTTACTCTTATTTGTTTTCTTGAATATTCAAATTTTTTTCTATGTTTAATACTTTGTGAATTTACTCTTTTTCTCCATAACCTAAAAGATGAGGGTTTAAGATTTCCTCTCATTATCTTAATAACGTCAGCTTCAGTTTTTCCTGTTTTTTTTTCTATTTCCTCAAATGTAATTCTGTCAGCCCATGCTGCCCAGATAACCCAGTCTGGACTTCCTGGTTTTGGCTCAGGGTTTTTGACTCTAGTTGTAGGCCTGTGACTTTTTTTCATAGATTTTTCAGTAAAACTCTTAATAAATTTTAATGCAAATTTTAATGCTTATGATAATATCACTTTTAGATAGTCCTATCTAGCCATCTTTAGCTCCCGGTTTTTTAGGACTATCCTAAGATGCTTCCTCTAAATTATTTCCTTTTTCTCCAAATAATTCTCTTCATGTTTATTACGCCTGGAACACCTAGGATAGTAATAATTTCATATTCAATGAATTATGGAGTTAAGAAATGTGTATGGACAGCATTAGGAGATGTTACTGCAAATATTATTCAAGCAACTCTTGTTATATTTGTTATTGGTTCATTTATTTCAGATAATCCTAAGTTGCTTAATACATTTAAGTGGGTTGGAATAGTTTATATTCTATATCTTGCTTATGATATTTATAAATCCCGACCAAAAAGTATAAATTCTGATGAGAAATTGGGAAAAAGTTTTTTATCTTTTTTCAAAGATGGTTTTTTAGTTGCTGGCACAAGCCCTAAGGCTTGGATGTTTTTTCCATTTATCTTTCCACAATTTATTGATTTTAACTCTAATTATGTTGCTCAATTTATTATCTTAATAACCACATACGTTATTTTAGATTTTTTATCGTTAATTGGTTACGCTATTCTAGCAAATAAAATGATTACTTGGGTTAAAGCTAACGCAAAGGTTATAAACACAATTTCTGCGTGCGTTTTAATTGTAATAGCAGCTATAATTGCATTTATGCAACAATATTAGGCGTTAATGCGATACTACTGTTACTTGCAAAAGAATTAATTTCTTTGTTAAATAAGGTTTAAATTAATTAATTAATAATAAAAGAGGAGAGAAATGAAAATTAAAAACATTATAATTACATTTGTTTCTGCAATAGCAATTTTATTTTCAACTTCAGTTGTTTCATTAGCAAAAGTTGTTGGTGATAAAATTATATTAGGTGCTGCAATTTCTTTAACCGGAAAATATTCATCTAATGGTGTTCATACTCAAAACGGTTATAACATGGCCGTTGACAGAATTAACAGCATGGGTGGTGTTAAAGTTGGAGGAAAAACTTACATGTTTGATATTATCTACTACGATGATGAGTCAAACCCTAAAAGAGCAGCGCAACTTGCAGAAAGATTGATTTCACAAGATGGTGTTGAGTTTATGCTTGGACCTTACAGTTCTGGTTTGACTAAAGCGATTGCACCAGTAACAGAGAAATATGGTGTTCCAATGGTAGAAGCTAACGGTGCATCTAGATCTTTGTTTACAAAAGGTTATAAATATTTATTCGCAGTGCTGGCACCAGCGAACTTATATTTGGATGTTGCAATCAGAACAGCAGTTGAGCTTAATGGTGGAAAAGGTGTAAGAATTGCACAAGCTTTTGAGCAAGATGCATTCTCACAAGACGTTAGATTAGGTATTTTAGATGCCGCTAAAGAAACAGGATCTAAAATTATAATCGATGACAAACTTCCAAAAGAGCTTAATGATATGGCGGCAACTTTAGCAAAAGTTAAAGCAACTAAACCAGATGTTCTTGTTGTTTCAGGGCACACAAAAGGTGCGTTAACAGCTATCAGACAAATTGCTGAAATGAAGGTTGATGTTCCAATGTTAGCAATGACACACTGTGATGCTGCAAAACTATCTAAGCAACATGGTGCAAATTCACAATACGCTTTGTGTGCTTCTCAATGGCATAAAACACTAACTTATAAAGATGATTTCTTTACTGATGGTATGACTTATGATGCAGACTTTACTAAAGAGTTTGGTTATGCACCACCATACCAAGCAGCAGAGTCTTCTGCGGCTTTATTAGTGTTTAAAGATGCTTTTGAAAGAGCTGGATCTTTCGACCAAAAGAAAGTCAGAGACGCCCTTGCTGCTACTAACATGCAAACATTTTATGGAAACATAAAATTTGCTGAAGGTGGTCAAAACGTTGATAAGCCAATGGTTTTATTTCAAGTTATGTGTGATGATGCAGGAAAATGTGAAAATAAAGTTGTAGCTCCATTAAAATGGGCTTCAGCGGAATTAATTCACCCAATTCCTAAGTGGTCAGACAGATAATATAAAAATGAACATAAGCCCCCTAGCATTAGGGGGCTTTTTTTTATAAGCATTTAAAAATTTATGGATTTTTTAATATTTCAAGTTCCGATGTTAACTGTGCAAGCTGTCTTAGACGGATTGTTGCTTGGAATATTATTTGCACTTATTGCATATGGAATGGCTCTTCAATGGGGAGTTATGAATATAATTAATATAGCTCAAGGCGATCTTGTTATATTAGGAGGATATATTGCGTACTTCATGTATCTTTATGGAATTCACCCAGCATGGGGAGTAATAGTCTCACCAATAATAATGTATTTTGTTGGGGTTATTATTTATAAGTTAGTTATTAATAAAGTAGTTGATAGAGATTTATTTATCTCAATTCTTGCAACATTTGGCATAAGCATTTTATTTATGCAGTTAATGAATTTTGCATTTGGTGCAGATGTTGTTCTTGCAAATTCAGGTTATGGAACAACTATGTTATTTGATAATTCTGTAACATTGCCAAATTCTAAAATTTTCTCAGCATTTATAAGTATAGTATTTGCTATTGGACTAGTGATTTATATGAAAAAATCAAAGCTAGGACGAGCTATTAGAGCTACAGCTCAGAATGCAAGGGCTGCAAAAATATTAGGTGTAGATACAGAAAAAGTTTATGCAGCAACTTTTGGAATAAACGCAGCATTGTGTGGAGTTGCTGGAGCACTAATCTCAATTACATTTACAATTCATCCATATATGGGATTACCTTACACAATTAGATCTTTTATGATTGTAATCGTTGCAGGGTTGGGAAATTTACCTGGAGTAGCCATGTCAGGAATGGGACTGGGTGTTTTTGAGGAGTTTGCAGATTATATTTTAGGAACAGAATTTAGAATAGGTTCTGTGTTTTTATTACTAGTTTTAATCCTGGTTTATAGAAGATTTAAACTTTCTAAAAAAAGAGAATATTTAAAATAATGAATAAAAATATAATTTTATATGCTGCTATTTTAATATTTGGTATTGCTGCTCCTTTTGTATTTCCAGCATTTAAAGTTCAATTGTCTATTCTTTGTATCTTAATCATTTTAGCAATTACATGGAATGTCCAGGGTGGAGAAATGGGCTATAACACTTTTGGTAATATTCTTTTTTACGGACTTGGAATGTATCTTTGTGCTTCGGTTCAAGTTGGAATGTTCTTTCCATTAGCTGAATGGACAGAAGGTGGAGGAGAAAAAACATTTGTCCATACTCCTATACAATTTTTTCAGGGATTTGCCGTTGGTTTAGCTGTTGCTGCAGTTGTTCCAGCAATAGTAGCTGGTTTAATAGGCTATTCAATTTTAGGACTTAGAGGACATTATTTTGCGATTTGCACATTAGGTTTAGGTGTTGCTGCAGGGGAAATTTCAGGTGGAATAGAAATAATAGGAGCCGGCCAGGGATTTACAACTCCTCCTTTTCCTAAAGTTGGAAGTTTAGAGGCTAGGGGAGAATTTTTCTATTTTTGTAGCTTTGTAGTTTTAGTTTTCACATTTCTTGCAGTTAAAGCAATTTATTCAACAAGATTTAAGTTAGTTCTGAATGCAATAAGAGATAATGAAGATAAGGCTGAAGCCATGGGTATACAAACTATGAAATATAAAATTATTGGTTGGATGATATCTGCATTTTTCTGTGGTCTAGCCGGAGGTATAATGGGCGGACTTGTTGGATATATAGACTCAACGGACGTTGCTTTTGATGGAAGAGAAATGGGAGTGTTTATGGTATTGATGGCAATACTAGGTGGTAAAGGAACTTTATGGGGACCTGTTATTGGTGCCACTGTTTTTCATATATTTAAAGAGGGTTTTTGGACATTCTTTCTTGGGTGGCAGTATGTAGCCCTAGGAGTATTAATAGTTGTCATTGTTATCTATTTCCCAGAGGGAATTATGGGATGGTTAAGAGAAAAGTATCCTGAAAGATTTGGAGAAGTGGTTGATGAGGCTGACCGGAAAGCTCAGGTTGAACTCAAATGAGTATACTAGAAGTAAATAATGTAAGTAAATCTTTTGGCGGTGTAAAGGCTAATGTTGATATTTCTATGGCAGTAGAAAAAGGAAAAATTGTTGGACTGATTGGTCCAAATGGATCTGGAAAAACTACCTTATTTAATTCTATAGTTGGAACTTATCCTATAGATCAAGGTTCAATAAAATTTAATGGTAAAGAAGTTTCAGAGTTGCCAGTTCCAATTATTGCAAAGCTTGGCCTTCTAAGAACATTCCAACAAACAAGAATTTATGGAAAACTTAATTGTGTAGATAATATGCTTATAAGTCACAAAGCTAGTGATGAAAGCTTAGTTTCTATTTTTTCGAAAATTCCTAAAGACTTAACAGATAAAGCAGAAAATTTACTTAACTTTGTTGGACTATATCAAAAGAGAAATTTAAGAGCAGGAGATTTGTCATTTGGTCAACAAAAACTTTTAGAACTAGCTATGGCATTAATGAATGAACCAGAAATGTTACTTTTAGATGAACCAACCGCAGGTATTAACCCAACTTTAATAAATGGAATTATTGATAGATTGATAAAAGTAAATCAAGATTTTGGAATTACGTTGTTAGTCATTGAACACAATATGAGAGTAATTATGCAATTAGCTGAAAGTATTTTTTGTTTAGCACATGGAAAAATGCTTGCTAATGGAACACCAGATGAAATTAAAAATGACAAGCGAGTGGTAGACGCTTATCTAGGAGCACAATAATGGCTAACCAATATGAAGTACTAGGTAAAGCACCTGTTGCAGAAGATTTAAAAAAACTTTCAGAAGACAACATTCACTTAACAATTAAAGGTTTATCAGCTGGCTATGGTAAAATGGAAATTTTACATAATTTAGATTTATTTGTCAGCAAGGCACAATCATTATGCTTGATTGGACCTAATGGAGCAGGGAAATCTACAATTCTTCATTCAATATATGGTTTTACAAATATTTTTTCTGGTAAAATTGAAGTTGATGGTAAAGAAATAACCAACCTTACACCTGCAGAGAAACTAAAATCTCAAGGAATAGCTTATATTCTTCAAGATAATTCTGTTTTTCCTGACATGACAGTTGAAGAAAATCTTTTAATGGGTGGTTACATAAAAGATAAAACTGAAGAGTCATTTGAAGAAGCAGAGAGAGTTCTTCAGAAATATGAGAGATTAAGAAATAGAAGAAACCAACCAGCTAAAGTTTTGTCTGGTGGTGAGAGAAGATTGTTAGAAATATCTAGAGCTTTAGTAATGAAACCATCTATTTTATTAGTTGATGAACCTTCAATTGGATTAGAACCAAGATATATTCAAATGGTATTTGAAATCTTAGATGATCTTCAAAAAAATGAGAAAAAAACAATTATATTGGTTGAACAAAATGCCAAAAAGGGTTTAGAGTTTGCTGACATTGGATATGTTTTAGTTTCTGGACAAACTGCTATTGCAGGTAAAGGAGATGAACTTCTAAATAATCCAGATGTGGGTCGTCTATTTTTAGGCGGCTGATGATCAACTCTAAATATTTTCTTCAAGGAATACTTGCTTCAAAAAAGTTCGATAGTCCAGCCATTGCATTGGGTGCAAGTTTTGTTGCAATCGGTGCTTTGCTTAAAAATTTAGGTTTTACTATTCAAGAAAGTATATTTTCAACTTTGTTAACTTATGCTCTTCCAGGATCTCTAGTTATGGCAGAGTCTATGTTAATAGGTGCTTCGCTTGTAAATATTTTTCTTGCAGTATGGTTAGTTAACTCAAGACTTTATCCAATGACAGTTTCAATTATGCCATTATTAAAACATGAAAGCCAACCAAGATGGAAATATTACTTATCATGTCATTTTGTTGCTGTTTCATCGTGGTTGATCTTAAAAAGTAACTATGAGGAAATAGAAAGGAAATACAGAATAGATTTTTGGATTGGTATAGGAACAGCCACATGGTTAGTTGCAATTTTTTCAACCATTATTGGTTATTATGCTTCTGATTTTTTAAATAGAGATATGATTATTGCTCTAGCGATAATAAACCCAATTTATTTTATGTGTGCAATGATAGGTGTAATGAAGACAGTACAACTTACATCTGCAATTTTACTTGGTGCATTATTAGGACCTATTTTTTATTTTATTTCTCCCGAGTGGAGTGTACTTATCGGTGGGTTGGTTGCTGGGACAATTTCTTATTTTATTGGAGAAAAATATGGCAGTTAATATAGTTTTAGCAATAATAGTAACTTCTTTAGCAACTTATTTATCGAGATTTCTTGGAGCATTTACCTCAGAAAAAATTAGTGAAAAATCTAAAATTTATAGATGGTTTAATTGTATAGCATATTCAACTTTAGCTGCCTTAATTTCAAGAATACTGATATTTCCGTCAGGAGATCTTTCTGAAGTCAACTATATTTCAAGGATAATTGTAATTTTATTATCAATATTAATTTTTTATGTCACAAAAAGAAATTTAGTTTATCCAACAGTATTATCTGCTATAATTTTGGCTGCATTAAATAGTTTTGCGGTATGAAAAAACTTATTTTTATTATATTTTTTTTAATTTTTAGCAGTAATGTAAACGCTGGTTGTGATGATCCTATAACTGATGGTGTAGATTACACAAAATGCAAATTTTCAGATGGTCAAGATTTACAAGGTAGTTACCTTCCTAATTCAAATCTGTCTTTTGCAAGTTTTATCCAAGTAAATTTTGACAAGAGCATAATGATGAATTCAAATCTTTCATTTGGCACATTTTCTGAGTCATCGTTTATTAGAGCGAATTTGTATGAGTCAATTTTAACAGGTGCGAACCTTGAACTTTCAAATTTCTCGAGTGCTAATTTAACAAGAGTGGACTTCATGGGATCTACATTGATTGATACAAATTTTCAAAATTCAAACTTAATGGAAGCAAATTTTACGTCTTCAAATATTTTGAATGCAAATTTTGATGGAGCTAACCTTATAGGTGCGACCTGGACTAATGGTGAAATTTGTGGACCAGACTCAATAGGAATTTGCAATAAAATAAATTAATGCAAGATTTAAAACAAATAGATGGATTTGATATATCCTTTCATGAAAAATCAAAAAGAATTATAAATATTAAAATTGATGACGAAATAATTGAAAGACTTATATTTCCGTTTAAAAAATTTGATATTACGGCACTCGAATATAAACCTTTTACACGTTTCACAATTGCAAAAAGTTTAGATGAGACTACATCTCATGAGCTGGGTAAACTTTTAAACCATATATTAAAAAATAGAAATACAGGATGTTTCATAATAGGACCAAAAAATATTTCATCTAAAATTGATCAAACATTTTTAATTAAATTATCTACAGCAATTACTCATTTAATTGGTAACCCTAATCATGACTCAATGGCAGGAAAATATTATGCGAGATTTCATGTAAAGCATGAGGATAATAGCGACTCTTATTTAAGAAAAGCATATATAAACATGGATCTTCATACTGACGGCACTTATGTAAAAGAGACCACTGATTGGATATTGATGTCAAAATTAGAGGAAGAAAATGTAGATGGTGGAGAAACTGCTTTATTGCATCTTGATGATTGGGAACATTTATCAGATTTAGCAAATGATGAAATTGGTAAGCAAGATTTTATTTGGGGTTCACCTAAGAGTAAAAATGTAGGTTATAAAGTTGAACATCCAGTTTTTTCAAAAGATCAAAACGGAGAAGCTACAATCTCCTATATAGACCAATTTCCAGAACCAAAAAATATGAAGCAGGGTTTATTTCTTCAAAAATTATCAGATTCACTAGAGGGAAGCCAAAATAAAATTGTAACCTCTCTACCCGTGGGCAGTGCTATAGTTGCAAATAATTACTTTTGGCTACATGGAAGAAAACCATTCAAAGAAAACAAAAAATTATCAAGGGAATTGCTTAGAATTAGAGGTTCCTTTTTTAATAATTAAGTATAGTAATTACTTCTATGAAACTGGGTTTTATAGGAACTGGAAAAATAACTGAATCAGTAGTTACTGGTATTTCTTCGTCAAAAATTAAATATTCCAAGATTTTAGTTTCACCTAGAAATCTTTATATCGCAAAAAAATTATCAAAAAAAAATAAAAAAGTAAGTATTGGCAAGTCAAATCAAGAAATTATTAATAGTTGTGATTGGATTTTTCTTGCTGTTACTCCTACAGTTGGTGAGAAAATAATCAAAACGTTAAAATTTAAATCTAACCAAACAATAATAAGTTTTATCTCAACAATTACTTTGCCAAGGTTAAAAAAATTAATTAATGTAAAAGCAAAAATTTTTAGAGCTATACCACTTCCACCAATATCATTAAGAAAAGGGCCAGTTCCAGTTTTTCCTCCAAATAAAACATTAAAAAACTTTTTTAATAAACTTGGAACAACAGTTGAAATAAATAATGAAAAGTTATCTAAAAATTTTTGGTCGACATCAGGTATGATGGCTCCATTTTATGAATTATTAAATACTATGTCTAATTGGCTTGTACAACGTGGTGTTAAAAAAGATAAAGCTCAAAAATATATAACTTCATTGTTTGTTGCATTGTCTGAAGATGCATTAAGAAACTCTGATAAGGACCTAAAATTTTTAGTTAAAGAATCTCAAACTCCCAAAGGATTAAATGAACAAGGAGTTCAAGAACTTAGAAAAGCAGGCTTTTATAAGTCTACAGAGAAAACATTAAATAGTATTCTTAAAAGACTTAACAAAGTATAATTCTCTATGTCATCAGATTTAAATATTCTGAAAATAGAAAATATCTCAAAATATTTTGGAGGACTTGCTGCTGTATCTGATTGTTCATTAACCATTAAAAGAGGAACAATTACGGGAATTATTGGTCCAAATGGATCTGGAAAAACCACGCTATTTAATCTTATTGCAGGAAATTTAAAATCCTCAAAAGGAAAAGTTTTTTTTAATAATGAAAACATAACAGATATACCATCTCATGAATTATTTTCAAAAGGTCTTCTAAGAACTTTTCAAATTGCACATGAATTCTCTAATCTTACTGTCTTAGAAAATTTAATGATGGTTCCAGGAAACCAAACTGGAGAAATACTGTTAAATGCATTTATAAAGCCTAAACTTATTAAAGAAGAGGAAGAACAAATTAGACTTAAAGCCTATGATGTAGCAGAATTTTTAAATTTAAAGCACTTAGCTAATGAAAGAGCAGGAAATTTGTCAGGAGGTCAAAAAAAATTACTAGAATTAGGCAGAACTATGATGGTAGATGCCAAATTAGTTTTATTAGATGAAGTAGGAGCGGGTGTTAATAGAACACTATTAAAAGAACTGGGAACTGCAATTTTAAGACTTAATAAAGAAAAAAATTATACATTTTGTATGATTGAACACGATATGGATTTCATTAGTAGGATGTGCGACCCAGTAATTGTAATGTCAGAGGGTGCAGTTCTATTTGAAGGAACCTCTGATGAAGTAAAAAAAAATGAGCAAGTTATAGAAAGCTATCTCGGTAGAGGAAAAAAAATTAATGGAGAAACCAGCTGATGGCATTTTTTGAGGGAAATAATATGACAGGTGGTTATGGTGATGGTCCAGATATTATTAATTCTTGTTCTATTAATGTCGACAAAGGGGAAATTGTTGCAATCCTAGGTCCAAATGGTGCTGGAAAATCTACTGCCATGAAAGCAATGTTAGGTTTATTAAATTTAAAATCTGGAAGTGTAGTTATAGAAGATCAAGACATATCCAAATTTTCCCCACAAGAGAGAGTTCAAAGAGGAATCTCTTTTGTGCCACAGACAAAAAATGTTTTTTCAGAATTGACAGTAAGAGAAAATCTTGAAATAGGTGGATTTCTTAGAAAAGATGATATCGATATAGTCATTAATCAAATCTACGAATTATTTCCAATTTTAGCAGAAAAAAGAGACCAAGTTGTTGGACAATTATCTGGTGGTCAAAGACAACAAGTAGCCTTAGGAAGAGCTTTAATGATACAGCCATCAGTTTTAATGTTAGATGAACCAACTGCTGGTGTTTCACCTATTGTGATGGATGAACTGTTCGAACATATAGTTAAAGTTAAAAAAACCGGAGTGGCAATAATTATGGTAGAGCAGAATGCAAAACAAGCACTTAGCATATCAGACCGTGGTTATGTTTTAGTGACTGGTGAAAATAAATTTGAAGGTTCTGGAAAGGAATTGTTAAATGATCCAGAAGTAAGAAGGTCATTTTTAGGAGCTTAATTATGGATTTTATCAATGCAATTATTGTATTGTTGAATTACACAATATTACCTGCCCTAACCTATGGGTCTCAATTAGCTTTGGGGGCAATATTTGTTACCCTTATTTATGGAATTTTGAGATTTGCTAATTTTGCAACAGGAGACATGATGTCTTTTGGTACTATGTTCGCAGTTTTATTTACTTATTATCTGCAATCAAAAGGAATAAGTTTTGGTTTTTTACCGACAGCTTTACTTACTATACCTTTTGCCGTTGCAATGATGATATTCTATATGCTCATCATAGATAAAACAGTTTTTAGTTATTATAGAATAAATAAAAGTCCTCCAGTGCAATTAGCAATGGTTAGTATTGGTGTAATGTTCGTAACTCAAGCAATTATTAGAATAATTATTGGTCCCACTGATAGAAGATTTATGGATGGGGAAAAATTTATCTTAAAAGCGTCAGAATTTAAAGATATGACAGGACTAGCTGAAGGGTTAACAATCAAATCAACACAAATCATTACTATTTTAGTAACTATTATATTAGTTGCGATCTTATTTTGGTTTTTAAATAAAACAAAAACAGGAACAAGTATGAGAGCTTATTCAGATAACGAGGATTTAGCATTGCTCTCAGGAATAGATCCAAAAAAAGTAGTTCTTATAACTTGGATAATTGCAGGAATTTTAGCTACTATAGGAGGCGTATTATATGGCTTAGATAAAAGCTACAGACCTTTTGTTTATTTTAATAATATGCTTCCTATATTTGCTGCAGCTATAGCTGGAGGTATTGGTAATCCTTATGGTGCTTTTCTTGGTGGGTATTTAATTGCATTCGCAGAAATATTTCTCACGTATGCATATAAAAGATTTTTCATTTATATTTTACCAGAACAACTGGAACCAAACTCTTTGATGCAACTTTTATCTACAGATTACAAGTTTGCAATATCATTCTCAATTTTGGTCATTGTTTTGGTATTTAGACCATCAGGGATTTTTGAAGGAAAGAAAATATGAAGAATTACTTAAATATAATTATTGCTTACTCAATTATGTTAGGTCTAATAATTTTAGTAGGTATTTTTCAGTCTTGGTCTATTGCTTTGACAATTTTTAATTATTGTATGATTTCAGCTGTAATGACTATGGGTGCAAATATTCAATGGGGATATGCAGGTCTTATAAACTTTGGAATAATGGGCTATACAGCTTTAGGGGGGTTAGCAGTAGTACTTGTTTCTGTTGCTCCAGTTTCTGAAGCATGGAGTGTTGGAGGAGTAAACATGCTGATGTGTCTTCTTCTTATAGTTTTAATGATATTTTCTATAAGATATGTTCTCAAAAACATAGATAAATCAAAGAAAAGAAACTACTTAGTTGCAGGAATAATTATAGTTGGGCTTTTGCTTATCAAAATAATTTCAGGACCAGCCATCGAATTAATAGAGGCTGTTGAGCCAGCTAAAACTGGTTTTTTAGGTGGATTAGGAATGCCAGTTTTATTCTCTTGGATTGTTGGTGGTTTTTTTGCAGCTGGTTTAGCATTTATAGTTGGAAAAGTTGCATTAGGTTTAAGAGCAGATTATCTAGCCATAGCAACCTTATTAATAGCAGAAATAGTTGTTTCAATTATTAAACATGAGGATTGGTTAGCGAGGGGTGTAAAAAATGTTATAGGATTAAAGAGACCTGCTCCTTATGAGATAGATTTACAGACATCACCATGGTTTATAAACCTAGTTGAAAAACTTCATAATACAAAATTATCATTAACCAACTCACTTACGGAAAGACAAGACCTTTTAAACCAATTAGTAATAGATGCGTCTTCAATTTATGTAAAACTTTGTTTTGCTGGGTTATTTTTAGTAGTAGTTATTATTTTATTGTTAGTTACTCAAAAAGCACTTTATTCACCCTGGGGAAGAATGATGAGAGCCATAAGAGATAATGAAGAAGCGGCAAGTGCAATGGGAAAGAATGTTGTTAAACAGCATTTATTTATATTTATCTTAGGTTCAGCCATTGTTGGAATAGCGGGAGCAATGATGGTAACTAATGATGGATTATTTACACCAGGAAGTTACCGACCTATGAGATATACATTTGTTATATGGGTGATGGTAATTGTAGGTGGAACAGGTAATAATTTTGGAGCAATTCTTGGTGGTTTTGTAGTTTGGTTTTTATGGGTAGAAGCTGCACCAATTGCATTATTTTTTATAAATCTATTTACTGCACATCTTCCAGAAACAAATGAGATAAAAATTCATTTAATAAATAGTGCACCGTATTTTAGATTTTTATTAGTTGGAATAGGTCTTCTTTTAATAATGAGGTTTAGACCTCAGGGCATAATTCCTGAAAAGATTATTAAACAATAATCTTGAAAAGTGAGCTATTTAATTTTTGGTTTTCTTACAGGTCTTAGTTTAATCCTAGCAATTGGAGCACAAAATATATTTGTAATTGAACAAGGTCTTAAAAAGAAACATGTATTTATTGTTTGCTTAATTTGTTCATTATCTGATTTTATACTTATTTTTTTAGGAATATTTCTATTTCATCATTTCCAGAGTTTTTTTTCACCATTAATAGAACTCATATTAAATCTTCTCCTTCTTTTGTTTTTAATAAATTTTATCTGGAGGAAATTAAAGTCGATTAATAATCAAATTTCGATTAATAAAAATTCTGATAGAAATACTTTTATCTCTACAGTTCTTAAAACACTTGGTTTTACTTACTTAAATCCACATGTGTATTCAGATACGGTATTTTTTTTAGGTAACTTTTCTAAAGATTTTTTAATAACTCAAAAATACCTTTTTGGTATTGGAGCATCAATTTCATCATTTCTTTTCTTTTTTATACTAGGATATCTCTCAAAATTCTTATCTAATTATATAAGTAGTGAAAGACTATGGAAAACAATTAATTATTCTATAGTCCTCTTCATGTCCTTGCTATCAGTTTATGTTTTTATGAGTATTCTAAAATAAAAAAAACTCCAGCAGCTTTCACCGCTGGAGTTAAATTTAACAAATATTATCTTTGTTTTTTGTCTTTGAATTTTCCACCTTTAATTTCTTTTTCAATAAAGGCACCTGATGCTTCTCCAACATCAGTAAATTCAACACTAGATGCACCTTCGTAGTTAACTGCTTTACCGCTAGCAAGTAAATCTAATGCTTTTTTTAATTCTCCTGGATATATTTTTTCTCCTGGAGCATTTGCAACTGACATTACATTTGCTTGAACAGTAGCTCGATCAGCTTTACCACCTGCTTGCATAGCTAAAACTATTAATGCTGCTGCATCGTAAGACTCTGAAGTATAAGGTCCAGATGAATCAATTCCTGCTCCACCAGCTACACCTTTAAATATTGTAGCACCTTTACCCATTGATCCTGGCAAAGATCCAAATGATTTGTTAAGATCATTTCCAAATCTGTCAGTTAATGAGTCGCCAATCATTCCATCAGATAGAACAAATACGTCAAACGCACCTGAGTCTAATGAACCATCAATTATACTTCCACCAGCTTGGTCTAAGTAACCTAACACAGCTAAAGCATCGCCACCTGCTGCTGCTAATGTAGCAACTTCAGCACCATAATCACCTTTACCTTCTTCGTGAGCTGTAACAACTGTTACGTTTATTCCGTGAGCTTTAACAGCTGCAACATATACATCTGCTAAACCTTTACCGTAGTCGTTATTAGTATGTGTTACTGCAATACTTTTTACTTTTCGGTCTTTAGTAATATCTGCTAATACTTGACCACCTCTTGCATCAGATGGAGCAGTTCTAAAGAAGTATCCGTTATCTTTAAGATCAGTTAATCCTGGAGAAGTAGCTGATGGTGAAATCATAACAACACCATTCGGAACAGCAACATTAGTTGCTATTGCTCCAGTAACACCAGAACAATCTGCACCCATAATTGCTACTACACCGCCAGATATTAAACCTTCAGCAGCAGCTGTTGCAGCAGCTGAGTCAACACATGTTGAGTCTGCTCTTTCAACAGAAATTTTCTTTCCTCCAAGTAATGAGCCAGAGTCCGAAGCTTCTTTAAACGCAAGCTCTGCAGACGCAGCCATAGCAGGAGTTAGGGACTCAATAGGACCTGTAAATCCTAAAATAATACCCATTTTTATGCCATGTCCATCTGAATATGCTTTAGATGCAAAGCAAGAAACAAATACGAACATCGCTAATACTAGTTTTTTCATATATTCCCTCTAATTGTTAACAATTTATATAAATAAAATTAAATCTTATTAGTTTTAATTTTCAATGAAAAATTATCTCATTTTTTGTGCAAAAAACACAGAAGTTATGACAATTATTCCTCCTATTACAGTTATTAAAGATGGAATCTCTCCAAAAATAAAAAAAGTGAGGATTAAGCCAAATACAGGGAACAAAGCATAGAATGGTAATACCATATCTAGAGGATAAAATTTATAAAGATAGAACATCATTAAGTGTCCGAGTAAAGAAATAATTGCTCCGGCATATATAACTGTAAACCAACTTTCTAAACTGATATTTTTTATTGTTTGTAAAGTATTACCCTCAAATATTGCAGACAATATTATTAAAATTACAAACCCTGTAAAGCTCATTATAGTATTTGTAAATTTAACATCTAATTCTTTTAAATATCTCGAAAATACTTGGGATAGTCCGTAGAAAAAAGCCATACCACAAATAAGAAGTGATCCTATTATTTCCTCAACAACTTTTGGATCAAATGCAAGTATTACAATACCAAAAAAAGATATCATAATTAAAATCCATTTTTTATAACTTATTTTTTCATTTAAAAATATTGAGCTTAATATAATCCCAAAAGGAATTGAAAGTTGAGCCCCTATTGTAATTGGTGCAAGTATACTTGATGCATTTATAGACAAATATAAAAACATATTTACTGCAACACCAAAACATAATGAAAACCCAATTAAAGGAACAATATATTTTTTATCAATTATTTGAATTTTAAAAAATGGAATTAAACAAATAAAAACAACAGCCATTCTTAATGAGCCAAAAAGAATTGGTGGAATAGTATCATTTAATCCAAGCTTGCCAGTTGGATATGCACTTCCTAATAAAAATACAACAAATAAAATAAGTAAAGTATGTTTTGCAGCCAAAATTATCTTATCGAGAAAGGATCCAAAGTTGGTTCATCAGATGTGTAATACCAAGTTGTTTTAACTCTAGTATAATCCTTTATTGAGTCCATTCCCGCTTCCTTCCCATATCCACTATCTTTAATTCCACCAAAAGGTGCCGAAGGAGAAATCAATCGATAGGTATTTACAAACGTTATACCTGCTCTTATTGCATTAGAAACTCTTAGACCTCTCGAGAAGTCACTAGTATAAACTCCAGAAGATAATCCATATTGATTATCATTCATTTTCTCTATTACCTCTTTTTCGCTATCAAATTTCATAACTGACAAAACTGGGCCAAAAAGCTCATTTTCAGCTGTTGGAAGATTATGATTATCACATTCAATTATTGTAGGAGGAAAGTAATATCCCTCATTTGAAAATGGATGTCTTTCACCACCACATTTTATTTTTCCACCCTGCTCTGTAGTTTTTTTTATGTTTTTTTCAATAATTTCTAACTGTTTATAATTACTCAAAGGCCCCATTTCTGTATCTGGATCCATAGGAGCACCAATTTTAATTTTTTCAGCTCTTTTTGTGAGTTTATCGAGAAACTCATCGTAAATTCCTTTTTGTAGATATAGTCTTGAACCAGCAATACAACTCTGTCCGCTAGCTCCAAATATTCCTGCAGTAATTCCATTAATAGCATTTTCTTGATGAGCATCATCAAATACTGCAACAGGACTTTTTCCTCCAAGCTCTAAGCTTACTTCTGATAAATTTTCTGCAGAATTTCTAATAATATGTCTTGCAGTTTCGGGTCCTCCTGTAAAAGCAACTTTTTCAACTAAATTATGTGTAGTTAAAGCTTTTCCACATGGGTCTCCAAAACCAGTAATAACATTTACTACTCCTTTAGGAATACCTGTTTCCTCTATCAATTTTGCAAATTCAAACATTACTGCTGGGGCAAGTTCAGATGACTTAATTACCACAGTGTTTCCCATTGCTAAAGCAGGTGCAAGTTTTGTTGCTGTTAAAAACATTTGGGAATTCCAAGGTACTATTGCAGCAATAACACCAATAGGTATTCTTGAAGTTATAGCTTGAATATTTGGTTTATCTATTGGTAGAACTGTGCCTTCAACCTTGTCTGCCATACCAGCATAATAATCATAGTACTCAGCAATATAATTTGCCTGTTTATTTGTTTCTCTATAAAGTTTTCCAGTATCTATAGTTTCAATTTTTCCAAGTAATTCTGCGTTATCTCTGAGCTTATTTCCAATAGCTCTTAGAAACTTTGCTCTTTCTCGAGGTAAAATTTTAGGCCAATCTGCTTCAAAGGCTTTTTGAGCTGCTTTAACTGCTTTATCTACATCAGAAGCACTTGCCTCAGGAACAATTGCCCATGGTTTATTATCCTCCGGATTTAAAGTTTCAAAAGTTTTCTTAGTATCAGAGTCAACCCATTCTCCTCCTATGAACATTTTATATTTTTTTAATTCAGGCATTCTGTATATGATCTTTAATTGCTTTATTTACATCATATGGGCATTCAATACTACATAGATGTTTGCCTACAGGTATTATTTTTACTTCAGAGTTTTTAATTTTTTTACTCAGATTATCAGACATTTCTGGAGTTGAGCCGATATCACCTTCTCCAGTCATCACAAGTGTTTTAATATTAATATTTTCAAATTTTTCGTTATCTTTGTGATTTACAAACAACGAGTAAACTTTAATAAAGTTATCCATATTATTATTTTCAAGAATTTTCATAATTTTATCTGAAATTAGAGGATTTTTTTCAATAAAATCCTTATTAAACCATCTTTTAAGTGCGTCTTTCGTCAATTTTTTATCTTTTTTTGTCTGTTCAAACCTTTCATTTACTATCTTCTGTTCGTTATCAGATCTATTAAATATTGAGCACAACAATGTTAGGGATTTCAATCTATCACTAAATCTCGTTGCAAAGTTTCTTGCAATCAAAGAGCCTATTGAAAATCCAACAAGGTGAATTTTACTAAATTTTAATTCATCAATTAGATAAATAATTTGATCTGAAAAATCATCAAAACTTATTTTTTCTTTATTTAAATTAGTTTTGCCGTGTCCAAGGATATCATAAATTAAAACTGTATTATCAAATTCATTAATTTGTGGATCCCATATATTATGATCAAGACCCACACCATGAATAAATACTATTGGAATTCCTTCTTTTTGGTTTAGTTTATAGAATGTACCTTTAGAGTCTGTTGCATTGATCATTATTATTTTGGTTCAATGCCCATCTCCTTCATATCTTGGTACCTATCACCTGTTCTTGCATGAGCTCTACCTGTCGAAGCACCACCAATTGCAATAACAATTTCATCATCAAATGGAGCGTCGTGAATTGTAAACTCATGTGTAAGATAATATGGTCTTAAACCAGAGTCGGTTTTGTGCATCATTGGAATAGATATTTTTGATCCAGCCGGACCTCTTGTATTCGTAAAACTTAAATAAGAAGTTCCTCCAACAGCATCTCTGAACTTATTACCAAATCTTAATGTATGAATAAATGCTGATGCATGTTCTATTTCTCCATTCAGTCCAACCACACCTGCTTTCCCGTAAGCTAATATTTTATCAGGATAGCCTATTTCTTTTATAAGTTCAGGAACCAATAAATCTCCGAGTTTAGGAGCTAGATCTAAAATAATGGGTTTTAAGTCTTCCACAAAACCTTTTCCATCCCAAGGATTTTTAAAAACTGCAGCAACAGAAACCATCAAAACTGGCTCTTTAGCTTCTTTTCCACCTTCAATAAAAGTCTTATCTACAAATTTAGTAAACTTACGTAATTCTAATTTCATTTTTTAACTCTATGTGTAAAGCTATCTCTCCTAAAACTGTATAACGCTTTTGGATCTACATCAACATCTATAACAACTGGTTTATTTACTTTTAATGCACTTTTTACTGCCTCATTAACTTCTGATAATTTTTTAACTTTAATTCCTTTAGCACCGTATAGTTTCGCAACTTCATCAAAAGGAGGACTTTGAATATCAGCTCCTAAATATCTTTCACCATAAAAATCTTTTTGATAAGCTTTTTCTGCTCCCCAACTCTTATTATTCATTACAATTGTAATTGTGTTTATGCCATGCTCTACCGCTGTACTTAATTCAGAAATAGTCATTCCAAATCCACCATCACCCATTAAACTAACAACTGTTTTATTAGGTTTTGCAACCTTTATTCCCAAACCACATGCAAATGAGAAGCCTACTAAACCAAAATCAAGGGGTGTGAAAAGGGAAGGAGGATTGTAATATTCTAAAGCATCTGTTGCTTGAAGACAAAGTGTTCCAGCATCAAGTGTTATCGCAGTATTTTTCGGAAGTACTTTTCTTAATTCTCTGAATAGACCATTCGGTTGGATTGGAAAATTTTTTGACTTAATATTATCTCTATCTTTAAGAAATTTTGATCTCTCTAATAAAAAGCTATTTGTCCATTCTTTGTAATTGAAAATTTTCTTTTGTTTTCTTAATTCAGCTAAAATTTGATCTGTCACAAGTGCAGCATCACCATGAATACCTACATTAATTGGAAAGTATCTTCCTATCATTGTTTTTTCTAACTCAATTTGTACAATTTTTGCGTTTTTATTTATATTGTCATACGAATAGAAAGTGGAATTGAAACCAAGTCTTGTGCCAATTGCAATAATTAGCTCTGCCTCTTTGACTAATCTTGATGCAACAATATTTCCTCTAGGTCCCATTTGTCCAGCATTTAACTTATGACTAAAGGGAATTGCATCTCCATGTCCCGCTGCAGTTACAATTGGAATATTTAAAAATTCAGCAAGCTTTGTTACAGACTTAAATTTCGAATTATATTTTATTCCTCCTCCAGCAACAATTACTGTTTTTTTTGAGTTGAGAATAAGTTTTATAGTTCTATCAATTGAATTCTTTTTACTTTTTAAGTCACTTTCAGCTTTATAGGATTTTTTATTTTCATTAATCTTAAACTTTGAAGTATCAGAAAGAACATTTCTTGGAAGGTTTATACAAACTGGTCCTCTGCGTGGTGACATTGCAAGGTTAAAAGCATCTCTAAAGGCCGTTGGTATATGACTTGCCTTTTTTACTGTCCATGTTTTTTTTGTTATAGGATCAAAAAGTGATTGTTGATCAAGTCCTTGAAAGGCATCCTCCATCTTATCTTTAGTAGAATATAAACCTGCAATAGATACTACAGGAGAAAATGCTGCTTTTGCTTGAGCAATACCTGTAACTAAATTAGTTGCTCCTGGACCGTTTTGTCCAGCAATTATTACACCTGGTTGATTAGAGGCTCTTGCATATCCATCTGCCATATGCGTTCCAGTTCTTTCGTCTCTTACACCTATAAACTTGATTTTCTTTTCATGATATAATGCATCAAACATCTCCATTGTAGCTGAACCAATTAAGCCAAAGACATGTTTAACTTTTTCTTTTTTTAAGGATTTCACTGCCGCTTGACCACCGGTCAAGGTATTCTTGGTCTTGATCACGATACTTTTTTAACTTCAGTATCTAGATCATCTTTAAAGTTAGGCATTACTTTTTCAGTGAATAGCTTAATACTTTTCATACAATCTTCATGTTTAACACCAGGAAAGTTAGACCAAACTTGAAGATTTTGAAGATTAAGCTCTGATTGAAGTTCTTTAATTTTATCTGTTACATATTCAGGAGTACCAAATAACATATTTCGCTTATGTAAAAACTCGTAATTAAGAAGATCCAATTTACCTTTTGTTTCAGGAAGCTCTTCGCCAGGATCCATGTGATTACCAAGACCTCTCCAATGACAAACCCATTTCATATAATTTACCATATGTTGGCCAGCTTTTTCTTTGGCCTCTTCCATGGTGTCAGCGACAAACATATCTCTAACGAGAGTAACGCCTTCACCTAAAGGAACATTTTTTTTAGTAACTTCAGATCTTTTATTTTTATAAGCTTCAAATCTTATTTTCAATGCTTTGACTGTAGGTATCCACATAATTACATTTATATTATTTTCCGCAGCCCACTCAATAGATCTTATACCATCAACAACTTGATGTATTGGAGGGTGTGGATTCTGATAAGGCTTTGGAAGAACACTAATTTTTTTCATAGTGCTATCACTCATATTCATAAATTCTTCACTTGGCGGGCTCATGTCATGCTGCCAAACATAATTTGGTGATGGATAAGTATAAAATTCTCCGTCATGATTAAAAAATTTCTCTGACCATGCTTTTTTTAAAATTTCTAATGTTTCAGCAAATAATCTAAAATTTTTTGCCTGATCTTTTAAATCTGCTTCTTTGTTTAAATTAATTGCTTCTCTCCCATAAACACCTCTTGCAACACCAACTTCTACTCTTCCTTTTGAAAGTTGATCAAGTGTAGCTATATCTTCTGCTAATCTTATTGGGTTATGAAAAGTTATTACGTTTGCTGCTTGTCCTATTCTTATATTTTTTGTTCTTGCTGCAGCATCTGCTCCTAGCATTAAGGGATTAGTACATGACTCCATTCCCTCATGGTTAAAATGATGTTCAGTAAACCAAATTGAATTCCAATTGTTTTGATCACAATATTCTGTGATCTGTTTAGTTTCATCTAATAATTTGTGATATGGTTTGTGTGTCCAATTTGTAGTATTACAAAAATAACCAAACTTCATTAAAGCCTCCTTTAAAAATTAATTTAAAGACGACCGATCCCACTTTCGTATATGAAATTACGACGAGTTATGTATCGCTTTATAAAATAATATTATTATTCTTACCTTTGATATTCAATGAATTTTTTAAGGGATTTATTAAGAAATTTATCGTATCTAATGCCGCTATTAGTAAGTTTTTTCTTATTTAAAAATGAAAGATTCATTTTAAAGTCATATGAGGGTTCAAAAAAGAAAGGAACTGAAAGCCTTTTTTGCTTGTTCCATAATACCCTATGATTAGTTGCTTTGAACCTTCCCTTACTTAAATATTCAAGCGCTCTTCCAGTATTTACAACTAAAGCATTTTTATCAAAGGGAACATCATGCCATTTTTTTGTTTTACGGTTTTGTACTTGTAAACCGCCTTTTTTGTTTTGGTAAAGTACTGTAAAAATACCACTATCTACATGTGTTTCACATCCAAGAGCAACCCCATCTTGTTTAGAAATTTCAACAGGCTTTGATTGATTTGGATAATAATTAAAACGTAATGTGCTAAGAGTTTTTAATCTTGAAAATACTTTTTTTGATATATCGGTATCCTTATTGTAAATTTTAATAATACTTTTAAAAAGAGTATCACTTAAGTTAAATATGTCATCATAATAGTCAGATAATTTAGAAATTGAATTTGTGGTAAATGATTTTTTTATATTTATAAATTCGATGTACTCATTTTTTACTTTTATTGAATATTTTTTTGTTACTCTTAAATCACCTAAATCTAATCCTTCTTTGCCATTTACATCATCTGGAAAATACCCTCTATAAATATTTTTATTTTTTTTATTCCATTTTTTTGGAGCTAATTTAAGTTTATTTTTTTTATCAGATTTAAAAAAATTTTCTCCAACTGTGCAAATTTTATTTATATTTTTTAATTTAATCCCATGTCCTATTATTTGAAAAAAACCAACGTCTAAACAAGCTTTCTCAATTTCTTTAACTATTTTAAGGCTAGTTTTTGAATTAAAATTTTTTCTAAGTATAGAAGAAATATTTATTGTTGGAATGTAATTTTTTTTTATCATCTATTAGGTGTATCTGACGCAATCATTTGACCTCGAACTTTTTCTCTAAAGTAAATATACACACCTGCTCCAATAATTATTGATGCGCCAAGAAAAGTTCTAGGCACTGGTATAGTTTCAAACAATATGTAACCAGCTATCATTGCAAAAACTATATACGAATATTCAAATAGAGATACTACCGAAGGGGAAGCAATACTATATGCGGTAAATACACAAAAAAATGATATTGATGCAACAATACCCATTACAAAAACATATGGCCAAGAAACAGCTGGGTTTACAAACCATTCTCTAAAAATGAACTGCATTGTAGGGTCAGAAAAACTATTAAACTTTCCATCCCCACTTATTAAAAATATTATAACACTCGCAATTACTGCAAAAATATAAAGTAAAGTTAACTGAGTATAAATATTATCTTTTTCAGATGTATATTTTGTAATTGTCATAGAGCATGCATAACAAAGTGAACATGCAACTGGTGCCAATTTAAAATAATTAAAGTCTTCTAAAGTTGGATTAAGTACAACTAAAACACCAATAAAACCTACGGTTATTGCACTCCATCTCCTAATACCAATTTGTTCTTTTAAAAATATCTTAGCAAATATTGACATAAAAAAAGGACACGAAAAGAATAATGCACTAACCATTGCTAAAGACATAAATGTCAATGAAATGTAAAAGAAACTAAATCCAAAGAAAAAGCAGATTACTCTTAATAAAGTCAATAAAGGATAATGAGTTTTTAAAGTAAATTTTTTTTTTGTTATTAAGAAAATAGAAATGAGAACTGTAGCTTGTACAATAGTTCTACCAAGATATAGCTCAAATAAAGCAATCTCTTCAAATATATATTTTATAAGTGAGTCTTGGATTGAAAAAAAAGCCATCCCAATCATAATGAAAAGGATGCCTTTAGTATTATTATTTGCTTCCATAAGTTAATTCAAAATGAAGTCAGCAGCTCTCTCGCCTATCATTAATGTTGGTGCATTTAGATTTCCACTTGTAATTTCTGGCATTACAGATGCATCCGCTACCCTTATATTCTCAAGACCATGAATTTTTAATTTTTCATCTACAACTGCCATATCGTCTATACCCATCTTTAAAGTACATGATGGGTGATATGCTGTTTCTGCTTTTGACCTGATATATTCTTCAATTTCCTCGTCTGAATTTGCATTATCTCCTGGTCCAATTTCTTTACCAGCATAAGGTTTCATAGAATTTTGACCTAAGATTTTTCTTGCTACTCGAACACATTTTATTGTCTCTTTAAGGTCATATTCATCCTCCAAATAATTAAATTGTATTTTTGGATAATCATAAGGGTCTGAACTTTTTAAAGTAATTTCGCCTCTGCTCTTTGGTTGGTTTAAACTTGCATGTAATTGGTATCCGTGTCTATCAGGATCTACTAAACCATGGTCTATTACAAATGCTGGGAAAAAATGAAATTGTATATTTGGATATTTTTTATCTGGAGATGATTTGCTAAATCCACCTGCCTCTAAAAAAGAGGTAGAACAGGGCCCACTTTTGTTTAAGAACCACTGAATACCTACCTTTACCATATTAAATTTATTTACATATGAATATAATGTATCTGGAGTTTTACATTCTTGTTGAATATAGGTTTCTAAATGATCTTGTAAATTTTTTCCAACTCCTTTTGAATCATGAATAACCTCAATTCCTTTTTCTTTAAGATGATTGCTTGGACCAACACCTGATAACATTAATAATTGTGGAGAATTAATTGATCCACCACTTAAAATAATTTCTTTATTTGCGTAAATAGTCTTCGTTTCATTTTTTATTTTAACTTGAATTCCAATAGCTTTTTTGCCATCAAAAATAATCTTTTCTACAAATGACTCAGTAAATACTTTTAAATTTTCCCTGCTTTTAGCTGGTTTTAAATAGTATTTTGAAGCACTTGCTCTCTCTCCTTTATGAATAGTAACATCGTACATTCCAAAGCCTTCTTGGTCTTCTCCATTCATATCACTATTTATTTTATGTCCTGCCTCTTTAGCCGAGTCCAAAAAAGCTTTAAAAAGGGGATTTTTGTTATTTGATTGATTTACAGGCAATATACCTTTTCCACCTCTATAATTATTTTCTCCACCTGACCATGTCTCAATTTTTTTAAAAAAAGGTAAAACATTTTCGTAAGACCAATTTTTTAACCCAAATGAAGCCCATCTCTCATAATCATTTTTATTTCCTCTGACATAAACCATTCCATTATGCGCGGAACAACCACCAATCATCTTTCCCCTAGGACAAAATAATTTTCTATTGTTTAAGTGTGGCTCAGGTTCAGAATAATATTTATAATTATATTTTGGGTCATGCATTGCATAAAGTATTGCAAGGGGCATGTTTACTTTCCATATATCACTATCTTTACCAGCTTCAAAAATTGCAACGTTATTTTTACTTTGTTCAGTTAATCTATTAGCGAGAACACATCCTGCTGTACCTGCTCCAATTATTAAATAATCAAATTTCAAGGTATTTATTGTGGGTGGTCACCTTCAATAGCAATTCTATCCATTACTCTTTCATATCCTAATCCTCTACCTGGATAAAAATCTGCAATTGCAAAGTGAATAACACTTCTATTATCCCATATACAGACTGTATTTTCAGTCCAGCTAAATCTACAGGTTAATTCAAGTCGTGCTTGGTGTTCAAATATTTTTTTTAAAATTTCGTCGCTTTCTTCTTGTTCAAGTCCAATTATTTTTTTTGTGTATGTCCAATTGACAAATAGAATTTTTTTTCCAGTCTCAGGATGTGTTCTTACTATTGGATGTTCATTAGAATATTCATCAAAATTTCTTTTTTCATTTCCCTCCATTTTTTTATATTTTTCAATAAAAAATTCTGCGCCAAGAGAACTATGGATTGCTTTTTTATCTTTTATCTTCTCTTTTATATCTTCATCTAATGTTTCCCATGCAAGCTCCATGTTTGCAAAGCATGTATCACCACCAACAGGAGGAATTTTAATTGATTTTAATATTACTGCTTTCGTTGGTTTTTCATTGTAACTAACATCACTATGCCAATTCTCACCCCATTGGTTTTTTTCGTCTTCTGCTTTAATTATTCTTACTATTTCGGGATGTTTACTTAATCCTTTTACATATGCATGTGTTTCTAATGGTCCAAATTTTTCAGCTAAGGCTATATGTTGCTCAGCATTAATTTTTTGGTCTCTAAAGAAAATAACTTTGTGTTCTAATAATAAATTATTAATTTCCTTGATGTTTTGATCAGATGTATCTTTAAGATCTATCCCTGTTATTTCTGCACCTAGTGCTCCTGACAAAAG
Organism: Candidatus Pelagibacter sp.; assembly: GCA_045566995.1. Taxonomy (GTDB): domain Bacteria; phylum Pseudomonadota; class Alphaproteobacteria; order Pelagibacterales; family Pelagibacteraceae; genus Pelagibacter. Next base: position 59,562 of record JBJLDU010000009.1, read on the forward strand.
TTTAATTTCCATAACTTATTTTTTTAGCTTACCAGAAAACACTAAATTTTCTGAGTTAAAAGAAACCTTATTTTTATTTATAAAGTCATCCATTATTTGGATTTTATCTTGTTCAAATTCTGTGACCTTTCTTTTATCCAGATCAATATAAAGCGACAGGCTTTCAATAGTTGCAGCGAGTTTATTTGACTGCTTTTCATACATTTCGCATTTTAAATGTAATCTTTTTTTATCATGATCAAAGAAGGTGCAATAAACATCTACTTCATCATTTTCTTTCACTTCATTGTCATAGGTAGTTCTTGTATCTACAACCATAGTACTTCTTTTATTAATTTGTGCATTTGAACCACCCATATGAAACTTATTAAGCATTGTTTCCCATGCTTGATCAAAAATTAGAACATAGTATGCCATATTCATATGTTCATTGTAGTCTGTCCATTCCTTAATAACTTTTCTAGTGGCAAGATGAAATGACATAATTTAATTTAAACTTTATTTATTTTATCTGCTATCAATATTTTCCTTTTCATTTCTCGAAGGACAGGTTTTTCTATAAGTTTACCGTCTATGACTACTAGACCTGTATTTGAATTATTAAATTCTTCTAAAATTTTTTTAGCCTTGATAATTTCATCTTGAGGTGGTGTAAATACTTCATTTAAAATTTTAATTTGTTTTGGATGAATAGAACCTTTTCCAGTAAAGCCTAAGTTTCTTACTTGTTCAGCCTCTTTCCTCATTCCTTCCATATTCTCTAAGTCTAAATAAGGTACATCTATTACATCTACACCAACACTTGCACCTGCATGAACTAATTTAGATCTCGCATGGACAAGATTTTCCCATTTATTTTCAACTCTAAGCTCAGCTGCCATATCAACTCCACCAAAATATAGAGCAACTATTCTTTTACTGGCATGAGCAATATTATAAATATTTTCTAAAGCCTCATTTGTTTCCATTATTACATGAAGATCCGTATCTAAATTACAGTCTGTTAAAAGGTCATCTATAAACGTTATTTCATCTGGAGTTTTAACCTTTGGTAACATGATAGCCTTTAGATTTATTTTGCTAGATATGAAAGCTTCTAAATCTAAAAGACCAAACTTTGTTCTTTGATTATTTAATCTGACAACTAACTCTACATCATTTTTTACTTCGAGAGTTTTTAGAGCCTCTATAGTATTTTTTCTAGCTTCTGCTTTATCATTGATTGCTATCCCATCCTCTAATTCAATACAAACCATGTCTGCACCTGATGCAATTGCTTTAGGAAACATTTCTGGATGAAGTCCAGGTGTAAAAATAAAACTTCGTCTTACTTTTAATTTGTTCAAGTCCATTTAATTTTTGTAATCAGGTTCTTCTTTATCTAAAATTAATCTTATTTGAGATAGGAATAGATTTGCAAAATCAGTTGGAAAGTTTGCATGTTCTTCTGCAGTTTTCTCTGCAACTTCATGGCTGACCACATTAAGTTCTTGGTTTGTTGAAAGAGCTGTAAGATATGTTTGTGCCGCTCTTTCAAAATAATAAAGGGAATTAAAACCTTCAGCCACAGTTTCTCCTGTTGTTAAAATTCCATGATTTGCGAGTAACATGTGCTGTTTATTCCCAAGAGAATTCGCCATTTTAATGGATTCGTCCTCAAGTCCTAAACCTCCAAATTCATTGTATGTAGATACTCTATTATAAAACATCATCGTATTTTGATCGATTGGTTTCAAGACTGGGTCTTTTAGCGTAGAAAGAGCAGTTGCATATTTAGAATGGACATGAAAAATACATCTTGCGTGTGGAGCTTTTTCATGAATTGCACCATGGATATACAAAGCTGTTGGATCAATAACGTCTGGCTTATTCTTCAACTCATCTTTATTTTCTTTAGTTACTAAGATCAAATCACTAGCCTTCATTCTACTAAAATGAATACCTGCTTTATTGCAGTAAAAATCAGATGTACCAGGTATGCATGCACTAAAATGGTTTGCAACTCCCTCATGCATATTAAGTCTAGCCGTCCATCTAAAAGTTGCAGCTAAATCCTTCTGTAATTCTGATATTTCCATTTGCATGATTTTAAAATATAGTTGAAAAATAAATTATGAACAACAACGTTTTTGTATCATGTGCTGTAACAGGGTCAGGAGATACTGCAAGCAAACACCCTGACTTACCTAAAACACCAGAACAAATCGCTAAATCAGCAATAGAGGCAGCAAAAGCTGGAGCAGCAATTGCACATATTCATGTAAGAGAAGAGGATGGAACACCAAGTAGAAGGCTAGAATTATATAAAGAAGTAGTTGATAGAATTAGATCAAGTGAAACCGATGTAATTTTAAATTTAACAACAGGGATGGGTGGTGATTTAGATATTGGACAAGGAAAAAATCCTCTAGATTTTGGCCCTATGACCGACATGGCAAATGTTATGGAAAGAATAGCTAATGCAGAACAATTCTTGCCAGAAATCTGCACATTAGATGCTGGAACATTAAACTTTGGTGATGGTTCAGTTATTACAGTTAATACTCCTAATGATTTAAGAAAAGCTGCAAAAAAGTTGCAGGAAATTAAAGTTAAACCAGAGATAGAGGCATTCGATTTAGGAAATATGTGGTTCGGCTCTCAATTATACAAAGAGGGTTTGCTAGATGATCCTCCAATGTTCCAAATGTGTTTAGGTATTCCTTGGGGAGCCCCAGCTACTCCTTTAGCGATGCAAGCTATGAAAGATATAATGCCAGAACAAGGGGTTTGGTCAGGTTTTGCTATATCAAAAAATGAAATGCCTTTTGTGGCACAAACAGTTGTTATGGGTGGAAACCCAAGAGTTGGTTTAGAAGATAATTTGTATATATCAAAAGGTAAACTTGCAACCAATGCTCAGTTAGTTGAAAAAGCGATTAGAATTGTAACTGATCTTGGAGCATCAATAATGACTGCAGAAGAAACAAGGAAAAAACTAAAGCTTGTTAAACACAAGTAATGTCCAGAATAAAAAAAGTTGCAGTAATTGGAACAGGTGTAATTGGAGTAGGGTGGACAATAAGACTTTTGGCTCACAACATAAAAGTTTTAGCATACGATAAAAATTTAATTCAAAGAAATAATTTAATCCAAGAAATAAAAAGAGCCATACCATTTGTAAAAAAATTATTTAATAAAAAAAAAATAAATTTAAATAATTTAAAATTTTTTTCTTCATTAGAGAGTGCTGTTAAAGATGCAGACCTAATTCAAGAATGTGCTCCTGAAAACTATAAACTTAAAACTCAATTAATAAGTAAAATTTCAAATAATTGTAAACCTGAGGTCTTGATATCTTCTAGCTCGTCTGGATTATTGCCCTCAAGAATTTTTTCAAAATGTAAAAATAATGAAAGGGGTATCATTGCCCATCCATTTAATCCTGTTTATTTACTACCTTTAGTTGAAATAGTCCCAGGAAAAAAAACTAGTTCTAAATCATTAAATGAGGCAAATAAATTTTATAAATCGATCTCAATGAACCCAATTATACTTAAAAAGGAGCTACCAGGCTATCTATCTGATAGACTTCAAGAAGCTTTGTGGAGAGAAGCACTTCATATTATAAATGATGGGTATGCCTCAACAGAGGATTTAGATAGAGCTATTGAGGACGGTCCAGGCTTAAGATACTCATTAATGGGAACATTTTTAACTTTTCATTTAGCAGGAGGAAAAGCCGGAATGAAACATATGCTTGAACAATTTGGGCCTGCATTAAAACTCCCTTGGACTAAGCTTAAAGCGCCAAAGTTGTCAAAAAAGCTCTCAGAAAGATTGATTTCTGGTACAAAAAAGCAAGCAAAAGGAAAATCAATCAATCAATTGTCAAATATAAGAGATGAGTATTTAGTTGAACTTCAAAATCTTAGAAAAAAATATGAAAATAAAATTAGAAAATAGATATCTAAAGAAAACTTAAAATGGTAATTTAGTTACATGGATTTTAATCATTTTTTAACAAGTTACATGCCAGACACAAGCATGGGTTCAAGGCAGCATTTTAAAAATATGCTTGAAGAATGTGTAACTGCTGAAAAAATTGGTTATGCAACTGTATCAATACCAGAGCATCATTTAATAAATTTACTGATGATGCCATCACCATTACAGATGGCTGTAAAAATTGCATCAGTTACAAAAAATATTAAAATAACAACAGGTATTGTTGTTTTACCTCTACACGACATGAGAACATATGCTGGTGAAGTAGCTACTGCTGATATTTTAACTGATGGAAGATTAATCTTAGGTGTAGGAAGAGGAGCATTTCCATGGGAAATGAAAAGACTAGGTACCCCAATAGAACAATCAAAAGAAAAATTTGTAGAATCTTTAGAGGTTCTACAATTGTTATTAAAAAATAAAGAAGTTTCGTATAAAGGCAAATACTATGACTTCGAGCCATTAACTATAATGCCTCGACCCATAAGCAATCCAATACCAATGATGGTTGCCGCAATGAATTTAGAAAGTATAAAAGATGCAGCTTCAAGAGGATTTCACGTTCAATCAACAGTATTATCAGGAACAAAAGATCTTTTATTAAGTAGAGTTAATGCATTTAAAGAAGGTTGCGCTCAGTTAGGTGAAAATGGCAAGTTACTCAAACTTTCAATGCAAAGAATGGCTTATCTAGCAAAAGATGAAAATGAAGCTAAAGAAAAAACAAAACTTGCTTACGAATATTATAAAAGATTTGATAATATGTTTACAGGACCAGGAAAAGTAAAAGAGGGAAATATTGAAGCTTTGCCAAGAAAACAAACTTTAGAAGAATTAAAAGAAAATCTTTTAATTTGTCCTTTAAATGAAATGATCGATAAACTTAGCGTTTATGCTGAAGCAGGAGTTGATGAGGTAATTCTTAGTTCAAGTTTTGGACAATCACAAGAAGACCTAATAGAGTCAATGTATAGAATTGGTGAAAACGTAATCCCATATTTCAAAAAATCTAATATACAAGTAGCTTAAATATCTATGAGTATCATAGATTGTAATTACTCAGTTACAGGATCAGGACCTGCAATATTTTTAACTCATGGAGTTGGAGGTGCAGAAGATGCATGGAGATTTATTACTCCAAAACTTAAAAGCATGTTTACAGTTGTGACATATGATTTAAGAGGTCACGGAAAATCACCTGTAGATAATAAAGATTTTAATTTAGATGATCTTGTATTAGATCTTGAAAGAGTAAGAGAAAAGACAAACATCCAAAAAGCCCATTTTATGGGACATTCTTTAGGGGGCATGATTGCCCCTGCTTATGCTAAAAAGTTTCCTGAAAGAGTTTTGTCAGTAGGCCTATTATCAACAGTTGCAGGAAGATCTGATGAAGATAAACAAAAAGTATGGAATGTCATTTCAGATCTAAAAAATAGGGGCGTTGAACAAACATTAAAAAATCTTACTAGCAGATGGTTTACAGACGATTTTATTGAAAAAAATCCGGACCTAGTATCTAGACGATTAAAACAGGTAATAGATACTGATAAAGATGTGTTTATAAATGTTTTTAAAATTTATGCAGAAACTGAGATGATCTCATGGTTAAAAGATATAAATAAACCCTGTCTATTTATGACAGGAGAAAATGATGGTGGATGCACTCCTTTTCATAACAAAAAAATGTCAAATGAGATAAAAGATTCTAAATTAGTTATTATACCAGATGTTAAACACTCTTTTTTGATAGAGGCTCCTGAGCAAATTGCAAATAACTTAATAGAATTTATTGAAAATATTTAAATCTCTAATGCATTCTTAAAGTGTTACCATCAACACCAACTACTTGACCAGAAATCCTAGAAGACTCGTCAGAAATTAAATAGCAACACATTTTACCAATATCTTTCTCGTAAACCCAAGTATTAAGAGAAGTCATAGAAACAAATTCACTCTCCACTGCTTTTTTTGAAATTTTTAAAAATTTAGCTTTGTCTCTAATAACTCTTCCCATTCTATCTCCTTTTACAGTTCCTGGACAAATTGCGTTTACTCTAATTTTAAACTTTCCTAATTCCATTGCTAAAGTTTTTGTCATTCCAACTACCGCCCATTTACTTGCTGAGTAAGGAGACCTTAATGGAAATCCAAATATACCTGCTGTAGAGGATAAATTAACTATTGAGCCACCTTTATTTTTTTTTAACATTGGGATTGCTAATTTTGAAAAAATAAAATGACTAATTACATTTATCTTTAAAGTTTGTTCCCAATCTTTTGTTTTAAGTTTGTCCATAGTTCCTGTTGGGCCTGCAACCCCAACATTATTAATTAGTGCATCAATCTTTTGTGTTTTTTTTTTAATTTCTTTAAAGAAGTCTATAACATCGTTTTCATTTGAGGCATCGCAATGAAAAGAAAACAATCTTTTATTATTTAAAGGATTTTTTTTTAATTTATTTATAGATTTTTTATCAACGTCACAAACGAATACCCTTGCACCTTTTTCAAGACACTCTTTTGCCGTTGCCCATCCAATACCTGATGCCCCAGCTGATATAATAATTTTTTTGTTTTTGAAATTGTATGACATTAATCTGTTAATCCATCGGATCTAACTTTATTTCTTTCTAAATGTATGGGCAATACTTTTCCGTAAATTGCTTTTGAGTGTTCAGGTGTGTTTACTCTCCATGGATCCAATACATAGGCAGGTATACACATAAATCGCGATGTTTTTCCTATAACTTTAGTTACTCTATGCATAGTAAATCTACCTTTAAATATTTGTAAATCACCAGGTTCTAGCTCAAGTCTTTTTACTCTTGATCGATCTCCATCAAGTACTTTCTTCACCTCATCAAATTTTTCGTTACCTGGTTCTCTTATGTTAGGGCAATATTCAAATATTCCTCCTTTTTCAGGTTTCTGAATCATTAAACTCAAAGTAAATTCACAACTATCAAAATGCCAAGGCAATATTCCATTAGGTTCCATAACATTATATGCATGACAGGCTAAAGGATCAGCCCATCTATATATAGGTGCAATACCTAAGCATGCAGATACAAATTTTAATAATTCCTCAGTTTCATAAAGAAATTTCATCTCCGAATTTTTTGCAAAACAATCAGAATTTAAATATCCATTAAATCTATCCATAAATATTCTTTTTGGGTGATCTTTGGGAAGAGCAGGATCGTCTTTTGCATAAAGATATGCGTTTATACTTTCCTTAGACATATAAACTTCATTAAGCTGTTGCTCTAATTCTTTTTTCATTACATTTAAAGAATTTGGTAAAATAAAATTAGGAATTACCGAACAACTATCGCTATCTAATTCAGTTTTACATTTTTCAATTATTTTCTTGATCTTTGGTGATTGTAAATCATGAATTGGATATTTAACTAAATCAACGATGTTACTTAAACTTTTTTTCATAACTATTTAATCTAATTATGAGTTTGAAAGTGATTCTTGCAATTCTTTATTAGAAATATAGCCTTTAGCATTTCCTTGTTTATCAACTACTTCACAATTAGAGTTACTACAAACAACTTGAGGTAGAAATTCCTCTATAAATTGATCTTCTTCTACTTTTATCAAGTTTGATTTGTCAATATCATCTGATTGATTTACTGGTTTCATGATAATCTTTGCTTTAATAACCTTAGTTCTATTTACGTCTTTAACAAATGCCTCAACGTATTCATCAGCAGGGTTCATTATAATTTCTACAGGTGTTCCAACTTGAACTAGTTTTCCTGCATTCAAAATTCCAATATGATCTCCTAACCTTAATGACTCATCAAGATCATGAGTAATAAATACTATTGTTTTTTTTAATTCTGATTGGAGGTCTATTAGTTGTTTTTGCATATCACTTCTAATTAAAGGATCTAATGCAGAAAAAGCTTCATCCATTAACATAATATCTGTGTCAGTAGCCAGAGCTCTTGCAAGACCTACTCGCTGTTGCATACCTCCAGAAAGTTGTGCAGGATATTGATTTTCAAATCCAGTCAATCCGACAGACTCAATTTTTTCCATTGCAACAGAATTTCTTTTTTCAATCTCCATACCTTGCATCTCGAGTCCATACCCAACATTTTGTAAAACTGTTTTGTGTGGGAATAGTCCAAATCGTTGAAATACCATACTCATTTTCTGTCGTCTAAATTCAATTAATTGTTCTTTGTTTAGAGTGGTAACATCTTTGCCTTCTACTAAAATTTCTCCAGAGGTTGGGTCTATTAATCTATTTAAATGTCTAATTAGTGTTGATTTTCCTGATCCAGACAAACCCATGCAAACAAATGTTTCTCCTTCTTCAATTTTTAAGGATACATTATCTAATCCAACTGTATGTCCAGTTTTTTCTAGAACATCTTCTTTTGTAGCTCCTTCTTGCACCATTTTAAGAACGCTATCAGGTTTTGGTCCAAAAATTTTGTATACGTTATTGATTTCGATTTTAGACATTTATTTCAAGTTTAGTTCTTTTAGTACATCAAAGCAAATCAACAATAAAATAACTTTATTTGATTCAACTATTAATTGAATTGAAATTTTTTTGGTTTTATATAATAATTTATTATGAATTCGATTTCTAAAATCGCAAAAAACAGCACTTATTTACAAATTACTTGGAATGATGGTGAAGAAAGTAAATTTAATTACATGTGGTTAAGAGACAATTGTCCTACAGCACATGATAAAGATTCAAGACATAGAATGTTTAACATCTTAGAGGTATCAAAAGAAATAAATCCCAAAAAATATTCTTTAAATGGCGATGGCAAATTAGAAATAGAGTGGAGTGAGGGTGACCACACAAGTTATTATGATCCTAAGTGGTTGAGAGATAATTGTTATACTATTAAAAATAAACAAGAATATGTTTCACCATATCAACTTTGGGATAATAACTTAGAAAAAGATTTTGAATCTATATGTATTGAGCACGATGAAGTGATAGACTCTGATGAAGGACTGATAAAATGGTTAGAGCTATTGCACCACAAAGGTATAGCAATAGTTAAAAATTCACCAACAGAAAAAAAATCAGGTTTTGAAATTCTTCATAGAATAAGTCATGTAAGGGAAACCTTTTTTAAAACCCCCTTTGAAGTAATCAATATTCCAAAACCAAATAATTCCGCTTACACAGCTCATGCATTAAGAAACCACATGGATTTACCTTGGTTTGAATTACCACCTGGTTATCAGTTTTTACACTGTTTGGTAAATGATGCAAAGGGTGGAGACTCCTCTGCAATAGATGGCTTTGCTGTTGCTGATTATTTGAGGAAAAATGAAAAAGAAATTTTTGAAACATTAATCTCTGTGCCACTAAAGTTTAGAGATAAAGATTATACTCAAGAATCTCACCGAAGCTTTCACGCCCCAGCAATTAGTTTAACAAAAGATAAAGATTTTCATGATATTAGGTTTAGTGTAGCAACAATGGATGCTCTAGACTGTCATCCTGACAAAATGCACCAAGTTTATAAAGCTCATCACAGATTTGGCAATCTTTTACATGATGACAAATTTCAAATTAAATTCCGACTAGGACCAGGAGACATATTTTCTTTTAATAATAGACGTGTTTTGCATGGCAGAACAGCTTTTGATCCAAATTCAGGTCATCGTCATCTTCAAGGCTATTATTTAGATAGAGATGAGATAATTGGCAGATTAGAATATCTAAAACAATATAAATCTTAAATTTTTTTAAGGATGCTCTAAAAAGATTTTAGACAGTTTTCTTTTTAATTCTTATTAACAATTCCTCTATGAATTATATGCATGTAAAAAAAAAGGGCTCTGTTTTCACAAAGCCCTTAATTATTTTTTAAAGTTTAATTTTTAGTTAGGTAACCAACTTTTCCACTTATCTGGATTGTTGTCTAACCATTCATTCACAACTTCTTTTACATCTCTTTTTTTGATGTCAACTTCAACAAGCATCTTAGCTTGATCTAAGTTGTCTAATTTCATTCTTTCAAAAAAAGCTTTTGCTTTAGCATGTTCTGGTTTTGCAAATGTATCAGGATTTCCATAGTTCATAGTATAATCTTTATCCCAACCAGTTGCTGGCCATCCGTCTGTACCACAAGTCTTCCAGTTGTTTGCTTCAGTAAATGTATCTCCTGCACAAGTTTTGTAGTCAGGAAGACCTACTCCTACCATATCAAACTCACCAAAGAACCAGTGTGGTGACCATAGGTATAATAAGAATGGCTCTTTTCTCATATAAGCAGCTTTAGCTTCTGCAACAGCAGCAGCCTCTGTTCCTAGTTCATCTGCTTGAAAGTCGATTCCTAAAAGATCTAATCTTTTTTGGTCATGACAGTTCCAACCAGCTACAGGACATCCAATTAATCTTCCTTTACCACCTGTTTCAATAGTAGCAAATTCTTTTTTATATTTGTTTAAATCTCTCCAAGATTTAATTCCAAATTTTTCAGCTGCATATCTTGGGATCCAGTAATCAGACATACCGATAATTCCAGTTGTTCCTAAAAGATCAACTGTTCCATCTCCCTTGTATGATTTTACAACTTTACCATCATAGATTAAATCTTCGTTAAACATCACGTCATCTGCTTCTGCATAACTCGGCCAGCTTTCGCAAGCAAAATCAAGTTCACCAGCAGCAATTGCTTCCCATAATCCAGTTCCTGAAGGGAATACTGTTTGTTTAACTTTGTAGCCCATTTCTCTTTCAAGAATTCCTACTGCAACTTCACAAGTAATAATTCCACCTGTCCAGTCTGCAATAGCAGCATGTAATCTTTTTGCATTTGCCTGAGTAAGACTAGCAAATAAAATTACGAAAGATAAAAATAGAGCTGATATTGTTTTTGATAATCTCATTTATTTCCTCTCATTTAATTAATTAAAGATATATTTTAAAACAAAAAGTAGTCGTTTGTAAACTGAGAAAAATGTATCTTTTGCTTGATTTTATAAACCCAAGGCTTCTCTTTGTTTTTTTGTCCAAGCGAGTGATATTCTGTCTATAATTATTGCTAATAATACTATTCCTATCCCTGCCGCCAGACCTCTACCAGTATCTGATCTTGCTAATCCATTAAACACTTCCAAACCTAGCCCCTTTCCACCAATCAAAGGTGTAACAATTTGCATAGCAAAAGCCATAATTACAGTTTGATTAAATCCAATCACTAAACTTGGAACCGCTAATGGGAATTTAATTTTATTTAAAGTTTGCAATAAAGTACCACCAAATGAACGTGAAACTTCTGAGTAGGTTCCAGATACTTGAGTTAAGCCTAAAGAAGTTAATCTAATAATAGGTGGTATGGAGTATATAACGGTTGCTAATATAGCTGAAACAACACCTCCTCCAAAAAACATTAATACAGGAATTAAATAACAGAAGTAAGGCAATGTTTGCATAGCATCTAAAACCACATTTTGAATATTTCTAAATCTTTCATTGTAAGAAGCAATTATTCCGAGAGGAACTCCAATGATAAAACATAAAGCTACAGAAACTAAAACAGATGATAGTGTTATCATTGATTGAGGCCATATCCCACAAGCACCGATAAACAGTAATAACAAAGCAGTGATAATTGCAAATCTAATACCAACAGTGAAATATCCAATCGCAGAGAATACACCTAAAGTATACCACCATGGTACGTGAGTTAAAAATATGTCAAGCGGGCGCAAAAGCTTAAGATAAACAAATCCTCTTAGAGCCTTAGTAAATGCAATAAAGCCAGGATTTACTGTTAATGAATCTACAGCACTAGAAATTGGTTGTCTAATTGACAATCTCCATTCTTCAGGAAAAGAACCTATGCTAATCATGTAAGAGTCAATGAAAGAAATAGCCAGAACAAGTAAAAATGAAGGTATGATATAATATCTTCTTGTTATAGCTTCACCTATATCTCTTCCAGTATTTTTATTTGATAATGAAATACAAAATTCAAATACATAAGCAATTGATCTCGTTAAATTAATACAGACAAAATTTGTTAATCCACTTAAAAATTCTAAAGGTTTTTCTATAAGTCTTGCAATTAAATATTTTTCCCAAGATTGAGGGAGTAAATAAAATCTTTGAACATTAGAAGGTAGAGACTGCTCTGTTTTACTGAAAGACATACTAAATCTGTCAAACATTATTGCCATAAAAAGAATACAAAGTCCTCCTTCCATTGCCCATCCGACATCAAGTCTTCGAATTGCTTGCCACACTTGACCACCAATTCCTTCAGCTCCGATAAAACATGCAAGAACCACAAGTGCCAATGCCATCATTATAACTTGGTTAATACCCATCATTATACTTGGTAAAGAAAGTGGAATTTTAATTTTAAATAAAAGTTGTAATTTACTTGAGCCAAATGACGTTGCAGACTCTATTGTCTCCGCCGAAACTTGTCTAATTCCTGTATTTGTTAGTCTAATTATTGGGGGCATGGAATAAATCATAGTAGCTAATATTGCAGGCGCTCCTCCAATACCAAAAAAGAATAGAGCAGGAAATAGATAAACAAAAGCTGGCATCACTTGCATTGTATCTAAAATAGGTTTCATAAAATTTTCAAATCGATCACTCTGAGAGCACATAACTCCCAAGGTTACACCCACAACTACACACATTAATACAGACAAACCCATCAGTGCCACAGTTTGAAGAGATGGTTCCCACATACCTGTTGCACCCCAAAAATAAATTACAAATAAAGAATACAGACCCAATCTTAAGCCACCTGCAATTAAACAAGGTAAAAATATTAATGCTGCAATTAAAAGCCAAGGGGAGTCTAGAAGAAAGTCTTCAACAAAGTAATAAATATTTTTTATATAACTAGCTATTATTTTTGTAATCCATCTATAATTTTTTTTTAAATAATCCTCACCTTCATTAACCCATGCCGTAAATGTAAATTGATCAGTTACAACTTTCGGCATTTTTGAAGGACCTTCACTTTGAAAAGATAACCATAAAGCAACTAAAAAAGTTAATAGAACTAAAGAATATGTAATTATATTCTTAGATGAAATTGGTTTACTTTGAATACTTGAGACTTCAGATGACATAATTTATCAAAATTTTAAAATAAATAATTTTACTTTTAAAGGAAAATATTGTCTATTTTTATGTTATTAAAATAACAAAATATGAGCAATCAAGCAAAAATAACTTGTACTAATGTCTGGAAATTATTTGGTCCAGACGAAAAAAGAATTATTAAAGATTTGGATAAAAATTTATCAATAAAAGAAGTCCAAGAAAAAACTGGACATGTTGTTGCCGTTAAAGATGTAAGCTTTTCAATTGAGAAAGGTGAGACATTCGTTGTAATGGGTTTATCTGGAAGTGGAAAATCAACTTTAGTTAGATGTATATCAAGATTAATTGAGCCAACTTCTGGTACGGTTAAAATGGATGATGTTGATGTAACAAAAATGAATGGAAGAGATCTTTTAGATTTAAGAAGAAATAAAATGAGTATGGTTTTCCAACACTTTGGATTATTCCCACATAGAACAGTAGTTGAAAATATTGGTTATGGATTAGAGATTAGAGGTAACAAAAAAAATGATCGAATAGAAAAATCAATGGACGTTTTAAAAATGGTAGGCTTGGAAGGTTGGCACAATAATTATCCAAGAGAACTTTCTGGTGGTATGCAACAAAGAGTTGGACTAGCAAGGGCACTTGCAGTTGATCCAGAAATCTTAATTTTTGATGAACCTTTTTCTGCACTTGACCCACTAATTAGAAGAGAAATGCAGGATGAATTGTTAAAAATTCAAGAAAAACTTCAAAAGACAATGGTTTTTATTACGCACGATTTCTTAGAAGCCATAAAGATGGGAGATCATATTGCTATTATGAAAGATGGAGAGGTTTCACAAGTTGGTACTCCAGAGGAAATTGTTGCAAATCCTAAAGATCAATATGTAAAAGATTTCTGTGAAGATGTTCCAAAATATAAAGTATTAAGTGCAAGCAAGGTAATGAGAGAAGAGTGTTGTGATGATACAAAAAAATTGTTTGAAGATGGATCTAATAATATTCCACATGACTCAAAAATTGAGACATTGATTGATAAACTAGTTGATACAGATCAGAAATTTCCAGTTGTAGATGCAGATACAGGAAAATTGATTGGTGAAATTGATAGAGCAATAGTTATGAAGTCAATGAAGTCTGCTAATTAATCTCTCTACTTACCTTAGTACTTTTTTGTTTAACCTTATCTCTCCAAATAATTATCATTCCTGCAAACACAATCACAAAAACTCCAGGAAATAATTGTTCCCAAGGTGCCTCATTAAAAAACCACCAACCTAAAACAAAAGATGATGGGATACCAAAATATTCAAAAGATGCCATCTTGCTTGCAGAAATTAATCTATAAGCATAAATGAAAAGTATTGCAGCAGTCCCACCTAGTATTCCAGTCAATACCATTAACAGAAAGTCTTGAGTACTTTTAATATCTGTATGTCCAGTGGTTGTTAAAAATAATATTACTCCACCAATTACATTAAAGATTAAAGTATAAAGTTGTATTTTTGCCGTTGAGTGCCCATCAGGTATAAATTTTAAAATTATAACTGTAAAAGCCCAAGCAATTGCAGTTAATATTGGAAATATTGAATAAAAACTAAATATGTCGCTTCCTGGCTGAACAATTAAAACAACTCCAAAAAATCCAATAAATATTGCTGACCATCTATAAATACCCACTTTATCATTTAAAAAAATTATTGATAAAATTACTATGAAAAATGGTGACGAAAATGTAAGAACCATTGCAGTTGCAAATTCAAGGTTAATTACTGAAATAAATATGAAGATATTCATAGACAAGAAAGCAAGTCCTCTTAAAAAGCTTAAAATTATAAATTTGTTGTTTAAATTTTTGAAAATTGAGAAATACTCTCTTGTAAATAGAATTAGAATAAAAAGAGGAATAACACCTGCAATATTTCTAAAAACAGCAAGCTGAATTACCGAATACTCATCTCCTAAAAACTTAATTACAACCATATACATGTCTACGCATAGAATTGCTAAGAGCATTGTAACTATTGCCAGATAAGTATTTTTTAAATCTGTTTTTTCGGACGAAATATTCATTTATAATTTTTTAAAATTGTATACTTTATCTAGGATATGCAAAGTTTTAAACTTAATGAAACTGATATTCTATCCAATCAAGACTGGACATTTCCTACTAACATTGCTTATGGTCCTGGTAGATTAAAAGAAATAGGAAGTATCTGTAATAATTTAGATATTAAAAATCCGTTGATAGTTACAGACAAAGGAAGTCCAAAATTACCATTTATTTTAAATTTACAAAGCTATCTAAATAGCTCAAATATAAAATCAGATTTATTTTTTGATATATCTCCAAATCCTCGAGAAGACGAGGTTTCAAATGGAGTAAAAAAATTTAAAGACGGTAATCACGACTCTATAATTGCAATAGGCGGAGGTAGTGCAATGGATGGTGGTAAATTGATATGCCTTACAGCAAATAATGATGTACCACTTAGAAATTTTGAATTTGAATTAACTCCTCCTATAATTAGTAAAGATAA
Organism: Candidatus Pelagibacter sp.; assembly: GCA_045566995.1. GTDB lineage: Bacteria > Pseudomonadota > Alphaproteobacteria > Pelagibacterales > Pelagibacteraceae > Pelagibacter. Next base: position 75,165 of record JBJLDU010000009.1, read on the forward strand.
TCCTTTTCCAAAAATTATAACCATTCCTACTACTGCAGGTACTGGTGCTGAAACAGAAATCACAGCTATGGTTACTTATTTAAAAGAAGGTATGAAATTTTGTATGTGGCATCCAGATGTTAGACCGTCCTTAGCATTGTTAGATCCAGAACTTACAATTGGATTGCCAGCAAACCTAACTGCGTGGACAGGTGCAGATGCTTTAATCCATGGCATAGAAGGTTATTGTGTTCCTGGTTTTAATCCAATGTGTGATGGTGCTGCTTTAGAAGGTTTATCTTTGATATCAAAATCTTTAGTCACAGCTGTAGAAGATCCTAGCAACATAGTTGCCAGAGGTGGAATGCATGTTGGATCATGTTTAGCAGGAATTTCTTTTTTAAAAGGTTTAGGATTAGTACATGCTATTGCTCATATGGTTGGAGCTGAATACAATACTCATCACGGGCTAACCAATGCAATAATATTGCCTGTAGTTCTAAAATATAATCTTCCAGGCATGGAAGAAAAAGTTAAAAGAATGTCAGAGGCTATGCAATTTGAAGATCATTCTGTAGAAGCATTTATATCAAACATTGAAAACCTTCTTGATAGAATTAAAATTCCAAAAAGTCTAAGTGAAATTGGTGTGCCCGAAGATTGTGTTGATAGAATCGCAGAAAAATCAATGAAAGATCAGGCCTTTGCAACAAATCCAAGAATAGCAACTTTAGAAGAAACAAAGGAAATTACTCTAGCATCTATAAAAAAAGCTAGGTAATAATAAATTCTAATGCTTGAAAATAGATCAGTAAAAGAAATTATTTCTTTAATTCATAAAAAAGAGATTTCAGTAAGAGAAGTTGTTAGCTTTTACTTAGAAAGAATTAAAAAATACAACCCTTCTCTAAATGCTATTGTCTCAATAAAAGATGAAGAAGAGATAATAAATGAGGCTAATGATAAAGATAAAAACTTTGATGCAAGTAAACCATTGTTTGGTCTTCCCTTAGCATCAAAAGATTTATTGGATGTAGTTGGTTTTCCAACTACTTGTGGTTTTCCTGGATATAAAGATAACTTTCCAAAAAAAAATTCTATAATCGTTGATCGTCAAATAGATGCTGGTGGAATCATGATTGGAAAAACAAATACAGCTGAATTAGGAGTTGGCGCACATACAGCAAACAGACTATTTGGAATAACGCCCAACATATATGGAAATACTCAATCATCAGGCGGATCAAGTGGTGGAGCTGGTGTAGCTGTTGCAGCAGAGCTACTACCGTTTGCAGATGGAACAGATATGATGGGCTCTTGCAGAACTCCTGCAGCCTATGCAAATGTTTATGGTTTCAGACCTACCCCAGGACTTCTGCCTGACCTTCGAACAAATGAAAAAAAAAAGAGTCTACCAATTATCTCAACGCCAGGATGTCTTGCAAGAACACCTGAAGATATGTCTATTCTTTTAGATGTTATAGTTGGAGAACATAAAGAAGATTCAATTTCTTTTAGTTTAAATACTTCATTTAGAAATACTAATTTAAATGATCAAGAATTTTCAAAGATAAAAATTGGATGGTTATCTGATATGAATGGTAAATATCAATATGATCCTGAGTTAGTTGAAATATGTAGCAAACAATTAAATAATCTTGAAAAGCATAAAGTTTCAATTGAATATTTAAAACCAAAAATAGACGCCAATAAATTATGGAATTGCTGGGGTACATTGCGAGCCAAAAGTATTTATGAAGATATTAATGAGGAAATTATTGCAATGAATATTAAAGATGTTAATGAAATGACGCCACAGGCGATATGGGAATACAAAAAAGGCATTAAGCTCACAGATGAAGATGTAAAATTAGCTCTTAATTCAAGAATTGAATTATCAAATGATGTAAATAGTTTATTTGGTAGCTTTGATTTTTTAGCTTTACCATCTCAACAATCATTCCCTTTTGATAAAAATTTAAGACACCCTGAAAAAATTAATGACCAAGTAATGGATACTTACCATAGATGGATTGAAATACATATATTTGCTAGTCTTTTTTACTTACCATCGATTTCATTGCCAATTGGGTTTAATAAAGATGGATTTCCAATTGGTATTCAAATTATAGCTAAACATAAAGAAGATTTAAAAGTTATATCTTTTGCAAAAAGATATGAGGAAATCTTTAATTTTTCTAATCACAAACCAAAACTAAATTAATGGTCAGACACAAACATCATTTTAAAATAGCTTTTGCATTAGCTATAGCTGCTGGGTCATGGGGAGTATATTGGCTTCCTCAAAGAATTTTAGAAGATGGCGGCTTAACTGGAGGTTGGGGAACTATTTCTCAAATGATGATAGGAATTATATTGCTTACACCTTTATCTTTATGGAGAAAATATAAAGGTCGAACATCAGGATTAGAAATTCCATTTATTGGTTTCTTAACTGGTAGTGGTTTTATTTGTTACGCTTTAAGTTTTTTATTAACAGATGTTGTCCGTGCATTGATTATGTTTTACATGATACCTATCTGGACCACCATATTTGAGATATATTTTTTAAAGAAAAGACCTGGTATAGAAAGAGTTTTAACTTTAAGTTTAGCGCTTGGAGGTTTGTGGGTTGTTTTTAGCCAATCTAATATCATACCATTACCACAAAATGCAGGTGATTGGTTGGCGTTAGTAGGAGGTGTGCTTTTTGGAGCCGGCTTAGTACGTTTAGAAATTACAAAAACAGATGGTGTTTTCCCAGTAATATTTTCATTTTTTGTTTATGGAACAATATTTAATATTTTTGCTGGCTTTATTTTAAAAGATTATCTAGGACCAATGCCACCCATTGAGGCTTTTTCATCAATGTTTACTTTTTTAGTTCTTATTTCAGTATTTTATTTTATTCCAACAGGGGTAGTTATCATGTGGTCACCCTCAGTTTTAGGAGCAGGTCTTTGCGCAATATTATACTTAAGCGAAGTAGTTGTTGGAGTTATATCAGCAGGAATTTTAACAGATGAAACATTTGGTTGGCGAGAAGTTGTAGGTAGTGCAATGATTGTTTTAGGAGGAATTTTAGCAGTAGTGCTCGCCCCAAAAGATGAAAAATAAATGCTTTTTAAGGAAAAGTTAAAATCAAAATCAAAAATATTTTTAGATGGAGGAAATGGATCAGAAATAGCCTCTCTTGGGGGTGAAATGTCTCCTGCTTTTTCTGCCTTAGCCTCAATAATATCTCCAGAAATAGTAATTAAAGTACATGAAAAGTTTATTGATGCAGGTTCCGATTTGATTACAGCAAATACTTTTAGTTCAACCAAACATAATCTTGAAAGTATTAATCGTGGAGCAGAAACTAAAGAATTTATTAAACAATCAGTCAAATTAGCTAGACAGGCAATAATAAACAAAGGTAAAGAAAATAAAATTGGGGTTGCTGGAAGTTTATCAAATTTTTTTTCATTAAAGGAAAATGAATTTGTGCCAAATCCTAGGTACATACCTTCTTTTAATCAAGAGGAACAAAATTATAAAGAAGCTGCTAAAATTTTAAAAGAGGAGGGAGCAGATATTTTAATTTTAGAAATGTTACTTGATATTGATCATTCAAAAATTTTATTGAATGCTGCTTTAGAAACTGGGTTACCAGTTTGGGTTGGGCTAAGTTGTTGTATAAGCAAATTTGATAACAGTGTTATTGGTAGAAATTTTAGTGCGGAAAAAGAAAATTCGTTAATTTATGATGAAACCAAATATAAAGAGCAACCAAAATTTATACCTGATGATAAAATTGTACTTTTAGAAGATATTGTAAAGTCACTTACTAGCATAGGTGGAGATGTTTATGGCATCATGCATACCTGGTTGGTCGACTCTTTTGAAGGATTGCAAGTAATTAAAAATAATTGGAATGGTCCGATGATGTTATATCCTGAGATACATAAGTTTGATACAAAGTCTCATAAAGCAATTGTGACTTCTTCCGAAGAAGAATTTGCTTATGAATGTGAAAAGTTAATTGATAACCAAATTCAAATCATTGGGGGATGCTGCGGTGTTACAGATAAACATCTAAAAAAATTAATTGAAAGATATTCTTAATTCAATATTTTTTATTAACTAAATCTATCAGCATATTAATCATATCAGTTTTATAACTTTCTTTCGTTGCTGATTTTGTCTCTAGAACAGAAAAAAAGGCTGCTACATTTCCAGTTTTAAAGTTTGTTGCAAGAAACTGACCACCATATCCTGAATGCCCAATCATGTTGCCTGAAACCATTGTAGAATTTGAATAATATAAATATTTGTCCTTAGATAAATCCATATATTTTGGACCTACATTATCAATTGTTTTATTAAAAAATGATGAAGATCCAACTTTTCTATTTTCAACACCCATACCTTTTCTTGCAAAAAGTAAACCCATTCGTAAAAAATCTCTTGTAATTAAGCAACCACCCCCAGACATCCATGGCATACCATATCTATCTGATGCAATATATAATCCATCTTCAAATCCTGCAGCCTCAACTGCAGATAAAACCCAATCTCTTAAAGTTCTACCACTAACTTTTTCTATTATTAATCCAACTACATCTGTATTTGCGGATTTATAAAAAGCATATTCAGAATTATTAATCAAACTTTTATTTTTTGATTTTTTAATTGTATTTAAATATTCCTCCTGGCTTAGATGATTTTTAAGATTTTTAGGCAGTCTCCATCCCCCAACAGGTTCGTGTAAAAACGAAGATGAGTATGACTTGGTATAATCTTCAGTATAAGAGTTTATAATATTCATGTTTAAGACATCTTGGATTTTTGCGTTTGCATAGCCACTTCCAATTTTTGGTAAATAGTAAGAAACTTTTTTATTAAGATCTATTAATCCTTTAGTAATCAATTCTCCAGTAAATAAATTAACGAACATTTTTGTAATTGACATAATTGTTTGAGGTTGATTTTTTTTAAAATCTTTAGCGTATTTTTCAAATAATATGTCTTGATGATTGCCTACAATTAAAGAACAAAAAGATTTATTTTTAGTCATCTTCTTAACTAGAGGAAGCTTACCGATAGTTTTATTTGGTTTAGACTTTAATTTTAGAACTAAGTCAGATCTTAAAAAAATACTGTATCTATTAATTTTATGTAAATTTCTATAACCTAACCTTCTTGTTTTAGGAATGTTCCATAAGGCCTTGTTATCTTTAACTGTTGTTAATTCTGGATTTCTGACAGAGACTAATTTTTTTTTCTTCAATATTTTAATGATTTTTTTTGTTCGTACTTTTGGTGATAATCTTCGGCTTTACAATAATTTTTTTCTTTTGATACTTTAGTCGAAACTTTTCCATCTAATTTGCTGTTGACTTCGTTTAAAACTTTTTCTGCAATTAGCTTTTCCTCTTCTGTGCTATAAAATATTTCAGAACGATACTGAATTCCAACATATGTGCCTTGTCTATTTACCTGAGTTGAGTCGTGCAATTCAAAAAATAAATTGACCATGTCTTCATATGACTTTTCTTTTTCATCATATTCAACTTTGACCACTTCTATATGCCCTGTATCTCCACCACAAACTGCTTTGTATGTAACATTTGGCTCATCTCCACCACAGTAGCCACATTCTGTTGAGACTATACCTTTTATACCTTCATACTTCTTTTCATCCCAAAAGCAGCCAATACCGCCGATAAATGTTTTCATAATACCTAAAATATACTTTAGTTTTTTAAAATTGAAATTGCTTTTATTTCATCTACACCGATCCCACAGCATCCACCTATAATCTGAGCTCCATTTTTAATCCATGACCTAACTTCATTTAAATACCCAGTTGGCGTCATATCATCTACAAATCGCCAATGTGGTTTTTCATAATAACCTTTATTAGGATATGCTCCAACTACCCCATCATAATTTTTCTTTGCAGCTTGAATTGCTTGACCCGTAATATTTATATCTGAATGAGCAACTAAAATTGGACCATTGTGTAATTTTTTAAAATTTTTTATGGATGTCTCAAAGTTTTCATAGACATGTGTATCAGAATCAATTGTATCATTATATCCAAGCATTATATTTTTTTGATCATCCATTACACAAGATACTGATAACCAAACAGGTATATTTACTTTTGTTGAACAATTTAACATTGCTTCAACTATGTCAGCTTGTGAAGACATAGCTTCTAAAATAATTAAGTCTACTCCAGCGTCAGATAAAATTCTTAGTTGTTCATGAAAACCAGGTATCATTGCTTTGATACCAAGTTTATAAAAGTTTCCAAAAGTTGATACACTTCCAGCTAATGTAGTTTCTTTGTTTGTACTTTCTATTGCTTCTCTTGCAACCTTAACACTTTTTTGATTGAATTTTTCTATTGAGTTTTCATAACCGTACTGTCTCATTGATATTGGAGTAGTACTATAAGTATTAGTTGTAATTACATCGGCTCCCGCATTTATATAATCCTCATGTACTTTTCTAACTAATTCAGGATGATCAACAGAACACTTTCCGCACCACATATGCTTATCCATTTCAGCACCATTTTTTTCTAGTTCTGCACCCATGCCTCCATCTAAAATAATGATTTTATTGTTTTCTAATTTTGTCTTGATAGAGTCGTATGACATAAACTTTATTCTTTATTATTTGTAAAGGCGCAAATTTTATTTCCATCTAAATCACGAAGATAAGAATAATAAACTCCAGAGCCTTCTGGTCTTTCACCACCAGATCCCTCACTAGTTCCACCTGCTTTTAAACCTATTTCATGAAATTTATCTACGTTAGATCTTGATGAAGTTAAAAATGTGATCTGCGTTCCATTTCCAAAGGTAGCATCTTTTTTATTGAAAGGTTTGGTGACGTAAAACTCAATATCTTTGGTCCCTTTTGCTCCATATGCAGCATAATCATCTTCTATTGTCTCGTTTCTATCTAAACCAATTACTTCTAAAACCTTATCATAAAAATTAATAGCATCATTTAAATTATTAGTACCTACCATCACATAACCAATCATATAAACCTCTTAACTAATTCTGATTATAAGTTATTTAAACTATTAATTCCAACCGGTAATTGCTTTAACTTCTAAAAATTCAGTAAAACCCCAGACACCACCTTCACGACCATTACCAGATTGTTTATAACCACCAAACGGCATTCCAGTATCTGTGGCTTGACCATTGATATAAACTGTTCCAGCTTTTACTTTTCTAGCAACCCTTTTTGCTTTTTCTTTATCTTCAGTTTGTAGATAATTACCAAGTCCATAAGATGTATCATTTGTAATTGCTATTGCCTCTTCCTCAGTTTCAAATGGTATAATTGAAAGTACAGGTCCAAAAATTTCAGTTCTTGCAATTTTCATATCATTATTTACATCTGAAAAAATTGTTGGTTTAACAAAATAACCTTTGTTAAGTCCATTTGGCAAATCTGGTCCACCCGCAGCTAACGTTGCACCTTCTTTAATTCCTTCATTAATAAGATTAACAACTTTATCGTATTGTACTTTTGAAACTACAGGTCCAATGTGATCACCTTTTTTAGATGCAAGATCAACTTTAATTTTGTTTGCCTCATCAGCAGCCTCTTTAACTGCTCTTTCATAGATTGGTTTTTCAACCAACATTCTTGTTGGAGCATCACATGATTGCCCTGAGTTACTCATTATATTCCTCACACCATCTCTAACAGCATCAGGATATGAATCTGCGAAAACTATATTCCCACCTTTACCACCCAATTCAAGAGTTACTTTTTTTATAGTATCAGCTGCATTTTTTTGAATTAGTTTTCCAGCTCTTGTTGATCCTGTGAATGAGATCATATCAATGTCTGGATGACCAGACATGTGATTTCCAACAACTTCTCCATTTCCATTCACTAAATTAAAAACTCCAGCAGGAAAGCCAGCTTCGTCAATCATCTCAGCAAACAATACTGCTGACACTGGAGCAATTTCAGACGGTTTTAATATCATTGTACATCCAGCAGCTAAAGCAGGAATAACTTTTAAAATGATTTGGTTCATTGGATAATTCCATGGCGTAATTAATCCACAAACTCCAATTGGTTCATATCTGATATGGTTATTAGATTTAGGATCAAATTGATGTTCAAAATTAAAATCTTTTAAAATCTCAATGTTGTTCCTGCAAATATCAGCACCCATTTTAGTATGAGTTTCTGATGCAAAATCTAGTGGTGCACCCATTTCTTTAGATTGAGCCTCAACCATTTCATTCCATCTTCTTTTATAAATTTCATCAAACTTTTCAAGCAAAGCTAATCTTTCTTCTTTTGTGGTTTCTCTCCAGGTCTCAAGCGCAATTCTCGCTGCTTTTATTGCTTTATCTGCATCTTCAGCAGAGCCTAAAGATATTATTGCAAAAGCTTCCTCAGTTGAGGGATTAATTACTTCAAAGTCATTTGGCTTAGTGGGAGAAACCCACTTTCCATCTATATAAAAATGTTTCTTTTCAATCATAAACTTATTGTAGCATAAAATTTAAATTTCATAACCTTTTTCTTCAGGCTCATTGTCAATTAACTCCTCAGGAAAACCTTCAGCTCTAAAATTAATTTTATTTAAGTCTTCCATTCTTTTTACTATCATCGAGGACCAAGCTCTTGATCCATATTTTTTTTGACCATCCTTAAATATTTCAACAATTTTTGGAGAAATTTCTAAAGGTGCATTTAATTTTTTTGCTAGCTCATCAAATAGACCTGTATCTTTTAAAACAAGATCCATAGTAAAGTTAATATTGTAAGAACCATTTAATATAACTTGGCTTTCGGTCTCATGCACAAATGAATTACCTGAGGAAACTGCGATTCCTTTGTAGGTTTTTGCAAGATCTAGGTTTGATTTTTTTGCAATTGTCCATGCTTCACCAAGTGCAACTAAGTGTGCAGACGCTAGATAATTTGTAATTACCTTCAATACCGAAGCAGTACCTAATTCACCTGTATGTAATATTTTTCTTCCCATAGTTGTTAAAGCAGGTAATATTTTCTCAAACGTTTCTCTATCTCCACCAATAAATATTGCTATGTTTCCTGTTGCAGCTCTATGACAGCCACCGCTTACTGGACCATCTAATGGGATAGCTTTTTTTTCAATAACTTTCTCTCCTATTCTTTTAACTTCTGCCTCATCAGTAGTGCTCATTTCTAACCAAATTTTATTTTCAGAAAGACCTTCCAATATTCCATCTTCTCCTTCCATAACTTGTGCACAAATTTTAGGAGAAGGAAGACATGTTATTATTAGATCAACTTCTTCAGCCAATTCCTTTGCGGAGTTTGCAATTTTAGCTCCCAAATCTTTAAATGAGCTCGTTAAGTTTTCATCCAAGTCTCTCACTGTTAAATCAAAATTATTTCTTAATAAACTTCCAGCAAGTTTGCCTCCAACATTTCCCAAACCAACAAAACCTATTTTCATTATGTAACCTCCTTCTTATTTTTATACAGTATCATTATCACTCCAAATATAATCACAGTTCCACCAATAAATAATTCTGATGTTGGCTTTTCACCTAATAAAAATATTGCTGCTAGTAATCCAGTAGGCGGTATGCCCATAGTTACTATCGGCAATACTTTATATAATGGGTTATTTTTTAGCACATAATAAAAACAACCATATGTTATTGGCTGCATCATAAATCCCAAATAAAATGCAATTATCCAATGATTGATTTCAGCTGTTGTTAGATGAGATATCGTATCACCCTCAATGATTGCAGAAATAAAAATTAAAGTTGGTCCAGAAAATAGTGCTAGCCATGCAACTAATGCCAAAGGATTAATTTCTTTACTTAGTGGTTTTACGATTACTTGCCCAAAAGCCCAAATTGCAGATCCTAAAATTGTAAGTGAGATACCAAATATCTTTCCATCTAAATTTGGTGAGCCTGTTAAAATATAAACACCTATGAATGCTATTCCAATACCAATCAAAGCTCTAAAGGTTGGTTTTTCACTTAACATAAAAAAAGCAAATATAACTCCAAATGGAACCTCTGTTTGTACCAACAGAACTGCTGCAGACGCATCGATATGATTTAATCCTGTATAGGTAATACTATATTGCAGTGTATTTGCTATAAATGAAGCAATTAAAATTTTTATTAAATAACCTCTTGGGATTGGAAACCACCAGATTAAAATAGCTGCAGCAAATGAAAATCTTAATCCCATTAAAAGAATTGGAGGAAAAGATTCAAAAGCAGGTTTTGCAATTACAAATCCAAATCCTAAAAAAATTGGAACAAGAGATGCAATTAAAGTGTCTTTTAGATTCATTTTATAATAATGATTAATTAAGAACTTATGATATATTCACTCTTTTAAAATATGAATTCAACAAAAATAGAACCTAAATACATAAGTAAATCAAATCCACGGGTCGGTCTTATTGCACTCGCAAGTGATTTTATGATTGAGAGAGATTTTATAAATGTAATTAAAGATCGTGATATAGATTTTTTTGTAAATAGAATTGAGTGTTATAATCCTTTAACTAAAGAAAATTTGATCAAAATGTCTAATAAAGTAACCATTGTAACAAAAGATATTTTGCCTGATCAAGATATTGATTGTGTTGTCTACGGATGTACTTCTGGAACTATTGCTGCAGGCTATAACTCTATTGAGCAAAAGGTAAAAGCAGCAAAACCAATGGCTCAGGTTACAACACCAAGTACAGCCGCAATAAAAGCGTTAAAAAAGTTAAATATTAAAAAGCTTTCACTATTTACCCCCTACAGCAAAAAACTTAATGATGAAGTTATGGGATATTTTAAGTCAGAGGGATTTGAGATAACATCCAATTCATACTTTGATATAGAGGCAGATTACGACATTGGTAAAGTAGACCAAAATTATTTGTATGATGTCTTATCTAAAATAGATTTAAATGGAGCGGACGCATTATTTGTATCTTGTACAGCTCTTCCTGTATTGCCAATAATTGATAAACTTGAAAAAAAACTCAACACGATTGTTTTATCAAGTAATCAGGCTTTAATTTGGGATACTCTTGTCCAAATAAATAAAAATAACCTTGTAGAAGGTTTTGGTAAATTATTCAGATAGAAATTTATGTCATTTACTAAAGACGAATATAAACAAAGATTAAAAAAAGTTCAGTCGATGATGCAGGATAAAGGTATCGAACTATTGATTTCTCACGATACTAATAACATGAATTATTTAACTGGTTATGACGCCTGGTCTTTTTATTATGCACAGTGTGCTATTGTTCATGTTAATGCTGATGAACCTTTATGTTTTGTAAGAGCTCAGGACTCAGGAGGTGCTTACATAAAAACGTATCTCAAAGATGAAAATATAATTGTGTATGATGAAAATTATATTCATACATGGCCAAAACATCCTTACGATTATTTAGTACAGATTATTAAAGACAGAAATTGGGATAAGCTTTCAATTGGAGTTGAGATGGACGCTCATTATTTCACTGCTTTTTGTTATGAAAAGATAAAACAAGGTTTACCAAATGCAAAAATAAAAGATTCAGAAAGATTAGTAAATTGGGCAAGATTTGCAAAATCTGATGCAGAAATTAATTACATGAAAACTGCTGCACTAATTTCAGAAAAAGGAATGAAGACTGCAATGGAGGTAATAAAACCGGGTGTCAGACAATGCGATGCAGTAGGTGACATACAAAAAACTTTATTTTACGGGACACCTGAGTTTGGAGGAGAGTATTCTAGTATCGCAACACTCTTACCAACTGGAAAAGGAACATCTGCATCTCATTTAACAGCAACCCAAGATAAGTTTGTTGAAGGCGAAGCGACAATCGTTGAGTTATCTGGAGTTTATAAAAGATATCATGCGCCAATGGCAAGAACAGTCTTACTTGGAAAACCTGATCAATTAAAAATAGACACGATGAACAAAACTATCGAAGCTCTTCAAGCTGGAATTGATGCTACAAAACCTGGGAATACAGCAAATGATGTAGCGCAAGCTTTTTGGGGTATTTTAGATAAATATGGAATAGAAAAAAAATCAAGAACTGGTTATTCAATTGGAATAGGTTACCCGCCAGATTGGGGAGAGCATACTCTTAATATATATAAAGGAGAAATGACTGAACTAGTACCTAATTCGTGTTTTCATATGATAGCTGTAATGCAATTTGGTGATTGGGGAGTTGAAGCATCGGAGGCTATAAGAGTTACTGACAAAGGATGTGAATTATTCTGCAATTTTCCAAAAGAGTTACACATTAAGAGTTAATTAATTGTTGCAAACAACCTAACTAAATGTTTTAAAAACTAACCTATGTCAAAAAAAGAAGATTTCGTAAAATTTGATAAAGTCGACAAAAGTTACGATGGAAAAGTATTAGTAGTTAAAGATTTGAATTTAGACATCGAAGAAGGTGAATTCGTAACAATGCTTGGACCCTCTGGTTCTGGAAAAACCACATGCTTGATGATGCTTGCTGGTTTTGAAACCCCAACTAATGGAGAAATTTATTTAGATAAAAATCCAATTTCAAATATTCCTCCACACAAAAGAGGTATTGGAATGGTTTTTCAAAATTATGCTTTGTTTCCTCATATGACAGTTTTTGAAAATTTGGCTTTCCCTTTAAGAGTAAGAAAAATTTCAAAAGATGATATAGATAAAAAAGTTGAAAAGGCATTATCTATGGTTTCATTGTCAGGATTTGGAAACCGTATGCCAGGACAACTTTCAGGAGGTCAACAACAGAGAGTAGCCGTAGCAAGAGCATTGGTATTTGATCCATCAGTAGTTTTAATGGACGAACCTTTGGGTGCTTTAGATAAAAATTTAAGAGAAAGTATGCAGTACGAAATTAAACATATTCATGAAAGCATTGGTGTAACCGTTGTCTATGTTACACACGACCAAGGTGAAGCATTAACTATGTCAAACAGAATAGCAGTATTTAACGATGGTAAAGTTCAACAACTCTCGAGTCCAGATAAGTTATACGAAGAACCTGTAAATTCTTTCGTTGCAGAGTTTATTGGAGAGAATAATACTTTTGCTGGAGAAATTTCAGATATATCAAATGGATCCTGTAAAGTTAAACTAGATAAAGGTGAAATAATTGCAAATCCAATTTCAGTTAGATCTGTTGGAGAAAAAACTACAGTTTCAATTAGGCCTGAAAGAGCACTGATCAACCCTAAAGATAAAATGGATAACAATCAAAAAGGTATAATAGAAGAGGTTATATATCATGGTGACCACACAAGAGTAAGATTGAATTTACTTGGTAACTCTGAATTTATTTTAAAAGTTCCAAATAGTTCTCAAAATTTAGATATTAAATTAGGTAACGAGATTAATATTGGCTGGAATAGTCATGATGCAAGAGCATTAGACCCAAAATAAGCTAAATTATTACAAAATTGTTAAAATCCCCTGTTGACTCTCTTTTCCTATGTTGCTGTACTTCGTTTTTTATAAAAAAAACGTTTAAACGGAGGATAAATGAAAAAATTAAGTAAATTATTACTTGCCGTAACTTTTGCTATCTCAGTATCTTCATCAGCATTTGCAGTAGTTGTTGCATCATGGGGTGGAGCTTACACAGAAAGTCAAAAGCTAGGATATGGTGATCCAACTGCAAAAGCATTGGGTATACCAATCGAATGGGTAGATTATTCTGGTGGATTATCAGAAATCAAAGCCCAAAAAGAAGCAGGAGCGATTACATGGGATATTATAGATGTATTTGCTTATGATACTATTAATGGTTGTGACGAAGGTATATTTGTTGAATTTGATTTTGATAAAGACTTTCCACCAGCTCCAGATGGTACACCTGCAAGTGAAGACTTCTTTACAGATATGCCAAGTAAATGTGCTGTAGGAAATATTTTATATTCTTGGAACTATGCTTACAACAGTGACTTATTAAAAAGCACACCAAGTACTATTAAAGATTTCTTTAACACAAAAAGATTTCCAGGAAAAAGAGCTATTTACAAAAGTGCTCTTACAAACCTAGAAATTGCTTTAGCAGCTGATGGTGTAAAAATGGGTAAAGGTGGAGAATTTATTTACAAAAAATTAGAGGATCCAGCTTACGTAACTAGAGCTATGGACAAAATCAAAAAGCTTTGTGAAGATCCAAATGGTGGATGTGTATTTTGGTCAGCAGGAGCTCAACCACCAGAATTGTTAATGAGTGGTGAAGTTGTAATGGCAACTGGTTGGAATGGTAGATTTTTCAATGCTGCAACTGGAGAAGGTGCTCCAATAGTTCAAGTTTGGGACGGACAAGGTCTTGACTATGAATATTTTGCATTAGTTAAAGGTGGACCAAACGAAGCAGATGCTAAAAAAGCTTTAGCAATGATGACAAATACTGAAATGTTAGCAGGAAGTGCAAAATATATTGCATATGCTCCATGGAGAAAATCATCAATTGCAGTTATGGAAGCAGGAGAGCCTTGGTACAAAGATGGAAAAACGAACATGGTTCCACATATGCCAACAGCACCAGCTAACCTTAAAAAATACTTCTTAGTAAACGCTGAGTACTGGGCTGATAATGGTACAGAGCTTGGTGAACAGTGGGAAGCTATGAAAGCTAGTATTAAATAATTAGAGTTTTAAACACTTTAATTTTATATTATATTAAGGGCGGTTACTACAACCGCCCTTTTTTTATGAGCTCAGAAACACAAAAAATACTATCTACTGATGGAATTCCTTTAGAGGAAAGCCTTAAGCAAGCAGAAAAAAAAAATAAAATAAAAGCTTTTCTTTTAGTAACACCATTACTCTTATTTCTAATTATTACTTACATCATTCCTATCGCAGACATGTTCTCTAGAAGTATAGATGACAAAATGGTTACCAATATGCTGCCCAAAACATATAAAGCCATGGAGCAGTGGGATGGAAAAGAACTTCCATCCGAAGAAGTGTTTAAAGCTTTTTATTTAGATTACAAAATTTTAGTAGAGAATAAGACAGCAGGAAAGTTACAAACCCAACTAAATTATGAAAAAAATGGCTTTAAGAGTGTTCTTAAAAAACTTGCAAGAAAACAGAAGAAGTTTGAGGAAGGAAACTATAAAGAGCAAATCATGAAAGTGCATAAAAGGTGGAGAAATGTAGATTATTGGAGAGCAATTAAAAGAAGAGCTCCATCTTATACATATTCAAAGTATTTAAAGGGCGTAGATATGTACTCAAATGAAGAGGGTAAAATAGTACAAGTTGCTGAGAATAGAAGAATTCATAGAATTTTATGGTCACGAACGTTAGAGGTAGCTTTTTTTGTAACTTTTTTTTGTTTTTTAATGGCTTATCCAATTGCACATTTATTAGCAACTCTTCCAATGAAGTATAGTAACTTGCTCATGATTTGTGTGCTGCTTCCATTTTGGACCTCATTACTTGTAAGAACTGCTAGTTGGATGATTTTATTGCAGCAGCAAGGATTGGTTAATGATTTTTTTGTTTGGATTGGTTTAGTGACAAACGATAATAGGCCAGAGATGATGTACAATAAAACTGGGACTTATGTTGCAATGACACAAATACTTTTACCATTTATGGTGCTACCTTTATATAGTGTCATGAAAACAATCTCTCCAAGTTTAATGAGAGCTGGAAAATCTTTAGGCGCAACTCCTGGAGTGGCTTTTTTTAAAATATATTTCCCACTTACAATACCTGGAATTGGAGCGGGCTGTTTATTAGTATTTATACTTGCAATTGGTTATTACATAACTCCAGCCTTAGTAGGGGGAGCTTCTGGAACGCTCATAAGCAATCAGATAGCCTATCACATGAAGAGTACTTTAGATTGGAGTTTTGCTTCGGCAATGGGATTAATGTTGTTGACTGGAGTGTTAGTTATTTATTGGATTTATAACAAACTTGTAGGAGTTGATAATATCAAACTAGGATAATTATGGCTTTACCAAAATATACTGAACCCCATTATAGAATCTGGCATTATTTTTATCTTTTTGTATGTGGATGTGTATTTTTCTTTTTAATTGCACCATTGTTTGTAATTTTTCCATTATCATTTAATGCAGAAGAATTTTTAGTTTTTACAGATGGAATGAAGAGACTTGATCCAGATGCATTTTCTACAAGATGGTACAAAGATATGGTCTATGGAACAAAAAACCCTTGGGGCTTAGCTGCAAAAAATAGTTTTATAATTGCAATATTTGCAACCATTGGTTCAATTATACTTGGTACATTAGCTGCCTTAGGTTTGAGCAGCAGACATATGCCTTATAAAGGTTTGATAATGGCGATTTTAATTTCTCCCATGATAGTTCCCTTAATTATTTCAGGTGTTGCAATTTTCTTTTTTATGGCAAAAGCAGGTTTAGCCGCAACACACTTAGGTATAATTTTAGCCCATATTATTTTAGGAACTCCATTTGTGGTAATCACAGTTACTGCAACACTATCAGGGTTTGATCATAGCATAACTAGAGCTGCATCTAGCTTGGGCAGCAATCCTTTCAATACTTTTATGAAAATCACTTTACCATTAATTCTACCTGGTGTTATTTCTGGTGGTTTGTTTGCATTTGTAACATCTTTCGACGAAGTGGTGGTTGTATTATTCTTAGCTGGTTTAGATAATACTACAATACCAGTCCAAATGTGGACTGGTCTTAGAGAACAACTCAGTCCTACAATTTTAGCTGTAGCAACATGTTTAATTATTTTATCAATATTAATTTTACTTACAGCTGAGCTTTTAAGAAGAAGATCTGAGAGACTAAGAGGAATAAATAGATAGTTAGTTAACAGACTCGATTACAGTAGCAATTCCCATTCCTAAACCAATACACTGAGTTGAAAGTGCATACTTTTTATTTTCTCTCTGAAGTAATTCAGCCGCTTTACCTGTAATTCTTGCACCTGTTGCTCCAAGAGGGTGACCAAGAGCAAGTGCTCCACCATCTAGATTAACTTTATCTTTGTCTATACCTAAATCTTTAATGCATGCTAAAGATTGTGAAGCGAAAGCCTCATTTAATTCAACAATATCAATTTTATCTGCTGACAAATTAGCTCTTTCTAAAGCTTTCCTTGATGCTCCAATTGGACCTAATCCCATATAGTCAGGGTCACAACCTTGTACTGCCGTAGACACAATTCTTCCCAAGATATTTAAATTATTTTCCTTTGCATAACTTTCTTCACAAATTAATGTTGCAGCTGCACCATCGGTTAAAGGTGAAGAAGTTGCTGCTGTAACAGTGCCATTTTCATCAAATGCAAGTTTTAACCCATCTAATTTTTCCATTGTGCTACCAGGTCTAATATTTCCATCAGTATCACAATCTCCAATAGATACTATTTCATTTTTAAAATTTCCTTTTGTTTGAGCTTCATGCGCTTTTTGATGACTTGAGATTGCAAATTCCTGTTGTTCACTTCTTGAGATATTATATTTTTTAGCAACATTTTCAGCAGTAGTTCCCATTGAAAAGTATACATGAGGATTATCATTTTTATTTTCAGGATAAGGTATTGGATCAAACCCTGTATTTACTCTGGTCATACTTTCAACACCTCCACAAATAAATACTTTTCCTGCACCTAATGAAATTTTACCTGCAGCTATATGAATAGCCTCCATTGAAGAACCGCACCATCTGTCAACTGTCATACCTGACGTTTTGACATCCATATTAGTTAAAAATGTTGTTAACTTTCCAATATTAAATGACTGCTCTCCAGTTTGGAATGCGCAACCTACAACAATATCCTCAATATCTTCTTTTTTTATATTAGATTTAGAGACTAAATTTTTAATTACTTCGGCCAATAGATTTACTGGCTTTGTATCAATGAGTGCACCTTTTCTTGCCATCGTAAAAGGTGATCTTGAGAAGCCGGCAATAACAGGTTTAAACATAATGATAAATATAAGGTTAATCTGGAAATGGTAAAGAAGTTATAATGCCTTTTCTGTTTTTTCCATTGAAAGTATTTACAAAAACTTCGTTTCCAATTTCCCAGTAATCTTTCAAAATCATAGAAAGACCTATATTCTTTTTAAATCTTGGAGAATAAATTCCAGAAGCAATTTGGCCAATTTTTGTATTATCTTTTGAATATACTGGAAGGGGCACCCCCGTTGGCTTACATGGGTCTCCATCAAACAATATTCCTCTCATTTTTTGAGCTATTCCATCAGATTGGATCTTTCTTAAAGCTTCTTTACCTATAAAATCATGATCATCTTCCTGTTTGCAATATTTTTCAAGATTACACTCCAATGGATTATTTTCTCTTGTAAAATCATTTCCATAGGACATTAAACCAGCCTCAATTCTATCAATTAAATTTGGACATCCTGGAGAAATATTAAATTTTTGTCCATTCTCCCACACAGTATCCCAAAGTTTTTCTCCAAGCTCTATTTCATTAAAGTGGGTTTCAAATCCTTTAAAATATATTTCAAAACCATCTTGTTTACTATATCCTGATCTAGCAATAATTTGTTTAGTTCCTAAAAAATCAAATACTTTAAAATTAAAAAATTTTAACTTCTTTATATCTTCACCAAAAATTGAAATTAAAAGATCTTCAGATTTAGGACCTTGAATAGCTAGTGGATAAACATCTGGTTCAATAATTTCTACATTTAATTTTGATCCTAATGCAATACCTTTTGCCCAAAGCAAAATATCTGAGTCTGCAATCGAAATCCAAAACATATCATCATCTAGCTTTAATAAAACTGGATCATTAATCATACCGGCTGTTTCATCAATTATTGGAATATAAAAACATTTACCGGTTTCCATTTTTTTTATGGATCGGGGTGTCATTTTTTGTACAAGTTTTTCAGCATCTGGACCTGTAATTTGTACTTGTCTTTGACAAGACACATCCCAAACTTGAACCTTTTCTCTTAAATGCCAGTAATCTTCTTCAACGGTATTTTTAAAACCTTTTGGCAGTAGCATATGATTAACTACAGTAAAATCTGACACACCACATTCCTCTACTTTATTTGTAAATGGAGTTCGTCTGATACGTCTAGACATATTTAATTTTATATTTTTTTGAGGAATTAAATTTTCTTTACTCATTTTATTTAGACCACCAAACTGTATAGCTATTTTTAGAAATTATAATTGGGATATGATATTTTTTATTTTGATCTTCCATTTTAAATTTAATGTTAATTTCTGAAACTATTTTTTTTTCTGAAAAATAATTGCCAGTTTTACAAACCATTTCATAATCACACTTGCAGTCGTCTTTACTTAATTCAAATTCTTGAAGTATTCGACCACCTTCATCAGATTTAGTTTCAAAAAAAACTTTTTTTTCTCCACTTTCATAAACTTGATAAATAATTACATCAACATTTGCAGCGTGCGAGCCATTTGTTGCATCTAATAAATGAGAAGAGAAAGTTGCCACAATTATTCTATTGATGATTTCTCTCTTTTACTTGCAACTGCAGAGACTATTGGGCTTAATACAGGTTTTGCTTTAACATTTACGCATGCTGGTTTTCCACTTTCTAAAGCTCTTTTAAGTGCTGGGCCTAATTCTTCTCTTTTATTAACTAATTCTCCATGTCCTCCAAAACCCTCAAATATCTTATGAAATGGTATATCACGAAAATCAGTTCCTACACTTTTTCCACTTTTAAATAATCTTTCTTGTTGTTGGCCAATTGAAGCAAGACCCCCGTTATTATCAATTACAACAGTAATAGGTTTTTTTTCGTAAAATACACTTTCAATAGACATACCTCCTGATAAAAACGCACCATCTCCACTAATCAGAACTACATTTGAGTCTGGACTGTGGTTTTTAGCAGATAAAGCGAATGAAACTCCAACACCTAACATGCTAAAAGTTCCAGGATGCAATATTCCTTTTAATTTTTTTCCTTTAGCACCCGCAATGTTAATTGCAATCTCTGACCAAAAATGAGTGTTTCCTCCATCGATAACAAGCCAATCATTTTCACCCATTGCATCTTGAACATCCAATGAAAGTTGTAAAGGGTGAATTTTTCCTCCATTTTTTTTAGATGCCTCAGCTTCAATTTCTAAATCTTTTAATGATTTATCAACCCATTCTTTCTTCTTTTTTTTATTCTCTTCAAACCACTTTTTATCCAAAGACCATTTATTATTTTTTTTTAAGTTGGACAATGTATCTAAAAAAACACCAGGGTCACTTAGTAAACTAAAATCTGCAGCTCTATTAAGTTCTAATTCTTCATGTGAACCGTTCACACAAACTAATTTTGTTGTTTCTGGTATAAAAGGTGGATTTCCAAAATTCAATTGATTATCTAATCGTGCTCCAACCACAAGAACTAGATCTGAATTATGTAATGCAAATTCTGAAGGAGGGTATTGATGTATATCAGCCAAACCCATATAAGCGTTAGCTTCTTCTCCTAATAATTTTTGATGATAAGGAACATTAAAAATTGGAATATTTAAATTATTACCAGCTGCCTCAAGATTTTTTTCTGAATGTGACCACCAAACACCGTGTCCACCAATAATAAGTGGTTTTTTTGAATTACAAGCAAGCTCTAATATTTCCGAAAGTGAATTTGGATCTGGCCAAGCTTTGGCTAAAGGTTTTGCTTTTTGGGAATATGGTCTTTCTTCTAATCCAACTTCCTCAGCAAAAGATGAAAACATTATATCAACTGGAAGACTAAGATGTACGGCTCCAGGATACCCATTAGTTGCAATATGATATGCTTTATCCACAAATTCTCTTATTCTAGTTCCATCAGTAATACTCGCGCTATATTTAGTTAAAGGGGCTGCAATTGAAACATCATCAATTTCTTTAAAACCACCTGAGCCTTGCCTTTTAAGACTGCTAGATCCGGTAATATAAATAATTGGACTTCTCTCCCCCCAAGCCTCCATCATTGAAGGGACAGCATTTGTAAATCCTTCGGGTCCAACTAAACATACTGATGGTTTACGAGTAATTCTTGTATTACCATCCGCTAAGTGACCTGCAATTTGTTCATGAGGAGTATTAATAACTTCAATTTGGCATTCAGCAAAACCTTCAATTGCTGGGTTACAAAAACCTCCTGAAAGCGTAAAAACTTTGCTAATTCCTTTATCTTTTAGAGCTCTCGCAAGTACTGCTCCACCTCTAATTTTATTTTCACTCATTTAGTAATTTACCTTATTTACAGTACTATCTATTACTATATTAGAAGTAACATCATTAATATCGTTTAATCCCACTAACCCAAGTGTTGTGCTGGCTTCTTCCTTGATTATTTCCACAATTCTCCTTAATCCTTTTTTACCATCAGCTCCCATTGCGTACATCACGGGCCTACCAATCATTGCATAATCAGCACCAAATGCAAGCGCTCTTACAATATCACTTCCACTTCTTATTCCACTATCAAAAATTAGAGGGAAATCACTTCCCACTGACTTTCTTATTAATGGAAGCATATTTATTGCTGCTGTAGCACTATCTAATTGTCTACCACCATGATTTGAAACTTGAATTGCATCTGCACCAGCTTCTTTTATTTGTTTTGCATCATCAGGAGACATTACTCCTTTAATTATAAGTTTACCCTTCCATTTATCTCTTACTCTTTTAAGTGTATCCCAATCTGTAGAGCCTCTACTTTCTTTTCTTTTAAAAATACCATCTCCACTTTTAGATGTAACATAGTTCATTGGTTTAGGAATGCCGCTTAGCAAAGTCGATAAAGACCAAGTAGGATGAGTTGCAAAATCAAAAAATTGTTTTGGACCAATCTTGAAAGGGTAGGAGAAACCATTTTTATCATCTCTAGTTCGTCTGGATAGTACTGGGACATCCACAGTTAATATTGCAACTTCGTATCCTGTATTCTTAGCTCTATCTAAAAGTTCCATAACAAAATTTTCATCCTGAAATATATACAGCTGCATCCATGAGTGACCTTCTGAAAGTTCATACATTTTTTCTAAAGTTGTTGTAGAAGCCATAGAAACACAAGTAGGTATATTGTTTCTCGCACTTTCAGCTGCTAACATAGAGTCTGCCCCAGGCCATGATAAATTAGTCATTCCCATTGGAGCAAAACCAAATGGAAAATCAAATTCATACCCTAATACTTTTTTTTTAAGAGATCTTTTTTCAACATTTCTTAAAACTTTAGGTTCAAGTCTAATTTGATCTAAAGCTCTGCTATTTATTTCTGCTAATTTTTCATCTCCTGATGCACCATCAATAAAATCAAAAACTAATTTAGGTAGACGTTTACGTGACAGTTCCCTTGCATCTTTAATGCTAAAAATTTTTTGACTTGGTAAAATATTATCACTCATTATTAATTTTAATATATTCTTTTAAATTAAGTTGTTTATTTTGATCAACAAAATAAGCATTATGACTTTCTCTGGAAGAATAAACCTCAGTTGGTTTTCCGTCAATAAAAAGTACTGCAACTCCATCATCTACAGCTACACCATTTGGTAAATTTTTATTTTTTATATTTTCTCTGTATTTATCCGCTCTTTTTGCATCTGAATAATGTGGGGTAAAACTTCCAGATATAAGCCCTATGCCACGTAATGGTTTGAAGCCAGGGCCATCTGAGTCTGTCAGAAAATAATCAAACCAACATGCTGCACCAGCGCTAACACCAGATAGAATTATACCTGCATTATAAATTTCATTGAAAAGCTCAATCAAATTATTTTTTTTCCATAATTCGAGCATGAATTTTGTATTTCCCCCACCAATATAAACAGCATCTAAGTTTGAAAGCCATCTTTCAAAACCCTTAATGCTAGATACAAGATCAAAATGGGAAACTTTTAGGCTAGTATTTTCAAATCTTTTATAAAATAGTTTAGTTTTTTTTGCGTCGTCATTACTAGCGGTTGGTAAAAATCCAATAGAGCAATTTTCTTTGCTCAATTTATCAACAAAAAATTGATCTAAGTCTCTATCTTCATTATGAGTAAAACCCCCACCTCCAACTGTTATTATTTGTTTTTTACCCTTCACTAACTCAAGTTTTTAATTTTTGGTTTTAATGCCAGGCCAAGGATTTGGTTCTTTAGGAATGTTCCTGTTTATACCTCTAACAATTTCTCCTTCTGTATCGTACATTGGTAATTTGCAGATTTCACCTTTGTGAACTTTTCCATCAGTACATTTAACATCGACAACATCTCCAGGACCATTTTCATTATTATCAAGGTGAACGATACCAACACCACAAATTTGATAGGGTGACCAAGTACTTGAAGTTATTTTGCCAATATTTTTTTCATTAATTTTAATACTTTCTCCTTTGATTGCAGTTCCATCTGCTACTCTAATTCCCCAAGTCTTACATGTTTTGTCTGATATCATTAAAGCCTCTTTTCCAATAAAATCTTCTTTATCAAAATTTATAAAACGTCCAAGGCCAACTGAAAATGGATCAGTTTTTTTTGAAAAATCTTGCCCTGCAGAAAGTAAACCTGCCTCAATTCGTCTACATCTAAATCCTGGAGTAGCAACTAAAATCATACCTAACTTTTTTCCTTCCTCAAGAATATAATCTCCAATCTTTTCAGTTTCATTTTCAGGTCGAAAATAAATTTCCCAACCAAGTTCGTTTGTGAAACCACTTCGGCTTATAATTACTTTTTGATCTAAGATTTGTAATTCTTTCCAATCAAAGTACTTCCAATCATTTTCTGAAAAACCTTCAGCTATATTTTCAAGTAGCTTCATTGAAAGTGGGCCTTGAATTTGACTTACCCATACATCAGGATCTTTGATTTCAACATCCATTTCTTTAGAGTGAGCTTTATACCAAGAAAAAAGATCTCCATCTGCTTGAGCAAACCAATATTTATCTTCTTCAATTTTTAATAGAATACCATCTGTAATCATTCCTCCATCGTGATAGCAAGCGAACTGATAAGAACATCTACCTTTTGATATTTTTGATACATCTCTTGGGAATATTTTTTGTAATAACTTCAATGAATCTGGGCCAGATATTTCAAATGGATGTTCACCAGTATGTCTAAATATTATTTCTTGTCGTCCTTTCCAATACATTTCCTCGGGACTTACATTAGATAATTTTTCAAGTGTTAATCTCCCAGCATAATTAGAATACTCAGGATCATAGGGTAGCTCTTGGTAGGTCAATGGATGAACTTGAATTGACCTTGCAAGCTCCAAAGAGTTAGAATTTTCAAGATTAACAGGCTTTACTGTAAACCTATATTTATTAATTAAATCTTTCATTATTTTTTTTCTAAATAATCAAAATACATCAATAAAACAAATAAAAAAGAACCATTTTCACTGTTGCTATATAAGTTGCTAATTGTTACCTTTTATTTTTTAAAGAGAGGAAATTATGAAAAACATTTTTAAATTGATATCAATTTCATTGGTATCACTATTTGTAACATTTTCTTTTGCCAATGCATCAAGCGGCGTATTTAAATTATCTCATGATGTTGGTTTTGGAAAAGATACAAATTTAGACGCAATTACTAAGGGACGACTGTTTCAGGTAGTAATAATGACACAGAACCGTCTTGTTAGAAAAGATCTTAAAGGGGTTACATCGCCTGAGCTAGCAACAGACTGGTCAGGAAATGCAGATGCAACAGAATGGACTTTTAACTTAAGAAAAGGTGTTAAATTCCATGATGGATCTGAGTTTGATGCAGAGGATGTAAAATACTCTTTGATGAGAGTTAAAGATCCTGAAATTGGTTCGCCTGCTAAGAAAAGTATGAGTGCAGTAACAGATATTGAGGTTGTAGACTCACACACAGTTAAAATGAAGTTGAATACATCTTTTGCAGATTTTCCACTTTTACTGACAGATTATAGACTAAGAATGATACCTAGTGGATCAGGTGATACTATTGGAAAAACTGGAATTGGAACAGGACCTTTTATAGTAGAAAAATTTGATGCTGAGGGAACAACAATACTTAAAGCAAACCCAGATTATTGGGAAGGAGCACCTAAACTTGCTGAAGTACAAGTAATAGCTATTCCAGATGGTCAAGCTAGAATTCAAGCTTTGCTTACTGGTCAAATAGATATGAATAGATATGTTCCATTCAATCAGAAAAAAATATTTGATGGTAATCCAAAATTCAATGTATCAGTGATACCCACAGGAAACTGGAGAGGTATGGTAATGAGAACTGACGTTGCACCATTTGATGATCCTAGAGTAAGAAAGGCTGTCAGAATAGCTGTAGATAGACAAGAGTTAGTTGATTTAGTTATGGCTGGAGCAGCAACAGTATCTTGTGATACTCCAGTTGCCCCGTCTGATCAATACAGAATGAAAAAGAAGTGTCCACCTCAACATGCAACTGCTAAAAAACTACTAGCAGAAGCAGGTTATCCAGATGGTATTGATTTCACAATTCATGTATCTACAAAAGAACCAACATGGCCTACTATTGCTGAGGTTTTACAACAACAATTTGCTAAAGCTAACATAAGAGCAGATATTCAAATGACACCTTCAAAAAGTTATTGGAATGAAACTTGGATGAAAAAGCCTGTAGCAATGACACGTTGGAATGAGAGACCTGCGGACAGTATTTTGCATGAAGCTTATCATAGTGAAGCAAAATGGAATGAATCTTTCTACAAAAGTGCATCTTTTGACAAAAATTTAGCTGAAGCTAGAGGTGAGTTAAATTTCAGTAAAAGAAAAGCTGCATATATCAATGCTCAGAAAACACTATGGGAAGAATCTGGAACTATGATTCCTTACCATGTATCTAGATTGGTTGTCACATCTTCTAAAGTAAAAAATCTCGACGAAGTTGAGTATTTTTCAATAAGATGGCACACAGTTAGTGTTGACTAATAATTTTTGTTTTACAGGCCTTTAAGTAGGCCTGTAAAACCTCTTTCATTTCTAAATAAATAATTTAAAATTTAAGTATTCTTATGCTTTTTTTAATTATAAAGAGAATTCTATTAGGTCTAATAACTTTATTTATTGTATCATTAATCACTTTTGTTGGAACAGAAATTTTACCCGGTGATGCATGTACAACGTATCTTGAAAGACAAGCATTTGGAGAGCAATTAGAGGCTTGTTATAGAAGATTAGGTTTGAATGTTCCTGCATATGAGAGATATGTATCCTGGGCAGTAAATGCTATTCAAGGAGACTTTGGTTATTCATTGAGTGGAGAAATGCCGATTAAAGAGGTTCTAGGGCCACGTATTAAAAATTCATTAGTTTTAGCATCAGCTGCTATTTTCATTGGTATACCAATCGCTCTAATACTTGGAATAGTAACTGCCCTTTGGAGAGATAAATTGCCAGACGTAGCAATTTCAACAGTAACTATATTTGCAATGACTATTCCAGAGTTTATCAGTGCTACATTATTGATTTTAATAATTGCAATATGGTTAGAGTGGTTACCTGGTATCGTGATAGTCCCAACTGATGTTTCATTCTTTGAACTATTACCAAACATTATTTTACCAGTAATAGCTATTGCAATGATTATGACAGCTCATATGGCGCGGATGGTAAGATCAAGCGTCATACAAGTTATGGCAAGTGAGTATGTTCAAATGGCAATTTTAAAAGGTGTTCCATATTGGAAAATGGTTTTTAAACATGTTTTACCAAATGCATTGTTACCAGCGATTAATGTTGTAGCTCTAACAATTGCATGGCTTTTAGGTGGTGTTGTTGTAACTGAGGTTGTCTTTAATTATCCTGGTCTTGGAAGGTTGGTTATAGAGTCTATTTCAAATAGAGATTTACCAACAGTTCAAGCTTTAGCAATAATTCTTGCATCTATATATGTTAGTATAAATTTATTGGCAGATCTAATGACATTGATGCTTAATCCAAGATTAAAAACGTTACAGATAAGAAAATAATATGAAATTAGATAATATTTATCAGGAAGAAAAGAAAAGTAATTTCGCAAAAGTCTCTGAGATAATCATTACAATGGCCTCAAGACCATCAGGGTTTATTGGGTTAAGTATATTGATTTTCCATGTAATACTTGCATTTATTAGCCCTTATATTGCGCCATATGATTTTAAAGCAATAAACCCAACTTTGATGCTACAAGCTCCTTCTGCTGAATATTGGTTTGGAACTGATGATCTTGGAAGGGATGTTTTTACTAGAACAATTTTAGGCGGAAGAACAGCTTTAACAATTACTTTCTTTGGATCTTTAATAGCACTACTTTGGGGTGGTCTATTAGGAATTTTTTGTGGACTAGTTGGTGGTAAAACTGACGATATAGTGATGAGGATTGTTGATGCATTTTTATCTATACCTTGGATATTAGCAATGTTGTTGATTGTATCTTTATTAGGTACATCGACTGAAGTACTAATACCTGCATTGGGTTTCTTTTATGGTAAAGGAATTGTTAGAGTTGCAAGAGCTGCAACTCATGATGTAATTGCTAAAGATTTTATTGTATCAGCTAGAGCAAGAGGACACAGTAATTTTTCAATAATATGGAATGAAATAATTCCAAATGTAAGAGATGCAATTTTAGTGGAAGGTGCAATGAGATGGTCATGGATGTTACTTGGCTTCAGCTCTTTGTCATTCCTAGGTTTTGGCGTTAGTCCTCCAACTCCGGATTGGGGACTGATGATTTCAAATGCGAGAGGATTAATGTCCTTTGCTTATTGGTCAGTGATAGCTCCAATAGTTGGTTTAAGCAGCTTAATAATTGGTATTAATTTGACAGCCGATGCCTTTGCTAAAGCATTAGGTATAGATAGATCAACAAAAGCTCCAGTTTAAAATGACTGAAATAATTCAAAAAGTAAAAAATTTATCTATTGGATTTAAAAGTAAAAAAGGAGAAGAAATTTTAATATTAAGAAACATTAGCACAAATATTAAAAAAGGCGAAACTGTTGGTATTGTTGGAGAGTCTGGATCTGGAAAAAGTACTCTTGCATTAGCTATGATGGGGTATGTTAAACATGGTCTCTATACTATTGGTGGAGAATGTGAATTCAATTCATCAAATCTTTTAAAAATGAAAAATAGAGATTTGGAAAAAATCAGAGGAAGGAAAATCGCAATGATACCACAAAATGCTGGGCAGGCATTAACACCAAATTTAAAAATAGGCTATCAAATTGATGAGGCATTACAGTTGCATTCTGATTTAAAGGAGGAGGAAAGAGAGCAAAAAATTTCTGAATTGTTAAATAAAGTGAGACTTCCTTCACCAGAAACAATTGCTCTTCGATATCCTCATGAACTTTCAGGAGGACAACAACAAAGAGTTGCTGTTGCAATGGCATTAGCTGGAACTCCTGACCTTTTACTATTGGACGAACCTACCACTGGCTTAGATGTAACAACACAAGCTCACGTTTTAGAACTGCTTAATTTCATTGCCAAAGACACTGGAACATCAATGGTTTATGTAAGCCATGATCTGGGAGCAATAGCTCAAGTAAGTGATCGTATTATCGTAATGTACTCCGGTGAAATAGTATTAGAAGGGCCTTCAAGAGATATTCTTAAAAAACCAATTCATCCGTATACCTATGGTTTGCTCAAATCTATTCCAAAATTATCACTAGCTGGACTTCCACAATCAATGCCTGGTAGCCAACCTCAACCTGGTACAATGCATAGGGGCTGCAGTTTCTTTGATAGGTGTGATTTTTCAGAAGAAAAATGTAAAAATAACTCTCCTCAACTTGAGTACTTAGAGGAGTTAAACACTAGTGTTAGATGTTTCAATCATAAGAGTTTAATGAATGACAGTCAGGTTAATCAAACCTTAAATGAAATTAAGACGAGTACACAGGATAAAGAAATATTAAACCTTTCAGAAGTTTCAATAAGTTACGCTAAGCAAAAACTTTTAGATCAAGTGTTAAATAGAATTTCTGACGATAATCCAACTGTAAAAGATATTAATATTAATATTAAGAAGGGTGAAACTATAGCTCTTGTTGGAGAGTCAGGTAGTGGAAAGTCAACAATTCTTAAATCTATTGCTGGGTTACTCAGAACCAAAGGTGGAATAATAAAATTTGATCAAAATAGAAATTTATCCTCTGATCTTAAAGAGAGAGATCCCAATGATTTAAGAATTATTCAATTAATTTTTCAAAATCCAGATGAGTCTTTAAACCCAAACCATACTGTTGAAGAAATAATAGCACAACCATTAAAGTTATATTTTGGTTTAAAGGGTGAAGAATTAAAAAAAAATATTATAGACCTATTACAAAAAGTAAGACTTGGAGAATTTTATATGTCTAGGTACCCTAGACAATTATCTGGTGGTGAAAAACAGAGAGTTGCAGTTGCAAGAGCTTTTGCAGCTAAACCAGATATAATATTATGTGATGAGGTAACATCTGCGTTGGATGTATCAGTTCAGGCGGCCGTATTAAATTTGTTACAACAACTTAAAGAAGATTTTGGAACAACATATATATTTGTTTCACATGATTTAGCTGTCGTAAGAGCTATAAGTGATAGAGTTGCTGTTCTTTATCAAGGAAGATTGTGTGAAGTGGGACCATCAAAAGATGTTTATCAATTTCCATCACACCCTTATACAGAGGTTTTGTTAGGAGCAGTGTTAGAACCAGATCCAGATATCAAACCAAAATTAGTTGCGGAAGATATTGTAGAGGAAAAGCCACCTCAAAAGGGGTGTAGTTTTCAGGGGAGATGTTCAAGAATATTAGGTGATATTTGTAAAAATGAAGTGCCACCTTGGCAAATAACTAGCAGCGGAAACTCCATCAGATGCCACATACCACTAAAAGAATTACAAAAAGACCAGATTAATTAAAGTTTTATATTTATTATTTTTAATTTGTATTTAAGTATGTTTAAATACCTTTTAGGATGAAAAATAATTCTACTTTGATTAAAAATTTATTATCTGATTTTAGAATAAATATTTATTTTCAGAATATTTCTTTGATGTTAATAGGTACACTTATCCTTGCTTTTTCGTCAAAAGTTCAAGTTCCATTTTGGCCAGTTCCAATGACAATGCAAACTTTTGCAGTTTTCATAATTGGAATGACATTTGGTTCAAAGTTAGCGTTTTTTACACTTGTATTGTATCTCTTCGAGGGAGCTATTGGACTTCCAGTTTTTGCAAAAGGCGGTGGATTACTTTATTTAACAGGTCCTACCGCTGGCTATCTTTATGGAATGACGATCGCAGCTGGTGTTGTTGGTTATTTAGCAGAAAGAAATTTTAACGACTCTTATATCAAAAGTTTAATTTCTCTTTTGCTAGCAACTTCTATTATTTTTATTGTTGGAGTGGGTTATTTGGGCTCAGTTATCGGTTATGAAAAGGCTTTAGCTGGTGGTCTATATCCTTTTTTACCAAGTGAATTATTCAAAATTGCTCTAGCAGTGGCAATAATTCCATCAATTACAAAAATAATTAAATAATAATAATATAATATTTGATGCCTTTAAGTTGCTCTTGAATAAGATATTCATTATAAACTTTTATTCTCATTATGAAAATTAATAAAGTAGTAGTTATAGGGTCTGGCACAATGGGTAGTGGAATAGCTGCTCAATTATGTAATGCAAATGTTCCAGTAACACTGTTAGACTTAAGCACTGAAATTTCTGAAAAAGCTAGAGAAAGAATTTTAAAGTCTAGACCTCCTTTATTAATAGATAAGTCAAAAATAAATAATATTAATGTTGGAAATATAAATGATAATTTTAATGAAGTCGGTGAAGCAGACTGGATAGTTGAAGCTGTCGTTGAGAGAATTGATATTAAACATAATATTTATGAAAAAATTTTTAAAGAAAGAAAAAAAGGATCAATAGTTTCTTCAAATACATCTTCTATTCCAATTAAAGTTCTTTCAGAGAAACTTTCAGATGATGAAAAAAAAGATTTTTGTATAACTCACTTCTTTAATCCAGTTAGATATATGGATTTGTTAGAAATTGTAAAAAATGAAAATAATGATTTAGATCAAATAAACTCACTTAAAAGTTTTTGTGAAAAAGATTTAGGAAAAGGAGCATTAATTTGTAATGATACTCCAGGATTTTTAGGAAATAGAATTGGTGTCTACGCTATGCAAGTGGCTATGACTGAAGCTTTTAAAATGAAATTAACAATTGAAGAAGCTGATGCTGTTTTTGGAAGACCAATGGGAATACCAAAAACAGGTGTTTTTGGACTCTATGATTTAATTGGAATTGATTTGATGGCTGATGTTTTAAAAAGTTTTATAAAAGAACTTCCAGAAACTGATGACTTTCAAGTAGTAGCGAAAGAAATACCACTAGTTAAAAAACTTATAGAAACTGGGTACACTGGGAGAAAAGGAAAGGGTGGTTTCTATAGAATGAATAAGTCTGATAATAAAAAAATTCTAGAGGGTATAAACTTAGAAACAGGTGAATATTCGCTGTCTAAAAAGTTCAATTTAGGATCAGAAAAAATGGATATTGTTGGTCTTATAAACAGAAAAGATAAATATGGTGAATACGCTTGGTCTGTAATTTCAAAAATTATTAAATATGCTTCATCTTTAGTTCCAGGCATTACAGATAAATTTAATGATATCGATGAAGCAATGAGACTAGGGTTTAACTGGTCTAAGGGACCTTTTGAAATGTTAAAAGAAATCGGTGTTAAGGATTTTTTTGAAAGAATAGATACATTTGAAAACAATAAGTTTCTTGAAAACTTATCACAAAGTAAAGACGAAAACTTTTATGGTGAAAGACAACAATACACTGATTTAGAAACTTTAGGAAAAATAAAACCCAGAGCAACTAAATTAGATAAAAATAACTCTGCTGAGATCTATAGATTTGATGATTTTAATATTGTTGAATTCACAACTAAGGCTAATGCTTTAGATTATGACTCAATGGATAGCTTAAAAAATGCAACAGACAAACCTTTAATAATAATAAATGAGGCAATGCAATTTTCAGCCGGTGTAAACTTGTCTTACACAATGAATTTTGCAGACAAAGGAGATTTTAAATCTATTGAAAAGTTTGTTAAATATTTTCAAGAGACCTGTAAACATTTAAAATATTCTAAATATCCAGTTGTATCAGCGCCATCAGGATTGGCATTGGGTGGTGGTTTTGAGGTTTTATGTCAAAGTAATTTCGTTGCATCCCATACCAATATTGTAGTTGGCTTAGTTGAGACTATGGTTGGATTAATTCCAGCAGGCGGAGGATGTAAAGAAATGCTTTGGAGATGGTCTCAAACTGAAGAAGCTAAAAATGATCCTGATTATGCTCCTTTAAAAGTTTTTGATATTATTGGATATGCTAAAACTGCAACATCACCAATTGAAGCTGAACCATTAAAATATTTAAGACCAGAGGATAAAAAAATAATGAGTAGAAATAGTTTATTACAGGTTTCTAAAGAGATAATTCAAAATAATAAAGATTTTTCTCCCCCAGAGGAATGTACATTTAAACTTTCAGGAAAAAGTGTTTATGACAAAATGGTAAAAATGTTAGAAAAATTATACAATGAAAAAATTATTCTTGATCATGGCATGGAAGTTGGAAAAGAACTAGCAAAAGTTTTAAGTGGTGGAGATACTACTTTAGAAAAAACTTTATCAGAGGATGATCTATACAAATTAGAGTTAGATGCATTTATGAAGCTAATTGAGACAGAAAAAACCCAAGATAGAATTAAACATACATTGAAAACTGGCAAACCTCTGGTAAACTAATATCATGGCAAACAGACCAACAAAAAAACAATCAGACAATGCAACAAAAATTCTAATATCTTGGAAGAAAAAAATGCCATTTTATTATGCTGCAGCTATTATAATTGCTTTAATAATAATTCTAGTTTCTTCAAATTCGAATAAAGAGGTTTCTATGTATCAAAAAAATATCAA
This sequence comes from Candidatus Pelagibacter sp., assembly GCA_045566995.1. Lineage (GTDB taxonomy): Bacteria > Pseudomonadota > Alphaproteobacteria > Pelagibacterales > Pelagibacteraceae > Pelagibacter. Next base: position 108,117 of record JBJLDU010000009.1, read on the forward strand.
TGATTTTAAAAAAGCAGCTGAATTTATTCATAGAAATAGCTCTAAAAATTGAAAGATAAAAACAAAAAACCAATCCAACCAGTAAGTGGAACAAAAGTTCCAAGATATGCGGGACCATCAACCTTCGCTAGATTACCGGAATTAAGAGACGTTGAAAGTTGTGATGTTGCAATTGTTGGAGTTCCTTTTGATTCAGGAACTAGTTACAGACCTGGAGCACGATTTGGACCGCAAAGTATAAGACAAGCTTCAAGACATTTGAGAACAAATTATCACCCAAGTTACGATGTTGAACCATTTAAAGTACAACAAGTTGCTGATGCAGGAGATATTGCATGTAATCCATTTAATATTGATGAAGCTATAAAACAAATAGAAGTTGGTGCTACAGATCTTTTAAATAAAGTAGGAGGGATTATTAGTCTTGGCGGCGATCATACAATAGCTGTTCCATTGCTTAGAGCAATTAATAAAAAAAATAAAGGTCCAGTTTCATTAGTCCATTTCGATGCTCACCTAGATACTTGGGATACTTATTTTGGAGCACCTTACACACACGGCACACCATTTAGGAGAGCTAGAGAGGAAAATTTATTTTTAGATGGTGCATCAATGCACGTTGGAATTAGAGGTCCACTCTATAGCAGGGAAGATATCAAAAATGATGAAAGTTTTGGTTTTAAAATAATTCATTGTGATGAATTTCAAACAGAAGGTATAGACAAAATAGTTGAGAGAATTAGAAAAAGAGTAGGAGACAATGCCTTATATCTGTCGATAGACATAGACGTCTTAGATCCAGCTTTTGCTCCTGGAACTGGCACACCAGAGATAGCAGGTATGACAACTAGAGAAATTGTAAATGTTATTAGAGGATTGTCAGGCTTAAACTTAGTTTCAGCTGATGTAGTTGAGGTAGCACCAGCATATGATCATGCAGAAGTAACTTCTTTAGCAGCTGCAACAATTGTTTATGAATTGACAAATTTGTTTGCAAAAGTCTAAAGAATAGATAGCTTAATATATGTTAGAAAAAAGAAATTTTTATATAAATGGTAAATGGGTAGAGCCAAAAAATTCTAAAGACATTCAAGTAATAAATCCTGCTACAGAAAAAAGTTGTGCAGTTATTTCACTGGGTGGAAAAGAAGATGTTGATGATGCAGTATCAGCTGCAAAAACTGCTTTTCAAACTTGGGGTTTCACAAAAAAAGAGGAGAGGATTAAACTATTAGAAAAGTTTTATGAGCTATATAAAAAAAGATGGAATGACACTACAGAAGCAATAATGATGGAAATGGGTGCTCCAAAAGATTTTGCATCCAAACTACAAACTGGTACAGGAGCCAGCCATACAAAATCATTTATAAAATATCTTAAAGCTTTTGATTTTGAAAAACCTTTAGGAGATCATGCACAAGATCAGAGAATTATTTATGAACCCAAAGGAGTTTGTGTATTAATAACACCTTGGAATTGGCCAATGAATCAAGTTTGTTTAAAAGTAATCCCAGCTTTAGCAGCAGGGTGTACTATGATTTTAAAACCTTCTGAGCTAGCACCTTTATCATCAATAATACTTGCAGAACTTATTGATGAGGCAGGTTTTCCAAAAGGTGTGTTTAATTTAGTTAATGGAGATGGAGAAACTACCGGTAATGCACTGACCAGTCACAAAGATGTGAATATGATATCTTTTACAGGCTCAACAAGAGCAGGAGCTCTAATTTCACAAAATGCAGCAAAAGACTTTAAGAGGGTAAGTCTTGAATTAGGTGGAAAGGGAGCAAATATTATTTTTAAAGATGCAGATTCTGAAGCAATTGAAAGAGGAGCCGCAAGATGTTTTAGAAATTCAGGTCAATCATGTAATGCACCTACAAGAATGCTGGTAGAAAAATCAATTTATGACGATGCAGTTAATAGATTAAAAAAATTTGCTAATGAATATAAAGTTGATATTCCCCAAAAAGAAGGAGATCACATTGGTCCAGTAATATCAGAAACACAATATAATAAAATTCAAGGTTTAATTAAAAAGGGTATAGACGAAGGTGCTAATTTAATAGCAGGAGGACCTGGAAAACCTGATGGTTTTGAAGATGGTTATTATGTAAAGCCAACTGTTTTTGCCGATGTAAATAATAATATGGAAATTGCCAGAACTGAGATTTTCGGTCCAGTATTATCAGTAATTCCATTTGAAACAGAAGAAGAGGCAATAGAAATCGCAAATGATACTCCTTATGGTTTGACAAACTATATTCAAACTGAAGATCAAGAAAAAGTTAAAAGAGTTGCAAGAAAACTTAGATCTGGGATGATAGTTGCAAACACGGCTTCACTTGCTGTAGACGCTCCATTTGGAGGATTTAAACACTCCGGAATAGGAAGAGAAGGTGGGAAAGAAGGATTATTAGAATTTTTAGAAGTAAAATCTATAGGTGGTTGGAATTAATTCAAAGATTTATTTTTAACACCATCTAAAAAACTAATACATTTTTTAATTTCAGATAATTTTATAAACTCATCAATCTTATGAGCTTGCTTTATAGATCCAGGTCCACATACAACTGTACTTATTCCAATTTCTTGAAATAGTCCTGCTTCTGTTCCAAATGAAACTACTTCTCTAGAATTATCACCTGTTATACTTGAAACAAATTCACACGCTTCTGAGTTAGAAATTCTATCGAAACCCGTTATTTCACCAATAATATGTTTTTTAATTGAAGACTCTGGATAAATTTTTTTCATTTCGGGTAAAAGAATTTCTTTTGTAAATTTATCTATTTCGTCATTTAAAAAAATTCCATCTTCTTTAACAACTGGTCTTGTTTCCCAGTTCACATGACATTTATCAGCGATTACATTATGTGCTATGCCACCAAAAATCCCACCAACTTGTAAAGTTGAGTATGGAGGATCAAATATAGAGTCTTTAAGCTGTCTTTCTTTAAGTTTTTCTTTTAATTCTAAGAGTTTATTTACATATCTTGCTGCAAATTCAACCGCACTTACACCTTTATCTGGTTGAGAACTATGACCTGCAAGACCTTCAAAATAAGTAGTATATTCATAGCATCCTTTGTGTGCATCTATTATTTTCATATTAGTTGGTTCACCCACAATACAAATACAATCATGTATTTCCCTTTTTTTTAATTCTTTAATTAAAATAGGCGCGCCTTTACAAGCAGTTTCCTCATCGAAAGTAAATGAGAAGTGAATATCTCGATCCAAATTTGATGAGGAGAAAATAGGAGCATATGCCAATGCACATGCTATAAATCCTTTCATATCACATGAGCCTCTACCAAATAGTTTATCTTCTTTAATTGTTGCATCAAAAGGATCTGTTGCCCATCCTTTAGAAACTGGAACCACATCAGTATGACCAGATAGAATTATTGGTTTTTTGTTACTCTCTTTTTTAGCTTTTATAGTTGAAAATAGATTTACTCTTTTTTCTTCTTCATCATATGTTCTAAAGGATACCGCACCCAATGAATTTAAAATGTTATCACAATAGTCAATTAGTTGAGTATTGTTTTCACCAGATACAGTTTTAAATGCAATTAAATCTTTTAGTATTTTAATTGAATTACTATATATTTCTTCTAAATTATTTCCTGTACTCATTTGTTTTTAATTATATATTAAATCTATGAAAGAACAAATAACCTACGACATTTATGATAAAGTAGATATCAGAGTAGGAACAGTAATATCGGTAAAAAAAAATGAAAAAGCAAGGAAACCATCTCTAGTTGTTGAGGTTGACTTTGGGAAAGATATAGGAATTAAGCAATCATCAGCACAGATAACTCATTATTATAATGAGGAAAATCTAGTCGGAAAACAAGTAATTGGCATATGTAACTTTCCTGAAAAAAATATAGCAGGTATTGTGTCTCAGGTTTTAATACTTGGTTCTATAGATGAGGAAGGCAAAGTTGTTCTTGTTCACCCATCCCAAAAAGTAGAAAATGGTTTGCCTGTAGCTTAAACATGCACCCCGAATTACTGTCTCTATGTTTGTTTATGTTTGTTACGAGCTGTTCACCAGGACCAAATAATATTGTTGCCTCTCACTCTGGGTTTAATCACGGTTTTAAAAAAACTATTCCTTTAATGTTGGGAGTAATTTTTGGATTTACATTTATGCTCGCAGTAATTAACTTTGGTTTAATTAATATATTTAAGCTTTATCCAATACTTCAAAAAGGTTTAATCATAACGGGTACAATCTTTTTAATATATTTGTCTTATAAAATATCATTTTCAAAATCATCAAGTGAAAGTGATAATTTAAAACCCGTAAATTTTATTGAAACATTTCTATATCAATTTCTAAACCCTAAAGGAGTAATTGTTGCTATAATTGCAGTTTCTACCTATGTAGAATCTGGTGGTAACTTTATTTCATATTCAATTTGGTTATTAAGCATTGCCTTTTTGTTTGCAGTTATTAGTATTATTTTTTGGACTATAATTGGAAAATTTATGAGGAAATTCGCGACAAATGAGAAATTTATTAAATGGTTTAATTATGTTATGTCGGCACTCTTATTAAGCTGTATTGCAACTTTTTATTACTAAATTATGAAACCAGGAAACCAAAATTCATTTAATTGTCTAAAGGAACTGTCAGTAAATGGAAAAAATTATTCTTTTTATTCACTAAAAGAAGCTGAGAAAAATGGTTTAGAAGGTGTAAATAAATTACCAAAATCAATAAAAGTCTTACTTGAAAATCTTCTTAGATATGAAGACAATGTAACAGTAAATAAAGACCAGATTTTAGCAATTAAAGAGTGGCTAAATTCAAAAAAATCTAAAACTGAAATTGCATATCGACCTGCAAGAGTACTTCTGCAAGACTATACAGGAATTCCTGCTGTTGCCGATCTTGCTGCAATGAGAGATACAGTTAAGGAAAAGAACAAAGATCCAGATACAATCAACCCTCTTTCTTCAGTTGATCTTGTAATAGATCATTCTGTTCAAGTTGATAAGTTTGCAACTAAGAATTCATTAAAAGAAAACGTTGATATTGAGTTTGACAGAAACTTCGAGAGATATTCTTTTTTAAAATGGGGTCAACAGGCCTTTAATAACTTTAGAATTGTTCCACCAGGTACAGGAATTTGTCACCAAGTGAACTTAGAATATTTATCAAAAGTAGTGTGGAACGAAAAATTTGAAGATAAAGAGTATTTGTTTCCAGATACTCTAGTTGGAACTGATAGTCATACTACAATGGTTAACGGTTTATCAGTACTAGGTTGGGGAGTAGGAGGAATTGAGGCAGAAGCAGGTATGCTGGGGCAGCCAATATCAATGTTGATACCAGAAGTGATTGGTTTTGAAATGAAAAATAAGCTTCCTGAAGGCACAACTGCTACAGACTTAGTTTTAACAGTTGTTAAAATGTTAAGAGATAAAGGTGTAGTTGGTAAATTTGTAGAATTTTATGGAGAAGGTCTAAAAAATCTAACACTTGCTGATAGAGCAACTATTGCCAATATGGCGCCCGAGTATGGAGCTACCTGTGGATTTTTTCCAATTGATGAAGAAACATTAAAATACCTAGAATTTTCAGGAAGATCAAAAGAGAACATTCAAATCGTAGAAAAATATGCAAAAGAACAAAATTTGTGGGCAAGTGAAGACGTTGTTTTCACTGATACTTTATCTTTAGATATGTCCACAGTAGTTCCTACAATTTCTGGACCAAAAAGACCTCAAGATAAAGTTCTTTTAACAGAAGCATCAAAAAATTTTATTAAAGTTTTTGAAGAAGTATGTAAAAAAACTGATCCAACAGTAGCAAAAGTTAAAGACACAGATTTTGAGATAAAAGATGGAGATATATTAATAGCCGCTATTACATCATGTACGAATACCTCCAATCCAAATGTATTAATTGGTGCAGGACTGTTAGCCAAAAATGCAATTGAAAAAGGCCTAAATGTTAAACCTTGGGTTAAAACTTCATTAGCACCTGGATCACAAGTTGTTACTGACTACTTAGATAAAGCGGGTTTAAGTAAATATTTAGATGAGTTAGGTTTTAATTTAGTTGGTTATGGTTGCACTACTTGTATTGGTAACTCTGGACCTTTGCCAGATAATATTACTGATGCTGTCAAAGAAAATAATTTATACGCAGTTTCAGTTTTGTCTGGAAATAGAAACTTTGAAGGAAGAATTTCTCCATTAGTAAAAGCTAACTATTTAGCATCACCTCCGCTTGTAGTAGCTTACGCAATAGCAGGATCTATGAGAATGGATTTGTATAAAGATCCGTTAGGAAAAGATAGTAAAGGACAAGATGTTTACTTAAAAGATATTTGGCCCTCTAATAAAGAGATTGAAGATACTCTTAAACAATCTTTAAACCCTGAAATGTTTGTTAATAGATATTCAAATGTTTCAGAAGGGCCAGAACAATGGCAAAAAATTAAAGTGGACAAAGGAAGTATTTATAATTGGGAAGAAAATTCTACCTACGTAAAAAAACCACCATTCTTTGAAAATTTACCAGATGAACCGGAGGGCTTTAAGGAAATAAAAGATGCAAGACCATTATTAATTTTAGGAGATATGGTAACAACGGACCATATATCTCCAGCTGGAAGTATTCAAAAAGAAAGCCCAACAGGAAATTATTTTATGAAGCATCAAATTTTGCCCAAGGATTATAATTCTTATGGCGCAAGAAGAGGGAATCATGAAGTAATGATGAGAGGAACATTTGCTAATATTAGAATTAAAAATGAAATGGCTCCAGGCACAGAGGGAGGTTTCACTAAATTATATCCCGAGGAAAAAGTAATGCCTATTTATGATGCTGTTGTTGAATATAAAAAAAGAGGAACAGATTTAGTTGTATTTGGGGGAAAAGAATATGGCACTGGTTCTTCAAGAGATTGGGCAGCAAAAGGAACAAAATTATTAGGCATAAAAGCTGTAATTGCAGAAAGTTTTGAAAGAATACATAGATCAAATCTTATAGGAATGGGTGTTTTACCTTTGCAGTTTGTAGAAAAGATGAATAGACAGAATTTAAACTTAAAAGGGTCAGAATTAATATCAGTATTAGGTCTTGAGAAAGGAATAAGTCCTGGCGATCATTTAGAAGTTGAAATTAAATATACAACAGGGGACATTAAAAAAATTAAAATGTTATGCAGAATAGACACTAAAAATGAATTAGAATACTACAAGAACGGTGGTATTCTACAATATGTTCTAAGGAATATGATTAATGGATGAAGAAATAGAAATTATTAATACAAACACAAGAGTTGAAAAATTAAAAAATTTTTTAATATCAAAAAGAAAACAATTAATAACTTTGTTAATATTAATAATTTTAATATTGATTAGTTTTTTTGGTTATCAAGAGTTCAAGTCTAGAAACAAAGAAAAATTAGCCAATAAATTCAATTCTATTGTTACAAATTTTGAGACAGGTAAACAAGAAAATATAAATAACAATTTGATAGAAATCATAAATACTAAAGATAAAACCTATTCTCCATTAGCCTTCTTTTTTTTGCTTGATAATGATTTAATAACTTCTAATGAGGAAATTAATTCTTATTTTGACCTTCTTATAAATGATGTATCGCTTGATAAAGAAATTAAAAATCTAACTATCTACAAGAAGGGTCTATTTAATTCAGACTTTGTTCAAGAAAATGAATTGTTAAATATTCTTAATCCAGTAATAAAATCAGAAAGCATCTGGAAACCTCAAGCACTATATCTTATGGCTGAGTTCTATTTATCAAAAAACCAAAAACAGAAATCCAAAGAATTTTTCAATCAGATAATGGAAATAGAAAATGTAAGTCCAAAAGTAAAATTAGAAGTTCAAAGAAGGTTACGATCAGATTTCAGTGAATAAAGCTATTAAATATATAATAATTTTAATATTTTTATCAAATTGTAGTGCCTCTAAAAAAGACACATCAGATAATGATAAATTAATAGATATTTTCAAAAAAAATGAACCAATCGAAAAAGAATTTAATCAACAATTAAAAATTAAGAAGTTAAACACTTTTAAAACAAAACCTTTTCTAAAAAATAATAGTAATAATAATGGAAATATTAATTTTGACTCAAATTTTGATAAATTTTCAACTTATAAAATAAGTAAAATTAAAAAATTTAATTCAAATCAGCCTGAATTATTCTTTACTGAGGATGAAAAAATAATTTTCTTTAATGGGAAGGGTACAATTATTAAGCTAAGTAAAGACCTTAAAAAAATATGGGAAGTTAATGATTATAATAGAAAAGAAAAGAAACTTAATCCCATTTTATATTTTGCTCAAGCTGGAGGAAATTTAATTGTAAATGACAATTTGTCAAAAATGTATTCGATTGATTTAAATAATGGAAAAGTTAATTGGTCAAAATATAGCTCATCATCGTTTAATTCTAATATCAAAGTTTACAAAGATAAATTTTTAACAATAGATTTTGATAACATTATTAGAGCCATATCTACTAAGGACGGAAAGGAATTATGGAACTTTAAAACTGATAATTCATTTATCAAATCACAAAAAAAGAATTCAATAATTTTAAAAGATGAAATAGTTTTTTTTATTAATAATCTGGGAGATGTTACAGCACTAGATGTAAATAATGGAAGTTTAGTTTGGCAGACACCAACACAAAGTAGTTTAATATATCAAGATGCATTTAGCTTAGAAAATTCAGACCTAGTTTTTGAAAATAATACAATTTATTTTTCAAATAATAAAAATGAATTTTTTGCAATAGATGCAAGATCAGGAATAATTAAATGGACACAATCGATAAATTCAAGCTTAAGACCAACTGTAATTGAAAGTTTAATCTTTACTGTATCAAACGAAGGTTACCTTTTTGTAATAGATGATCGATCTGGTAATATTCTAAGAATTACAGATATTTTAAATAACTTTAAAAATAGGAAAGACTTAAAACCCACAGGATTTATTCACGGTAAATATAAAATATTTGTATCTTTGGACAACGGACGATTGTTAACAATTAATTCAACAACTGGCATACAAGAAAATATTACGAAAATACATGGATCAAAAATTTCTAGACCCTATGTGCTTAATAATAGTATGTATTTGATAAAAGATAATGCTATAGCCAAAACAAACTAATGTTTTTAAAGATTTTAGAAAAATTAGGTAGAAAAAAAGTAGTATTTGATAGAGGACCATCACACCCAGAATTTGAAAAAGCTAAACCATGGATGAATAGATATTATCTATTATTCCGTCATAGACCAAAGTGGTTTCCATTTAACATCCTAATCCATGAAATGTTAGACGACGACCATGGTGATGGTGTGCATAACCATTTGTTTCCATATATAACAATCATTTTGAGAGGTGGGTACTGGGAAACTTTAAAAACAGGAAAGGTTTGGAGAGCACCAGGGTATATCGGATTTAGGTCTGCTAATAATTTTCATAGAGTAGATCTTGAGCCAGGAACTAAACCAATGACTATTTTTTTAGCGGGCCCATATGGATTGAGAAAAGGACCAAGATCAGAATACGGCATAGATTTTAAAACAAAAAAATGAATTTAAAAAAATCTTATCTAAAGCACTGCGAAGATAAAGACTTAGAAATAAACGAAAATCAGATAAAAATAGTTCAAAAATTAAACGAATATTACAATCTTAATTTTAAACAGACTTTTTTTAAAAAAATATTTAACGATAAAAAAAATAAATTGGGCTTTTATTTAGTTGGAGATGTTGGCGTAGGCAAAACTATGATTTTAAATTTTTTTTTTGAAAGTTTAAAAGAAAAAAAATCAAGATTGCACTTCAATGAGTTTATGATCAAATTTCATGATTTTATATTTGAAAATAAAAAAAAAGGAAATGAAAACGGTTTAGAAAAATTTGTTAAAGATTTAAGTGATAAAGCAAAAATATTGTATTTTGATGAATTTCAAGTAACAAATATTGTTGATGCTATGATCTTAGGTAAATTATTTGAAAGAATATTTAATGAAAATATCAAAGTTATTTTTTCTTCAAATATAAATATTAATGATTTATACAAGAACGGATTACAAAGAGATCAATTTATCCCTTTTTTAAAAATTCTAGAAAATAATTGTAAAGAATTGGAACTCAATATTGAGGAAGATTATAGAGCTACAAAAAATGTAAATTTAACTCGGTTCTTATCACCTATAGATAACTCATCAAATTTTAAGTTTAATAAATTTTTTAGAAAAGCCACAAAAGATAAAACACAAACCACTAAGACATTAAATGTGAAGGGTCGCAAATTAATATTTGAAAATTTTTATGAAGGTATTCTTAAGATATCTTTTGATGAAATTTGTAATAGAAATCTTGGATCAGAGGACTACATTGAAATTGCAAACGAAAGCGACTTTATTTTTATTGAAAATCTACCTAACTTTAATGAAAGTAACTCAAATCAACAGCAACGATTTATTACTTTTGTTGATATTATTTATGAAAAAAAAATACCATTGATGATTAAATCAGAAATTGAATTAAACCTACTCCAGTCAGCTAATAGTATGAAAGAACCCTTTAAAAGAACAGTTAGTCGATTGTATGAGCTAACATCACAAACTTTTAATTAATGTATGAAACAAGAATTTTATAATCTAAAAATTAATACAAATGGTCAAAAACTTTATGAGTTTACTGAGGATACAATTGAATGGATTAATAAATATAACTTTAAAAATGGAATTATTAATCTTAGCATTCAACATACTAGTGCATCACTCATTGTCCAAGAAAATGCTGACCCAGATGTACAAAAAGATTTAATTAACTATTTTGATAAATTAGTACCCATGGACAACAAGCTGTATGTTCATACAACTGAGGGAAAAGATGATATGCCAGCCCATATCAAATCTGCATTAACCAATAATCAAATCTCTTTGAGTGTAAAAGATAGGGAGTTATTGTTGGGAACTTGGCAGGGTTTGTACCTATTTGAACACCGTTTAGAACCGCAAAATAGAACAATTATTCACCACTTTATGGGCGAAATCTAAAATTTGAAATAGTCCCCATAATGGGCATAGTTTGTTTATGACAAT
>JBJLDU010000010.1:0-29923 GCA_045566995.1 Candidatus Pelagibacter sp.
AGTTTCAAAGATAACTCCAAGCGTTATTAAAGTAGATGGAAAAAATTGTTTAGCACCAATGGTATTAGAAAAAGGAATTCCGGAGTTAATTAAAGCGGCAAAAGAAAATGGTATAGCAGTTTTAGCAATAACAAATTCTCATCACATGGCTGCAATGTGGCCTGAGACAGAGGCAATTGCAGAACAAGGTTTAGTTGCGTTTGCATGCACATCATACAAACCAGCTGTTGCACCTGCTGGATCAATTAAACCTTTATTTGGTACAAATCCGATTTCATTTGCTTGGCCAAGAAAAAATAAACCTCCAGTCGTTTATGATATGGCAACAGCATCAATGGCTATGGGTGAAGTTCAAGTTGCTAAAAGAGAAGGTCATAAAGTTCCATTAGGAACAGGGCTAACAAAAGAGGGAAAAGATACAACTGATCCTGCTGAGATTGCAGATGGGGGTGTTTTATTGCCTTTCGGCGGCTATAAAGGCTCTGGGATTGCGATGATGGTCGAATTGCTTGCAGGTGCCTTAGTAGGAGATAATTTCAGTTATGAGACCGCTGAGAAGGATAATAATGATGGAGGTCCTCCAAGTGGGGGAGAGTTCATTTTAGCCATATCTCCAGATAAATTATCACAAAATAATTGGGACGAACATTCATCAAAATTTTTTGAAAAAATGAAAGCAATGGGTGATGTCAGACTTCCTGGTGAGAGAAGACATAAGAATAGATTAGATAAAGGACCTAGACATATTAATGAGGATCTAGTTAATAAAATTAAATCTTTAAGCTAATTCTAATTCAATTGGTGTATGATCAGATGGTTTTTCTCTACCTCTTGGATATTTATTAACTTTAACATCCTTAATATTATTCAGTAAACTGTTAGTCACTAAAAAGTGATCAATCCGCATTCCATTATTTTTTTGCCAAGCACCACTTGTGTAATCCCAAAAAGTATATTCTTCTTTATCAGGATAAATATATCTAAACGCATCGTGAAATCCTAAATTAAACATTTCTCTTAATTTTTTCCTAATCTCAATTCTAAAAAGAGCATCATTTTCATATCCTTTAGGGTCGTGAACATCTTCAGCAGAAGGTATTATATTAAAGTCACCTGCAATAATTATATTATCATAACTTTTTAAGAGTGTTTTAAGTTTTTTAATTAAACTATTTAGCCAATATAATTTATAATCATATTTTTCAGTATCTACTGGGTTACCATTTGGCGTATAGATATTTATAATTTTAATAGTTTTAGATTTATACTTTGCATCTGCTGTAATTATTCTCGATTGTTTGTTTTTATCTTTAAAAATATCTTTTTCGATTTTATCTAATTTTTTTTTGGAAAGTATTGCAACGCCGTTGTAACTTTTTTGTCCAAATACATAACTTTCATATTTTAATTTTTTAATATCATCAAACGGATAAGTTTCCTCTTGAGTTTTTATTTCTTGAGTTAACACGATATCAGGATTGAACTTTTTTAAGTATTCTTGAACGTTTAATATTCTTGCCCTAATAGAATTTACATTCCATGAGCTAATGATCATTAAAGAGAAAATGAAACACCACAACCGCAAGATGATTTGCTTTGTGGGTTACTAATTTTAAATTGGTCTCCGATTAATTCTTTTACGAAATCAACCTCTGATCCTTTCAAGAGATCAGCTGAAGTTTTATCTATTAAAATATTATCTTGTCTTAAATCGTCGTCTTGAGGTGTTTTATCAAATGAGAAATCATACTGAAACCCCGAGCATCCACCGCCTTTGATAGCGATTCTAAAAAAAGAACCTTCATCTTTAGATGACAGAAGGTTATTGATTTGTTTTAACGCATTATCTGTAAATTTAATTTCTTTAATCATTATTTATCGCTGTTATTACTAATATAATTAATATTTGCCATTTTTAAAGAATGAATAATTACTCAAAATTAGGTTTTTTTACATCAAAAGGTCGCTTAACTTTAGAGCCAAATAGCTCCTTTAGAACGCCTTTTCAGAGAGATAGGGATAGAATAATTCATTCTGCGTCATTCAGAAGATTAAAGCACAAAACCCAAGTTTTTGTTAATACAGAAGGTGATCATTATAGAACGAGAATAACTCATTCATTAGAGGTTGCTCAAATTGCTAGATCAATTTCAAGATATCTAAATTTAAATGATGATTTAGTTGAAACACTAAGTTTAGCCCATGATATGGGGCATACTCCATTTGGTCACGCAGGTGAAGAAGCTTTGAATGAATCAATGACCAAGCATGGTGGTTTTGATCATAATCTTCAAACTTTAAGAATAGTCATGTTCATAGAAAATAAATATTTAAAATTTAGAGGTTTAAACTTAACAATTGAAACACTAGATGGCCTTTTAAAACACAACGGACCAATAAGTAATATTGATAAAATAAATAGAATAATTGGAGCTAAAAAATTTAAACAAAAAATTAATTTTAAAAAAAATTCTTCTCTTGAGGCACAGATTGCAGCTATATCTGACGACATAGCTTACAATAATCATGATATACAAGATGGAATTAAGGCTAAATTGTTTTCTCTAAATCAATTGTGCGAAATTAATTTTTTTAAACAAATCTACAAGTCCTATAAAACTAAAATTAATCGTTCAAATAAAGATATAATAGTTTATCAAATTATAAGAGACTCGATAAATTTAATGGTGCAAGATGTAATTAAAAATAGTATTAAAAATTTAAAGAAAAATAAGATCAATACTAAAAGAGACGTTTATATGTATAAAGATAAAATAATCAATTTCTCTAGTAAATTTTTATCATTAGAAAAAGAGGTCAAAAATTTTTTAAAAGTAAATATGTACAATAATAAGATTGTGCAATTGAAAAATAATCGAGGAAAAAAAATAGTAGAAAATTTATTTAAAATAATAGAAAAGAAACCCAAAAAGTTTATTATTAATAAATCTATAGATAATAATAAATATAGAGCAATTTCTGATTATATATCAGGAATGACTGATAGATACGCAATACAATTATACAAGTCACACAAATGAATATATTTGAAAATTATTTATTAAAGATAGAAAAAGTTATTAAGTCTGCCCACAATGATAATTTGTTAGAGTTGCCAGATAATTTATCGGGTATAAATGTTGATATTCCACCTGCAAAATTTACTGGAGACATTTCTACAAATGTTGCAATGGTTTTATCCAAAATTAATAAAAAACCTCCTATAGAACTTGCTAAACAGATAGCTGATTTAATAAAAGATAGTGATAGCAATATTGATGAAATTAGCATTGAAAAACCAGGTTTTATCAATCTAAAATTTAAAAATGAATTTTGGAATGGTTTTATATTAGATGTCTTAAATAATTCATCATATGGAAATAGTGCTAGTGGGAAAAAAAATAGTTATTTAGTAGAGTTTGTTTCTGCCAATCCAACTGGACCTTTGCACGTGGGTCACTCAAGAGGCGCTATACTTGGAGATGTAATATCTAATCTTTTATCTTTTAATGGTCATAAAGTTACCAAAGAATATTATGTTAATGATTATGGAAATCAAATCTCTCATTTTACAAAATCAGTTTATTTACGAATAAAAGAAATACTTTATAGTGAAACTTTTCCTATAGAAGATAAGGATTTATATCCTGGAGACTATCTTATAGATATAGCAAAAAAAATAATTTCAAATAATAAAGATTTAGATTTTAAAAACTTTGACTCTGTATCAGAAAAACTAAAACATCTTTCAATACAAGAGTCTTTAAAGTTGATAAAAATTAATTTAGAAAATCTTGGTATAAAACATGATAACTTTGCCAGTGAAACTGAAGTTATAAATAATAATGAAGTTGATGAAGTAATTAAAAATTTAAAAGATAAAAAATATATTTATGAGGGAAAAATTAAAGCTCCCGAAGGAGAAAGTAACGAAAATTGGGTGGAAAGAGAGCAATTATTATTTAAATCTACAGAATTTGGTGATGATAAAGATAGAGCTCTTCAAAAAGAAGATAAATCATGGACATATTTTGCAAGTGATGTTGCTTATCATAATACAAAATTAAAAAGAGATTTTAATATTCTTATAAATATACTTGGTGCCGATCACGCTGGTTATATTAAAAGAATTACTTCTGTAGTTGAAGCTTTGTCAGGTGAAAAAAATAAATTAATTTGCAAAGTTAGTCAGTTAGTAAAACTTATTAAAGATAAAAAACCTTTTAAAATGTCTAAAAGGAAAGGTGATTATATTACTATTGAGGATCTTATTAATGAAGTGGGTAAGGATGCAACAAGGTTTATTATGTTAAGCAGAAGTAGTGATGCGGAAATTGATTTTGATTTTGACAAAGTAAAAGAAAAATCGAAAGAAAACCCTATTTACTATGTTCAGTATGCATATGCTAGAATTTCGTCTGTTTTTAGAAATACCCAAAATGATATCAATAGTAATCTTGAGATTAAGAATTCAGATTTTAATTTTGCGAATGAAGAAATAAAGTTATTTAAAAAAATTAGTGAATGGCCTAAATGTGTTGAAGTTTCTTCAGAAAAATTAGAGCCACATAGAATTTCAGTTTATCTTTATGAATTAGCCTCTGAATTCCACTCTTATTGGAATATGGGTAAGGAAGATGTTTCTAAAAGATTTATCGATCAAGACAATACAATTAAAATGGAAAAACTAGTTTTCCTAAAATCTATAGCCAATACTTTGAAAACTGGTATGAATATTTTGGGTGTAGACACACCTGAAAAAATGTAATGATTAAAGAACTAAAGTATCTTTTTTTCCTTATTATAATTTTCTTCTTTATATTTTTTACCGCTAGATACTATTTTTCAGATGAAAATATTAAGAAATCTTACAGATCACTTTCTTCAATTGATGAAAAAATTAATATTATCGAAAAAGATCTTATATTATTAGAAAATGATACAGAAAATATTATTGAATATGTAGAATTTAAAAATAATAAGAAAAAAAATAAATATTCTTTTTGGGAACTTCTTTATAATGACAAATAAATCCCATAGATCTTTTATTTGTGGAATAAAAGGTAAATATCTTACCCAAAAGGAAATAAGTTTTTTAAAAAAATATAAACCATGGGGAATTATTTTATTTTCTAGAAATATAAATTCAATAAATCAAACTAAAGAATTAACAAATTCTATTAAAAAAATTTTTAAAAATAAAAATTATCCTATTATGATAGATGAAGAGGGAGGTAGAGTTAGTAGATTAAGAAAATTTATTGATAATTCTATTTTTACAGCAGAATATTTTGGCAATCTATTTAATAGAGATAAAAAAAAGTTTAATATTTATTATAATGTTTATGTTAAACAAATTACATACCTATTAAAATTATTAGGTATAAATATCAATACAGTTCCAGTTCTAGATCTTAAAAGAAAAAATTTTCATAAGATTGTTGATGACAGATCATTTTCCAGTAACAAAAAAATAGTATCAACAATGGGAGATATCTGTATCAATCATTTTCATAAAAATGGTGTTGCTACAGTAATGAAACACATTCCAGGCCATGGTTTAGCTAAAGTCGACAGTCATAAAAATCTTCCTAAAATTAATAAAAATAAGGATTATTTAGTTAAAAATGATTTTTATACTTTTAAAAATAAGAAAGCATTAATCGCAATGACAGGCCATTTACTATTTCAAAAAATTGATCCACAAAATAATGTTACTCATTCAAAAAAAATTATTAGTTTAATAAGAAATAAAATAAAATTTAAAAATCTAATTTTAACAGACGATCTTTCAATGAAAGCTTTAAAAGATAAACTTGATGTTAGAGTAAAAAAATCTTTTTTAGCTGGATGCAATTTAGCCTTACATTGCAATGGAAATTTAAGTGAAATGGTTACAGTTGCACAAAACTCACCAAAACTAGACAAATTTGTAACGAAAAAAACATCACAATTAATAAAAATTATAGGTTAGAGTGATTTACGATGTCCGATGATTCTTTAGACTTTAATGTAAATTTAAATAATTTCAGTGGTTCACTTGAGATTTTACTAGATCTTGCTAAATCTCAAAAAGTAGATTTAGAAAAAATTTCTATAACAAAACTTGCTGATCAATTTCATCAATATCTAATAGAAAAAGAAAATTTAAATTTAGAAATAGCTTCTGAATATTTGTTAATGGCAACTTGGCTTACTTATTTGAAATCAAAATTATTACTTCCTGAAACTGATGAGGATGAGTTTAAAGCTTTTGAAGTTGCTGAGAAACTTAAATTACAATTAAAAAAATTAGAGCTAATTAGATTATTATCCTCTCAAATGTTAGATAGAAAAAGATTAGGTAGAGATGTTTTTATGCGTGGCTCTAAAAGTGGTGTAAAGTCGATTTATGATAAAAAAGTTTCTTTAACTTTATTTGAATTATTAAAAGCATATTCAGGGATAGTCATGACCAAAGATTTTCATACTATGAACATACCCAAACTTCCTGTCTTTACTACTGAAGATGCTATTAAAAGAATAAAGGAGTTCTTTGGCACGCTTAATGATTGGAAAAATTTGTCTGAGTTAGTTCCGTCTGGATTTAATAAATCTCCTAATTTAAAAAAAACAGGTAAAGCTGGAATTTTTGCTGGCTCTTTAGAATTGGTAAAAGAAGGTAATATATCTTTAAAACAAAAAGAATTATTTGATGATATCTATATTAAGGAAAATTAATGAACAAAATTAAAAAAAATAATATTGTAAGTTTTCCAACTAAACTTACCGACGTTGAAAGAGAGATTGAGGCTATTGTATTTGCTGCTGCTGAACCTCTTTCAGTTGAAACAATAGAGTCTAAATTATCTAAACAAACAGATATTCAGCAATCACTAGAAAAACTAAGAGATTTCTACTCAAATAGAGGTATTAATTTGATTTGCATATCTAATAAATGGTCATTTAGAACTGCTGTTAATTTATCTTCTTTAATGTCAGAACAAAAAACTGTTGAAAAAAAATTATCTAGAGCTGCAATCGAAACTCTAGCTATTATTGTTTATCATCAACCTGTTACAAGGTCTGAAATCGAAGAGATAAGAGGTGTAGCTTTTGGAACTAATACTTTAGAAATTCTAATGGAGTTAAATTGGGTAAAACACGAAGGTAGAAAAAATGTCCCTGGAAAACCAATTCAATATGGAACAACAGATGAATTTTTAAGTCATTTTAATCTACAAAAATTGTCAGATTTACCAACTGTGAATGAATTAGGCTCAGCAGGCTTAATTGATACTTCAAGTGTAGACTCTGCAATATTTGGAACAGGTAAATTTTTTAAAGAAAAACAAGTCGACAAGAAGGAAAATATTTATTCTGATATTGATGAAATGTTGAGTAGTACCCTCAAATCTGACGAAACCTAAAAAATCACTTTTAATAAATCAAGAATAAGGTTATAAATAATTTATGAGTATAGGATTTTGGCAAATAGCAATTGTAGTAATTTTAGTAGTTTTACTTTTTGGTAGAGGAAAAATCTCTAGCCTAATGGGTGATGTAGCTAAAGGAATTAAAAGTTTCAAAAAAGGAATGGCTACAGATGTTAATGATGATGACCAAACTAAAAATATTTCAGAAAATCAAGACTCTAATAAAAAAGAATAACAAATGCCGTCAATTGGCTGGCTAGAAATACTAATCATAGTCTCAATAGCAATTATTGTAGTAGGTCCGAAAGATTTTCCTTACATGTTAAAAAAAATTGGTTCATGGATTGGTTCAGCCAAGAGATATGTTCGTGATGTTCAAGGACAAGTTAGTGATTTAACAAATGAAACTTTAAATACTGATATAGACGAAAAACCAAAATCACAAAACCAAGAGAAAAAAAAAGATGAGTAAAGATAAAGAGGGAAGTTTCATAAGTCATTTAACTGAACTTAGAAAAAGATTAATAAACTCATTTATATTTTTAGCTATTTTATTTGTAATTTGTTATTATTTTTCTGAGTACATTTACGGTTTTTTAGTTGAACCGTATGCAAATGCTGTAAAAGATGACGATACGAATAGAAGGCTAATATTTACTGCACTTCAAGAAACATTTTTAACATATCTAAAGGTTTCTTTTTTTGCTGCTTTTTTTATTACAAGTCCCTTTATATTAATCCAAATTTGGAAATTTATAGCACCAGGGCTTTATAATCATGAAAAGAAAGCGATAATGCCTTACTTAGTGGTAACACCAATACTATTCTTACTTGGTGGAATGTTGGTTTATTATTTAATAATGCCTTTAGCTATAAAGTTTTTTTTATCTTTCGAGAGCTTGGGTGCAGCCACAAATCTACCAATTCAATTAGAAGCTAAAGTAAACGAGTATTTATCATTGGTAATGAAGCTTATTTTTGCATTTGGTTTAAGTTTTCAATTACCAGTAGTATTAAGTTTATTAGCTAGAATTGGAGTTGTGAATTCAACATTTTTAAAAGAGAGAAGAAAATATGTTGTTGTAATAATATTCGCAGCAGCAGCTGTATTAACGCCACCAGATCCAATCACACAAATTGGTTTAGGCATACCTTTATTAATTTTATATGAATTATCAATAATATCAGTAGGAATAATTGAAAAGAAAGCAGCAGAAAAAAATGCACAATATTAAAGATATCAGAAATGACTTTGAAAACTTTAAGGAAAAACTTAAAAATCGAAATATTGATATAAGTCTTGATAACATAATAAGTTTAGATGGGGAAAATAGAAAGCTTATTCAAGAAAAAGAAAAATTTGAAATGGAAAAAAAGTCTATTTCAAAATCGAAAGACCAAAGTTTATTTGAAAAATCAAAAGAACTTTCTTTAAAAATTGAAGAAATTAATAAAAATCAAATAAAATTACAGACCCAGATTACTGATATTTTATCTTCTATCCCCAATATACCATTGAGCGATGTCCCAGTTGGAAAAGATGAAAATTCAAATAAAGAAATAGAAAAAAAAGGGGAAATAAAAGATTTTAATTTTAAGCCTAAAACTCACTATGAGCTAGGGGATAAATTAAACATGCTTGATTTTGACTTAGCTACAAAAACAACTGGCTCAAGATTTGTATTTGTTAAAAAAGAATTAGCACAATTAGAAAGAGCTATATCAAATTTTATGATTGATACGCATACTCAAAAAAATGGTTATACAGAAATATCTCCTCCATTAATTGCGACCGCTGAAACAATGTTTGGCACTGGACAATTGCCAAAATTTGAAAATGATCAATTTGAAATTAAGCTAGATGAGGGTGAAGGAAGAAAGTTCTTAATACCAACTGCTGAAGTAATTTTGACAAATATTGTAAAAAATCAAATTTTAGAAAAGAATAAATTACCAATTAGAGTAGTTGCATCAACGCCATGTTTTAGAAAAGAAGCGGGTAGTTACGGTAAAGATACTAAAGGTATGATTAGGCAGCATCAATTTTATAAGGTGGAATTAGTAAGTATTGTTGAAAACGATAAGTGTTCAGAAGAATTAGAAAGAATGTCTAATTCTGCTTCAATGATATTGGACGCGTTAAAACTTCCTTATAGAAAAATTGTTTTATGTACTGGTGACATGGGTTTTAGTGCAGAAAAAACCTATGACATTGAAGTTTGGCTCCCATCTGAAAATAAATATAGAGAGATATCAAGTTGCTCATCTTGTGGCACTTTCCAAGCAAGAAGAATGAAAGCTAGATATAAAGCACAAGATAGCACAAAAGAATTTGTTGGAACTCTTAATGGTAGTGGATTGGCAGTTGGTAGAACAATGATTGCTATTATGGAAAACTATCAAACAGAGGATGGATCTATTTTGATACCAGATGTTCTGAAGCCATATATGCCAAATATAGATAAAATTTCTATCAATTAAGAGTTGAGTTTGAATAATAGATAGGATAAATAGCCTTAACTTAATAGGATACGTTATGGATGCTGGAATTGGACAATTTATACCTTTAATTTTAATTTTTGTTATTTTCTATTTTTTTCTTATTAGACCTCAACAGAAAAAAGTAAAAGATCATAAAGCTATGGTTGAAGCACTTAAAAGAGGGGACAAAGTAATTACTTCTGGTGGTATAGTTGGTACTGTTGAAAGAATAATTGATAACGAAAAAGTTGAGGTTCAAATTTCTGATAATGTAAATGTTGAAGTTGTCAGAGCAACAGGAATTCAAGGTTTAGTAAGCTCTACAGAACCAAAAAAATAACATAACAAAAAAGTGTTATACTTTTCAAAATTACGAATAATTTCAGTAATTGTTTTTACAGTTATTTTTTCCTATTTTGCTTTTTCAAATTTTGTTAAGTTTGATGATAAATTTTTTTCAAAAAATATAAATTTAGGTTTAGATTTACAAGGTGGATCTTACTTACTTCTTGAAATAGATAATCGGCCAGTAATTACTCAAAAACTACAGGCAAAAATAATTGAATTAAAAAGATATTTTAAAGAAAAGCAAATAACTCTTAAAAATTTTTCACTCAAAGGTGATACAATTTCATTTGAAACAACAAATAATGAAATTGAAAATGTTATAAAAATTTTAAATGATAAAGAAAGTGATGTTAATACTTATTATCCAACATACAAATCTCATGAATTTGATGTTTTAGAAGATGGAAATCTTTTCTCATTAAATTATTCTAGATATGGTTTAGTCTTATTAAAAAATTCTTCATTAGACCAGGCAATTGAAATTGTAAGAAGAAGAGTTGATGAAGTTGGAACAAATGAGCCCAATATTCTAAAAAGAGGTAATGATAGAATATTAGTCGAATTACCAGGTTTAGATGATCCAAATAGAATTAAATCTTTGCTTGGAAAAACAGCAAATCTAACATTTCAATTTATTTCTCAAAATAATGAAGAGTCTTTTGGAACTGAAAAATTATCCTTTGAGGATGGTTCTAGAGATGCAATTGTAAGTAAAAGAATAATTTTAAGTGGTGATAATCTAGTTGATGCAAAGCCAACTATGAATTCTCAAACAAATGAAACAGTAGTTTCGTTTAGTTTAGATAGAGTAGGTGCCAAAAAATTTGGTAAAGCGACTAGTACAGGGGTTGGCAAACAATTGGCAATAGTTTTAGATGGTAAAATAATTAGTGCTCCTTCAGTTAGAGAACCCATAATTGGTGGATCGGGACAAATCTCAGGTGACTTTACTTTTCAATCTGCAACAGATCTTGCATTGCTACTTAGATCTGGAGCTCTGCCTGCACCTTTAAATATAATCGAAGAAAGAACAGTTGGACCGGACTTAGGTCAAGACTCAATAGACGCTGGTATTTTATCTTTATTTATAGGTTTCTTGCTAGTGATTTTATTTATGATTTATAAGTATAGAGCATTTGGATTAATTGCTAATTTAGCTCTTGTTTCAAATCTCTTTTTGCTAATTGGTATTCTTACTTTGTTTGAGGCAACATTAACCTTGCCTGGAATTGCAGGTATCATTTTAACAGTTGGTATGGCTGTTGATGCAAATGTTTTGATTTTTGAGCGTATCAAAGAAGAGACTAAAAATGAAAAAAATCCAATAATAGCTTTTGATGCTGGTTATACAAAATCAAGAACAACTATTTTAGATGCAAACATCACAACATTAATAGCAGCATTTATTTTGTTTTTTATGGGATCAGGACCCGTAAAAGGTTTTTCTGTAACTTTAGGTGTTGGAATTTTAACTACTTTGTTTTCAGTATATTTTATAGCAAGATTATTAACTTCTTTATATGTAGTCAAAAATAAAGATAAGGAGCAGCTTCTTTAAAATGAGCAATATTTCTTTTAATAAGTTCTATAGAAAATTTAATATATTATCGCTTATCCTGATAGTGATTTCATTAGTATTTTTAATTTTTAAAGGTTTAAATTATGGTGTTGATTTCAAAGGTGGTACTTTAATTGAATTAAGAACTACAGATAAAACGAATAATATTAGTCTTATTAGAGATAGCTTTAATCAAATGAATTTAGGAGATGTATCTGTCAAAAAATTTGGCAATGAAACAGACTTTATTGTTAAATTTGAAAAGCAAAATTCAAATGATCCTGAATTTATTAAAAATATTCAAAATAAATTATCAAGCTCTATTGGCAATGTCGACTTTAGAAGAGTAGAAAATGTTGGTCCTAAAGTAAGCTCAGAACTCTTAAAATCAGGAATTATTGCTATAAGCTTATCGCTTGCAGCGATGCTATTGTATATTTGGATAAGATTTGAATGGCAGTTTAGCTTAGGAGCTATTTTAGCTATATTTCACGATGTTATAATTACATTAGGTATATTTTCTATTTTTTCTCTTGAAATAAACCTTTCTATTGTAGCAGCTGTTTTAACTATTGTTGGTTATTCAATGAATGACACAGTTGTTATATTCGATAGGGTTAGAGAAAATTTAAGAAAGTATTCCGATATTAAAATTTTTGACTTAACTAATATTTCAATTAATGAAACTTTATCTAGAACAATAATTACATCTGTAACTACATTGTTAGCTCTTTTTTCAATATACTTATTTGGTGGTGAAATACTAAAAGGTTTTTCTTTAGCAATGATATTAGGAGTTATTTTTGGAACTTACTCTTCAATATATATTGCAAATCCTATTTTAGTTGCACTGAATGTCAGCCAAAGAACAATAGTTAAAGAAGAAAAAGATTAATATAGGTTTTGAGCTATTACCATCGTCAGAAGCATTGGCAAAGATAGAAGTGTATTTGTTCTAGAAAATAGCATCGCAGTTTTTGCAGATTTAGCTTTAACATCAGCTTCAACCTCAATAATACCTAATGCTTTTTTCTGATTTGGCCATATTACAAACCAAACATTAAATGCCATTATAATTCCTAACCACATACCAATACCAATTGCAGTAGCTTTACCACCACCTGATCCAATTCCTAATGTCATAGCTTGATGAACATAACCGTTTAAATAAGCTAAGATCAGTCCTGATATTACTGTAACTAAAGCTGCCCATCTAAACCAAAAAAGTGCTGCTGGAGCTATAACTTTTCCAATTGCTGGTTTTTGTTCGTCAGGTATTTTAGCCATGTTTGGTATTTGAACGAAATTAAAATACCAGAGTAAACCGATCCACATAATTGCAACAATGACATGTATATATCTAAATAACCAACTCCAAAAAACAACGTCGATATCAAAACCACCATTTCCAAAGTATAAACCTAAAAATAGTAAAATGGATAATGCTAAGGAGATATGAACTGTCTTAGATAATGATTGAAGAATCGAAGTCATAATATCTTTGTTTTATAACATTTTTAATTAAAATTTAAGCAGTTTTTTTGAACTTATTGTCCAACATTGGTTTTAAAAATTTACCTGTATAACTATCTTTAACTTGGATAATTTCCTCAGGTTTACCCTCGGCTATAATATTTCCTCCCTTTACACCTCCATCTGGACCCATATCAACTATATAATCAGCAGTTTTTATAACATCTAAATTGTGTTCTATTACAACAACCGTATTTCCAGTTGCAACAAAGGTATGTAAAATTTCTAATAATTTTTTAATATCGTGTTGATGCAGTCCTGTTGTGGGTTCATCTAATATATATATTGTTCTTCCAGTTGATCTTTTAGATAATTCTTTTGCTAGTTTAATTCTTTGGGCTTCACCACCTGATAGAGTAGTGGCTTGTTGACCAATTTTTATATAGCCTAAACCAACTTTCTTAAGAGTAAGCAATTTTGTTTTTATATTAGAAATATTTTCAAAATATTCGCACCCCTCATCCACTGTCATATTTAAAACATCTGCAATACTCTTGTCTTTAAATTTAATTTCTAGCGTTTCTCTATTATATCTAGTTCCTTTGCATTCATCACAAGTTATATAAACATCAGGTAAAAAATGCATTTCATATGTTATTACTCCATCACCTTCACAAGCTTCGCATCTTCCACCTTTAACATTAAATGAAAATCTTCCTGGCTTATAACCTCTACTTTTTGACTCAGGTAAATTAGTAAACCAGTCTCTTATTGGACCAAACGCACCTGTATAAGTTGCTGGGTTAGACCTAGGAGTTCTACCAATAGGGGATTGATCTATATCTATAATTTTATCTACCAATTCAATGCCTTTAAAACCTCTAAATGGTTTTGGAATTTTTCTCGATTTATTATTATTAAGGGTAAGGTTTAAAGCGTTATAAAGAGTTTGAAGTATTAATGTTGATTTACCACTTCCTGAAACACCCGTTACACAGGTAAAACTTCCAAATGGAATTTTAAGATTTACATTGTTTAAATTATTTCCACTAGCCCCATTAATTTCCAAAAATCTTCCATTTTTGGCTAATCTTCTAGTTCTTGGTATTGGTATGAAGCTTTTGTTTGATAAGTATCTTCCTGTAATACTATTGTTATTATTTAATATATCATTGTACGATCCTTGAGCGATTACTTCGCCACCTTTGTTTCCAGCTTCTGGACCAAGATCAATTATATGATCTGCATTTTCCATGGTCTCAGTATCATGTTCTACAACTATGACTGTATTTCCTAAGTCTCTAAGTCTTTTTAATGCATTAATTAATTTAACATTATCTTTTTGATGCAAACCGATAGAAGGTTCATCAAGTACATACAATACTCCAGTTAATCCTGAACCTATCTGCGAGGCTAACCTTATTCTTTGTGCTTCACCACCCGATAAAGTACCAGACTCTCTTGATAAAGTTAGGTAGTCAAGACCAACATTTAGCAGAAAATTTAATCTCTCATTAATTTCTTTTAAAATATGCTGTGCAATTTTTAGTTGTCGTTTATCTAATTTTGTTTCAAGTGATTTAAACCATTCCTTTGCATCAAATATAGATTTTTCAGTTACTTCACTTATATTGTGATCATTAATTTTAACACATAGAGCTTCATCTTTTAATCTGTGCCCATTACATCTTTCACACTTTGTATCAGATTGATATTGAGATATTTCTTCTCTTTTCCAATCACTATCTGTTTCTAAAAATCTTCTTTCTAAATTATTTACCACCCCTTCAAATGTTTTTTTATGTGAATACTTTTCATATCCATCGTCATAAGAAAATTTGATTTCTTCTTCATCAGATCCAAATAAAATTACATCTTTTATTTTTTTTGAAAGTCTCGACCATCTATCATTTAATGAAAAACCATAATGTTTTGCTATAGAGGCTAAAGTTTGTGCATAATATAAAGATGATGATTTTGACCAAGGTTCAATAGCTCCATCTGCTATTGTTTTCTTTTCATCGGGTACTACTAATTTTGGATCAACATTTAATTTAACACCAATACCTTCACATTCTTCACACGCACCGTAAGGGCTATTAAAAGAAAAAAGTCTTGGTTCTATTTCTTCAATTGTAAAACCACTTTCAGGACAAGCAAACTTAGTAGAAAAGATTAAATTTTCAGTCTTTCTAAACTTTTTCGGCAGGGTTTCATCTTCATATTCCACAAACATTAATCCATTTGCTAAGTTAACTGCTGTTTCAACACTTTCAGCTAATCTATTTCCCAAAGATGAATTTAAAACAATTCTATCAACTAGAACTGCTATATCATGTTTTAATTTTTTATTTAATTCTGGAACATCATCAATATCATAAAGTTTATTATCAACTTTAATTTTTCTAAATCCTCTTTTTTTGTAGCCAAGAATATCTTTCCTATATTCTCCTTTTCTTCCTCTAACTACTGGTGCATATAAAAAAATTGTTGATTTTTTTGGTAGTGTTTTAATTTTATCTACAATTTGACTTATAGTTTGTGATGTGATCGGCAGTCCAGTAAAAGGAGAGTATGGAATGCCGGCTCTGGCATAAAGAACTCTCATATAATCATAAATTTCTGTAACAGTTGCAACTGTAGATCTTGGATTTTTGGATGTATTTTTTTGTTCAATTGAGATTGCTGGACTTAATCCTTCAATTAAATCTACATTGGGCTTTTTCATTTTATCTAAAAATTGTCTTGCATAAGCTGATAAACTTTCAACATAACGTCTCTGTCCTTCAGCATACACAGTATCAAAAGCTAAAGATGATTTTCCAGATCCTGATAGGCCAGTGATGACAACAAATTTTTCTTTTGGAATCTCTAGCGTTATATTCTTTAAATTGTGCTCTTTTGCACCCTTAATAACTATCTTTTTAAGCATAATTTTTGTTGCTTTAGATTAATAAAATTAATATTCAAGTTAATAAGTGATATAATAAACATTCTTAAATATTAAAATATTATGGCTGGAAGTTTAAATAAAGTACTATTAATTGGTCGTTTGGGCGCAGACCCAGAAGTTAAGCAAATGGTGAACGGCAAAAGTGTTGCTAGATTAAGCCTTGCTACAAGTCAATCCTGGAAAGATAAAAATACTGGAGAAAAGAAAGAAAAGACCGAATGGCATAGAGTAGTGGTTTTTAATGAAGGTTTGGTAAATGTCGTCCAGCAATATCTAAAAAAAGGTGCACAAGTGTACGTTGAAGGACAACTATCAACAAGAAAATGGAAAGACGAACAAAGTGGTCAAGATAAATACTCAACCGAAATTTTAATTCAAGGTTACAATTCATCTTTAACGATGCTTGGTGGTGGTAATCAAAATAATATTGCATCACAAGATAGTAAACAAAATTTTGATGATGCACCTGCACCAGATCAAAGTGGCTTAGACGACGATATTCCATTTTAATTAATATGGAAAAAAACGAAATTCCAAAAATAAATAATAATATAAAACCAATCTCAATGTATGATGAGATGAGCTCATCATATCTGTCCTACGCTATGAGCGTTATAGTAAGTAGGGCATTGCCTGATATCAGAGATGGATTAAAACCTG
Source organism: Candidatus Pelagibacter sp. (assembly GCA_045566995.1). Lineage (GTDB taxonomy): Bacteria > Pseudomonadota > Alphaproteobacteria > Pelagibacterales > Pelagibacteraceae > Pelagibacter. The sequence goes on from JBJLDU010000010.1 coordinate 16,889, forward strand.
TTCACAGAAGAATTATTTATGCAATGCACAAAGGTGGCTTTGATTGGTCAAAACAATTTAGAAAATCTGCAAGAATTGTTGGAGATGTAATTGGTAAATACCACCCCCATGGTGATCAAGCTGTTTATGACGCTCTTGTTAGAATGGTTCAAGAATTTTCAATGAGCTTACCTTTAGTAGATGGACAGGGTAATTTCGGTTCTATAGATGGGGATCCTCCTGCAGCAATGAGATATACCGAAACTAAACTTGCAAAAGTTTCACAGTTTTTAATTGATGATATAGAAAAAAATACCGTATCCTTTAAAAGTAATTACGATGAGACAGAGCAAGAACCTATTGTATTGCCTGCACAATATCCAAATCTTTTAGTAAATGGTGCTGGTGGAATTGCAGTTGGAATGGCAACAAGTATACCACCTCATAATTTAGGAGAGGTTGTAGATGGAACTTTAGCCTTAATTAAAAACAAAGATATTAAAATTAATGAGTTAATGAAATATATACCAGGCCCAGATTTTCCAACAGGAGGGTTAATAATTGGAAAAGATATAATAAAGCAAGGATACAAAACTGGAAGAGGATCTTTTAAAATACGTGGAGAAATTTCAGTAGAGAATTTAAAAAATGGTAAAGATAGACTGGTAGTTTCATCCATACCTTACCAAATTAATAAGTCTAATTTAAATGAAAGAATTGCCGAATTAGTAAGAGATAAAAAAATTGAAGGTATAAGCGATATAAGAGATGAGTCAAATAGTGAGGGTATTAGAGTGTCAATTGATCTTAGAAGAAATGTTGAACCTGAAACTGTCAAAAGACAATTATATAAATATACTTCAATAGAATCATCTTTTGGTTTTAACTCTTTGGCAATTGTTGATCAAAAACCAAAGACTTGTAATTTAAAAGATTTTTTAGAAAACTTTTTAAAGTTTAGAGAAGATGTAGTTATAAAAAGAACAAAATTTGATTTAAAAAAAGCAGAAGATAGAGTTCATATATTACTTGGATTATCAGTTAGTGTTGAGAACATTGATAAAGTCATTAAAATAATCAGATCATCCAAAAACCCTGAAGAAGCAAAAAATTCACTTTTAAAAACAACTTGGAAAATTAACCAAGCATCAAAACTTATTAAATTAGTTGATAGTAAAAATTATAAAGGAAAATATGTATTATCAAATGATCAAGTGACTTCTATACTAGAACTTAGACTTCAAAAATTAACTGCTATAGGAATTAATGAAATAGAGATAGAAATTAAAAAATTAGCGACAGAGATTTCTAAATATAAAAAAATTATTAATTCAAAAAATGAATTGTTAAGCGTAATAAGCAATGATTTACAGATGATAAAAGATAAATTTTCAGTCCCTAGAAGGACAAAAATTATAGATGCTGTCTTAAATTATGATATCGAAGAAACAATTCAAAAAGAGTCAGTAATAATAACGATAACACTTCAAGGATATATTAAAAGAGGGGCTCTAAGCGGAGTTAAACAACAAAAAAGAGGTGGAAAAGGAAAAACAGGAATTAAAACTAGAGAAGAAGACTCGGTTGTTCAAACATTGTCTGTAGATACACATACATCACTATTATTTTTTTCTACAGAGGGTTTGGCCTATAAAGTTAAAGCTTGGAAAATACCTGAAGGATCTGCTTCATCTAAAGGTAAGTCACTCTTCAATATTTTACCCTTAAAAAATCATCAATCTATAAGTTCTATTATGCCTTTTCCTGATGAAGATGTTGATAAGAAAAATATGCATATCATATTTGCAACTAGCAAAGGGAAAATAAGAAAAAATAACTTAGAGGATTTTTCATCTATTAATGCTTCTGGTAAAATTGCGATGAAATTAGATTCTGATGATAAAATTGTTGGAGTAAAGATATGTACAGATGATCAGGATATAATGCTGAATACAAAATTTGGTAAATGCATAAGGTTTGAATCAAAAAAACTTAGAGTTTTTAAAGGAAGGTCTTCTAAAGGTATAAGAGGTATTAATCTTTCAGAAAAAGATACAATTGTTTCATTATCTATAATTAATAAAGACGATATTAAAAAAAACAAAAGTAAAACTAAAGATGAAAAATCAGAAGTTAAAGCTAAAGAAAAATTTATCTTATCAATTACAGAAAACGGTTATGGCAAAAGAACATCTCATTATGATTTTAGAGTTACAAATCGAGGAGGTAAGGGAATAATTGGCATAGTTAATTCCCCTAGAAACGGTAATGTCTCTTCATCTTTTCCTGTGTTTGAGGGTGATCAAATATTAATTTCAACAAATAAAGGTAGAGTTATTAGAACTGCTGTTAAGGAAATAAGAATTGCCGGAAGAAATACTCAAGGAGTAAGAATTATTAAATTAACTGGTGATGAAAAGGTTGTCTCCTCAATTAAATTAGATGATAATTTGGTTTAATGAAAAATATAGCTATATATCCAGGAACATTTGATCCAATAACGAACGGTCATATTGATGTTATTAAAAAAGCTTTAAAATTGGCAGATAAAATTATTGTTGGCATATCTGATGGTAATGAAAAGAATTTTTTATTTCCAATAGATGAGAGATTAAAAATCGTTAGTAAAGCTTTGTATGGAGACTTAAAACTTTCAAAAAATAAAATTCAAGTAATAAAATTTAACTCTCTAACAACAGAATTATGTAAAAAATATAAATCGAATCTAATTCTTAGAGGCTTGAGAGCTGTATCTGATTTTGAATACGAGTTCCAACTAGCGGGAATGAATAGAAAATTAAATAATAAAGTTGAAACAATTTTTCTTATGTCAGACGTTGAAAATCAGATCATTTCATCGAGATTTGTTAAAGAAATAGCTTTACACAAAGGTGATTTAAGGAAATTTACAACCAAAAGTACAATCAAGTCACTGAAAGAGATTTATGCTTAAAAAAATTAGTATTTTATTTTTATCATTATTTTTATTAACAACAGCATTAAATGCAAAGGAGAACACAATGATACTAAAATTAAAAGATGGAGATTTAAAAATTGAATTATTTCCAGACGTGGCACCAAACCATGTTAAAAGAATAACCGAACTAGCTAATAGTGGAAAGTATGATGGAGTTGTTTTTCACAGAGTAATCGATGGTTTTATGGCTCAAACAGGAGATGTTCAATTTGGAAATTCCTCTTCTGAAAGTTTTAACTTAAGTAGAGCTGGTATGGGTGGTTCTGATATGCCAGACCTTAAGGAAGAATTCAATGATTTACCTCATGAAAGAGGAACGTTATCAATGGCAAGATCTTCAGATCCAAATAGTGCAAATAGTCAGTTCTTTATATGTTTTGGTCCTACACCGCATCTCGATAGACAATATACAGTATTTGGAAAAGTTATTGAGGGAATGGAGTTTGTTGATATGATTACAAAAGGTGATGGACCTAATGGCTCTGTTTCAAACCCAGATAAAATAATTAGCTTTAAATCTGAGTAGAATTTAATGGATGGAAGACATAAAAAAGAATTTTTCTTTTAGCGTAAAACATCAAAATAAAAATTATCGTGTTGGATTAATTCAAACACATCGTGGAGAAATTAATACTCCTGCTTTTATGCCTGTTGGTACTCAAGCCACAGTTAAAGGTGTTTTTATTAACGATATTATTAAAACAGGAAGTGAAATAATACTTTCAAATACATATCACTTAATGATTAGACCAGGAACAGAGAGAATAGAGGCGGTAGGTGGCTTACACAAATTTATGAATTGTAAACTTCCCATTCTGACAGATTCTGGTGGTTATCAAGTGATGTCTTTATCTAAATTTAATAAAATTGACAAAGTTAAAGGGGCAATATTTCAATCACATATTGATGGAAAAACTTTTATTTTAAGTCCTGAGGAAAGTATTAGAATTCAAAAAAAACTTAATTCAGACATTGTTATGGTAATGGATGAGTGCCCAAAAAATACTCAAGATTATAATAAAATAAAAACATCAATGAATTTGTCTACTGAGTGGGCGAAAAGATCTAAAGAAGAATTTGGAAAAAATCCTCACAAAGCTTTATTTGGTATTGTTCAAGGGGGTTTATTTAAAGATTTAAGAAATGAGTCTCTTGCTAAGTTAATAGATATAGAATTCGATGGATATGCCGTTGGTGGTCTAGCAGTAGGAGAAACTCAGAAAGAAATGTTTGATGTATTGGATGGTATTAAAGATAATTTACCAACTGATAAACCAAGATATTTAATGGGTGTAGGAACTCCTTCTGATATATTGGGAGCAGTTAGGCGGGGAATAGATATGTTTGATTGCGTTCTTCCAACAAGATCTGGAAGAACTGGTTTAGCTTTTACATGGAATGGGAGAGTCCAAATAAGAAATTCTGAAAATAAACTAGACAATTCACCTCTAGATAGCAATGTTACAAAGTTTGACTTAAATAAATACTCCAAAAATTATTTAAACCACCTTCACAACACCAATGAGATGCTGTCATCTATGATTTTGACATTAAATAATATAAATTTCTATCAAGAACTTATGTATGAGATAAGAAGAAATATTAAAATGGGAACTTTTGATCAATTTCATGACAAGTATATTAATATTTTGTAAATTTTTACCATTGCCAAATATAAAAAAATCAATATAAGAATTTTCGTGTTGGGCCCTTAGCTCAGTTGGTAGAGCAATTCCCTTTTAAGGAATGGGTCGATGGTTCGAGTCCATCAGGGCTCACCAACACATTATACTATAGGTGGATATTTTAAAATAATTTCGTTAATCCAATTATTTATTTGATCAATTCTTCTATTATTAGAGGGATGAGTACTCAGGAACTCGGGTGGTTCTTTACCTTTGTTTGCTTTCTTCATTCTTTCCCATATTTTAATAGTTTCTCTTATATCATATCCAGATAACGAGGAAAAAATTAAGCCCAAGTAATCAGCTTCACTTTCTTGTTTTCTTGTAAATGGGTTCATGATTCCAATTTGAGAGATTAAACCAACTGTATTCATGCCTGTCGTTCTATTAACTTGTGATAATTTACCACCTGTAGCTATATCAATTATTCCGGTCGTAGTATTTAAAAGCACAGATCTGCTTGCACGTTCAACAGAGTGTTTTGCAACAGCATGAGCAATTTCATGACCCATCACAGCGGCCAAACCATCATCATTTTTTGTAATATCTAGCATGCCCGTATAGACAGCAATTTTTCCACCTGGCATACACCATGCATTTTTAATTTTTTTATTATCAATTAGAATATACTCCCATTCAAAATTTGCAGTTGGATCATTCATATCATTTTTATAAAAATATTCTGATATAGAATTTTCAATTTTTGATCCAATTTGAATAATTTTATCTAAACTATCTTTGTCATTACTTAATTTAGCTTTTTGTTTCACTTTTTCATAAAGTTGAGCTGCTTGCATATTTAATTTTGATTCTGGAATTAATTTTAATTGCCTTCTTTCAGTAATTGGTGCAGTAGTACATGCATGCAAACCCGCAGAAAGGCAGCCACATCCCATTAAATATATAAAATTTCTTCTATTCACTTTTCATGATATTTATATTACATGTAATTTGTTAATCAATTATAAGTTATGTCTAAATTAAAAAAAAAAAAAATTTCATTTATAGCGAGATTAAGAAATTATTTTATAACAGGAATTGTTGTGTTGGTTCCAATTGGTATTACGTTATATCTCACAACTTTTTTTATATCTATTTCGTCAAAATTAATTCCTCAAGGAATAAATCCTAATAGTTACTTACCCTTTGCTATTCCAGGTTTAGAAATTTTATTATCTGTAATATTTATAACTCTTGTAGGAGGACTTTCTTTATCTTTCATTGGAAAAAAAATTTTACAATTATTTAATGACTTATTAAAAAAAATACCAATTTTAAGAACTATATATTCGGCAATTGGCCAAATGACAGAGACATTTGCGCCGAAAAAAGGTTCAAAGAAAAGTGTAGTCTTAATTCAATACCCTCGAAAAGGTACATGGGCAGTTGGCTTTGCTACAAAAGAAAATAGAGGTGAAATTTCAAAAAAGACAAATACAGAATTAGTAAATGTTTTTGTTCCTACAACACCAAATCCAACCAGTGGTTTTCTGTTAATGTTTCCTAAAAGTGAAATTGTATATCTAGATATGACATTTGAAGAGGCATCAAAATTTATTGTCTCAGCTGGTACATCAGATACTAAAACTAAATAGTCTCATTAATCACAGCAACCTTGTCGTAAAGTTTGATGAGTTTATTAAAGTTATTTATTTTAATATTATTTTTTTCAATTTTTTTAATCTCTTTTTCTGCAATATTGAAAAGATCTTCATGTTGGATAGGATCTGCTAAGTTGTATTTTTTTAGACCGCTTTGCTTAAATCCTAAAATATCACCATATCCTCTAATTTTTAAGTCTTCTTCAGCGATTTTAAAACCATCATTAGTATTTTTGAGAATTGTTATTCTCTTACGTGCGTTTTCACTCAGTCCTGCTTTAAACATTAGTATGCATGAAGATTCTTTGTTACCCCTACCAACTCGTCCTCTCAATTGATGTAACTGGGATAAACCATATTTATTTGAATTTTCAATAACGATTACATTAGCATTTGGAAAATCGATGCCAACTTCTATAACTGTAGTTGAAACCAATATATCTATCTTTCTTTCATTAAACTTATTTAAAACTTTATCTTTTTCTTCCTTATTCATTGCTCCATGAACTATATCAACTCTATCTTTAAAAATTTTACTTAAATATTTATATTTCTCTGTAGCAGATTGATGGTCAATCTTTTTTGATTCTTTGATAAGTGGACAAACCCAGAAAACTTGATTTTTTTTTGAAATTTCACTTTGAATAAAATTAATCACTTCATTAAATTTAGTTTCATTTTTACTGTATGTTTTGATTGGTTTTCTATTTTTTGGTTTAGATTTTATTAAAGAAATATCCATATCTCCATAAATAGTCATCATCATTGTTCTTGGAATAGGGGTTGCTGACATAACTAGTACATCACAATCATTTCCTCCTTTATCCGATAGTTTTTTTCTTTGACTAACTCCAAATTTGTGTTGTTCATCAATAACAATTAATCCTAAATTAAAGTAAGTAATTTTTTCTTGAAAAAGAGAATGTGTGCCAATTAAAATATCAATTTTATTATTCATGAGATCACTTAAAATATTTTTTCTTTTTTTATAATCAGTTTTACCAGTTAATATTTCAGGATTACAAAATGTATTAAAATTTTCTAATATAAATTTGTAATGTTGAATTGCTAATATTTCAGTTGGAGCCATTATTGCAACTTGATAACCAGCTTTTATAGCATTTAATGCAGCTATTACAGATACTATTGTTTTTCCAGATCCCACATCTCCTTGTAATAACCTAAACATTTTTTGTTTTGACTCCATGTCTTTATTTATATTTTTTAATGAAGTTATTTGATCTGTTGTAAGTTTAAATTTTAAACTGCTAATTAGTTTATTTTGATATTTTAAGTCTAAGATTTTATTTGTTTTTTTTATTTTTTTTATTTTATTTCTAATATCAGAAGAAAGTAAAAAATTTGCAAATATCTCATCAAAAACAAGCCTCCTAAAATATTTTGTATTTCTAATTTTTGTAATTTCTTCCTTATGAATTTTAATAATACATTCCTTCCAAGTTATATTATCAAATAAACTCGAAACATGTTTTGGTAACCATTCTTCTAAGTCAGGTAAATTTTGAAAAACACTATTTATTACTTGATTATATTTATTTAATGTTAAACCCTCAGAAAGACTATATTTACTATCTTCACTTAAAATATTAAAATTATTTGTCTTTTTTGTTGTTGGATTTACAAATTGAAATTTATTTTTAAAATTACTTGCTTTTCCATGTATTATTATTTCTTCATTTAAGGGTAATAATTTTTTGATATATCCCTCATAACTATTAAAAAAAATACAGTCTAATTTTACTCCATTTTTTTCACATAGTACTTTATTGGGTAAATTTCTAATTCGTGGAAAATTATATTTAATTGGTATTACTTTTATGTTGTAATTTCTTCCTACTTGTAAATCATTAATTTCAGTATCTTCAGCAGTTTCAATTCTTGATATAGGTAAATGCCATAGCAGATCAAAAATTGTAAAAATTTTTTTTTTGTTGAATGAACTTAATGTTTTTTTACCAACACCTTTAATTTTATTAATAGGTGATAATAAATATTCAAAATTACTCATTAAATATATATATATGTTTATAAACAATGAATTCAAATAAACAAAATTTAATTAATAAGATTATTTATAGATCTCAATATCGAGGTACAAAAGAAATGGACATATTTGTCAGTAGCTTTGTTAAATCTATAATTGATTCATTATCTTTTGATGATTTAGTTGATCTAGATATATTAGTTAATATGAATGATGAAGACATTATCAAAATTTCAAGGAAAGAAATGATCTTTAAAAATAATAAAATATTAAAACTATTGATTGATTTTAAATGAATGGCGGAGAGACTGGGATTCGAACCCAGGAAAGAGTTGCCCCTTTGTCGGTTTTCAAGACCGATGCTTTCAACCGCTCAGCCATCTCTCCGTGTGCAAGGTTTTATTATTATTAATATATATTTCAACAATAAAATGACTTAAGTAGTTAGTCAAAATATTCAGATATTTAAAAATGAACAAAAAAAATTTTAATAAAGGAGTTTTGCTTACATCCTTTGGTTCGTTTTGGTGGGGTTTTTTTGGTGTTATTTACTTTAAATATATTTCCTTTGCAGGTCATATAGAAGTATTAATTCATAGAAGTGTTTGGACAGCTTTTTTATTAATAGTTACTACTTTTTTCTTTTCTAAATGGAGTATTTTTAAAAAAATTCTCAATGATAAAAAGAAATTATTTATTCTCTTTATTTCTGGTTTTTTAATTTTTATTAATTGGGGTGTGTGGATTTATGCAGTTAGCGTAGATAAAATAATTGATGCAAGTTTTGGCTATTTTATCATGCCAATTATAAGTGTTTTTCTTGGTAATTTTTTTTTTAAAGAACCTATTACTAAAAAAGGAAAAATTTCGATCTTTTTAGTAATTATTTCTGTCAGTTATTTATTGATAATAGATTTTAATTCAATTCCATGGGTAGGTTTAATCGTAGCCTTAAGTTGGAGTTTTTATAATCTATTTAGAAAAAAAATTAACGTAGAAACTGATATTGGGCTTCTTATAGAAAGTTTGTATATACTTCCTTTTGTACTAGTTGCTTTTTATTTTATAAGTATAAATAATTATAATGATTTCAGTTTATCAAATCCTTCTTTGATGCCATTATTAATGTTGGCAGGACCAATGACGGTGATTCCTCTTTTTTTATATGTAAGAGGTGTTGAATTAGCAGGACTAGGACCTGCTGGAATGATTTTTTATATTACTCCTACTTTGCAATTTATTCTTGGCTTTTTCATTTATAATGAGCAATTTAATATAAATCAGTTAGTTAGTTTTATTTTAATATGGATTGCTGTATTCATATATCTGAAAGATATTTATGAAAAAAATTAAAATTTACGTTTTTTTTCTTTTTATTTCATTCAATTTTAACGTCTATGCAAATGATTCTGAATTTAATGAATGGAAAAAAAATTTTAAATTAATTGCATTAGAAAAAGGTGTGAGTTTAAAAACAATCGAAAATACAATTGATAAATCTATTTTTTTAAAGAATGTTATAAAGTATGATAGATACCAACCAGAATTCTATGAAGATACCAAAACATATATTTCTAAAAGAGCTAATAATAAAAAAGTAAATTCTGGTTTAAAAATTTATAAAATTAACAAATCAAAAATCGATAAAATCACTCAAGAATTTTCTGTTGATAAGGATTTACTTTTATCTCTTATGGGCATCGAAACAAATTTTGGTAATTATTTAGGCAAAATGGATATAGTCTCATCATTAGCTACTTTAAGTTATGACAAAAGAAGAAGTGAGTTCTTCACATCAGAACTACTTACACTTTTAATTTTATTTGATAAAGGAATTATAAATCCAAATAATTATTTAGGGTCATGGGCAGGAGCTTTTGGTAATTTCCAATTTATGCCTTCTACAATTAAAAATTATGCAATTGATTACAATGAAGATGAAATTATAAATTTGAAGAATATAGAGGATTCATTTGCTTCTGCTGCAAATTACTTAAGTAATATAGGGTGGGATAATAAAACACCATGTTTTTACAAAGTAGAACTTATCAATGAAACACCTCATAAATATCTAAATACATCTGCAAAACAAATTAAGCATAAAAATAAAATATCCTATTTAAAAAAATATATCAAAAACAGCAAAAATCTTAATGATCTTGATAATTTGAAGGCTGCAATTGTGACCCCTGATTATGATATTATACCTGACGCACAAAAATTAACTCCAGCTTATTTAGTTTTTGATAATTATGAATTAATTTTAAAATGGAATAGATCTTTAAGATTTGCATTAGCCGTGTGCACACTAAAAAACAAATTTAAAAATGCAATTTAAATATATTTCATATCTTTTAATTTTAACTTTATTTGCCTGTGAGCATCATTCAAAAAATATAAATATTAAAAATAAACTTGAAGATAAAAAAATTGCTGTTCTAAATGATAAAATTAAAGTGTCATCAGATAAAAATGAAAAAAAGGAAATAATTAATATTGTTTATTCTAATAAAGGTTTTGCATTAATATATGATGAAGATGTAGATAACTCCTTGAAATTTAATTTAGATAATACATCACTAAACATATTAAGTCCTAACCTACCTAATGGTACACCTGTTAGAATAACAAATATAATTAATGGAAAATCTTTAAGGACTATAGTTAAAAACAAAACTGTTTTGCCTATTTTTTATAATTCTGTAATAACAAAGAGGATTGTTAGTGAATTATCAATTAATCCTAATGAACCATACGTGTATATTGAAACTATCAATTCTACCAATTTATACGTTGCAAAGGATGTAAAAACATTTGATGAAGAGAAAGAAGTAGCTAATAAAGCTCCAGTTGATGATATAATGGTTCAGAGCATAAGTTTAGAAAATAAAGTTAAAGAATCTAAGATTAATGATTTTGTAACAAATTTTAATTATATAATTAAATTTGCAGATTTTTATTTTGAAGATTCTGCTATTTTGTTAAAAAATAGGTTATTTGAAGAGCATAAAATTGAGAATATCTTAATCAAAAAGTTGTCACAAAATAATTTTAGAGTTTATAAAGGTCCTTATAAAGATTTTGAAAAATTAAAGAAAGGATTTCATAATATCGAAAATCTTGATTTTGATAGCATTGAAATAATAAAACTATGAGAATAAAAAATTTATCGTTAATTTTAATATTTTTATCTTTTTTGATAAAACCAGCTTTTGCTAACTTTGATGTAAATGCGAGAACTGCTATAGTACAAGACTATTTATCTGGAAAAATATTGTATGAAAAAGATGCCGACCGACAAATTTTTCCTGCTTCTATGACAAAAATTATGACTTCGATTATAGCTTTTGATCTACTCAAAAGTGGTGAGCTTTCTTTAGATGATAAGTTTTTAGTATCTGAGAATGCATGGAGATTGTCACAAGCAGGATATTCGTCGATGTTTATTATGGTTGGAGATGAAATAACAGTAGAAAATTTATTAAGAGGTATTATTGTTTCATCAGGCAATGATGCTTGTATTGCTCTTGCCGAGGGCATTGCTGGTACAGAAGAAGAGTTTGCTATTATGATGACAGAAAAGGCAAAAGAAATAGGTATGGATAATACTAACTTTTCTAATTCATCAGGAATAAATGCTCCTGACAATTTATCAACAGTTAGAGACATATTAATTATGTCAAATTACTTGATAAAAAATTACCCAAATTATTATGACTATTACAAAGAAACTGAATTTACTTGGGACAGAACAGGTGGAGACCCAATTAAACAAGGTAATAGAAACCCTTTACTTTATAAAAATATAGGAGTGGATGGAATAAAGACAGGATATCTTGCTTATGAAAAATATTCACTTGCTTCAACAATCAAAAGAAATGACAGGAGAATAATTGCAGTTGGAAGTGGTTTTGTTTCGAAAAATGAAAGATCAAAGCAGTCTCTTAAATTACTAACATATGGATTAACAAATTTTGATACAATCAATATTGCAAAAAAAAATGAAATATTTGATGAGCTAGATGTTTGGCAAGGAAAACAAAAAACTGTTAAATCTTATATAAATAAAGACATTTATCAAACAATACCAAAAGCTAAAAAAAAATACTTAAAAGTTTCTATCGATTATCAAGGTCCATTAAAAGCTCCAATACTAAAAAATGATATAATAGGTAAAGTTAAAATATTATTTAAAGATGAACAAATAGGAGAATATGATCTATTAGCGTTTGAAGATGTAAAAAGACAAAACATATTTTCCAGGTTCATTTCCTCAATAAATTTCCTTATCTGGGGTGATGTCTAAATATCCAATTATAGTTTTTGAAGGTATAGAGGCTTCTGGTAAATCCACTAGCCTAAAAAAAATAATTAAGTACTTAAAATCTAACAAAATTAAATATGTAACTTTTAGAGAACCAGGTGGTACAAATTTTTCAGAAAGATTAAGATCTTACATGTTAAATAAAAAATCAAAATTAAATAAGAAAACTGATTTATTTTTATTAATGGCATCCAGATCAGAAAATGTTGATAAAATTCTAAAAGAAAATTACAAAAAAAAAGTTATATTAATTGATAGGTTCATAGACTCAACACTAGCTTATCAGCATTATGGAATGGGCTTAGATAAGGATTTAATTTTAAAAATGAATAACTTTATATTAGGTAATTTAAGACCAAATTTTACCTTTTTAAGTATTGTAAATAAAAAAAATATGCTTGAGAGGTTAAAATTAAGAAAAAATAATAATAAATATGATAATTTTAATTATAATTTTTATACTA
>JBJLDU010000011.1:0-25232 GCA_045566995.1 Candidatus Pelagibacter sp.
AATAGTTGTCTTAAATATTTATTTCGAACATTAAATGAACCAGACAATGTTTTGTGGGTAAAGCTATTAGCTGCAATTGGTTCAACACCTGGAGATGTTCCACCACATATAATTGAGATAGAAGCTGTAGGCGCTATTGCAGTTTTATTAGAAAATCTTTCCATAACACCATAATCAGATGCATCTGGACAAGGACCTCTTTCTTCAGCTAAATCTTTTGATGCCTTATCAACATGTTTTTGGATGTGTTCGAACATTTTTTTGTTCCAAACTTTGCTCATAACAGACTCGATTGGGATCATTTTCTTTTGATAATAAGAATGAAGTCCCATAACCCCAAGTCCAACACTTCTCTCTCTCATAGCTGAGTAGGTAGCGTCACTAAATTGCTCAGGTGCGTTTTCAATGAAATCTGTCATCACATTATCTAAAAATCTCATCACATCACCTATGAAATTTTCATCATCTTTCCAGTCATCATATTTTTCAATATTCAAAGATGATAAGCAACATACTGCTGTTCTATCTCTACCATCTTTATCAATTCCTGTAGGCAGAGTAATTTCACTACAAAGGTTTGAAGTTTTGACAGTAAGACCTGCTAATTTATGATGTTGTGGTATTTGTCTGTTAACAGTATCGATGAATATAATGTATGGTTCTCCTGTTTCTATTCTAGCCGTAAGCAATCTTATCCATAAATTTCTTGCAGAAACAGTTGCTTGAACAGCTCCATCTTTTGGACTTTTAAGTCCCCACTGTTCATCAAGTTCAACAGCTCTCATGAAAGCATCTGAAACTAAAACACCGTGGTGTAAATTTAATGATTTTCTATTTGGATCTCCTCCAGTTGGTCTTCTCATCTCTATAAACTCTTCAATTTCTGGGTGATCTATTGGTATATAGCAAGCTGCAGAACCTCTTCTTAGTGAGCCTTGGCTAATTGCCATTGTTAATGAGTCCATTACCTTTATAAATGGAATTATTCCTGAAGTTTTACCTACTCTTCCAATTTTCTCGCCTATTGATCTAAGGTTTCCCCAATAGCTTCCGATACCTCCGCCACGTGCTGCAAGCCAAACATTTTCACTCCATAGATCTAGAATACCATTAAGACTATCACTAGCTTCATTTAGAAAACAAGAAATTGGTAATCCTCTCGTTGTTCCGCCATTTGATAAAACTGGTGTTGCTGGCATAAACCAAAGATTACTAATATAGTTGTATAGTCTTTGAGCATGTAAATTATCGTCAGCATAATGACTTGCAACCCTAGCAAATAAGTCTTGAAAAGATTCATTAGCACCCAAGTATCTATCTTTGAGAGTAGCCTTTCCAAAGTCAGTTAAATTATCATCTCTGCTTCTATCAATTTTAATTGTTATACCTTTTGAATTTTGAAATAGTTCTGTTTCACTATTAAGAGAAAATAAATCTAATCTTTTATCTTTAGGATCTTGATTCACATTTGGTGTATAATCAGAGACAGCTTTCCTAATAGCTTGTGATAAAATCTTGTTCATTTAGCTCCTTTTTTGTACTATACTTAATTTAGTAAAACAACTAGATGTTGTATGATGGTTTGGTAAATATACTATATGACCAACAAATCAATAGAACATTTATAGAACTTGAGAAAAAAATTATCAATAAAAAAATAAACAAAATATAAAAATATTAACATGAAAAATTCAATAAAAATTGATCCTTTTGGCTTTAGAGAGTACGACGCGCGATGGTTGTACCCTGATAATATAAATTTAGAAGGTGTGACAAATTTGGGAAAAGGTTTAGGAACGCAGATTATTAATCATACAAATAAAAGTAATCCAAGAATCATAGTTGGTCATGATTACAGATCTTATAGTGAAGAAATAAAATCAGCTTTAAAAAAAGGACTTATCTCAACAGGTTGTTATGTTGAAGATGTGGGATTAGCATTATCGCCGATGGTTTATTTTGCACAATTCAATTTAGAAAGTGATGCTGTTGCAATGGTGACAGCTAGTCATAATGAAAATGGTTGGACAGGTGTAAAGATGGGAATAAAGAAAGGATTAACCCATGCACCGGAAGAGATGAAAGAATTAAAAGATATAACCTTAAATAATAAATTTATTGAAGGTCAAGGAAATGAAAAAGAAATTAGTGATTTTCAAAGTGTTTATAAAGATGATCTTATAAATAAAAATAAAATTAAGAAAAAAATTAAAGCTGTAGTTGCCTGTGGTAATGGAACAGCAGGAATATTTGCACCTGACATTTTAAGAGGAATAGGATGTGATGTAATAGAGCTAGATTGCAATTTGGACTATACTTTTCCAAAGTACAATCCTAATCCTGAAGATCTTGAAATGTTACATGCAATAAGTAAATCTGTAAAAGATAATAATGCTGATATCGGATTTGGATTTGATGGAGATGGTGATCGTCTAGGTGTAATAGATAACGATGGTAATGAAATTTTTTCAGATAAAATTGGATTATTGATTGCAAGGAACTTATCTTCAAACCACGAGGGGTCTAAATTTATTGTAGATGTTAAATCAACTGGGCTGTATTCAACAGATGAAGTTTTGAAAAATAACTCGTGTGAAACATTGTATTGGAAAACTGGACATTCCCATATTAAAAGAAAAGTAAATAATGAAAAAGCACTTGCAGGCTTTGAAAAAAGTGGTCATTTCTTTTTTAACAAACCTTTAGGTTACGGATATGATGATGGTATAAATTCAGCTATTCAAGTTTGCCATTTACTAAATAATAATCATAAAAAAATGAGTGAGATCATAAGTGAATTACCTAATACCTATCAATCACCTACCATGGCTCCTTTTTGTGAAGACAATGAAAAATATCAAGTTGTTGATAAAATAATTAAACAAATTGAGGATTTAAAATCAAATAATGTTCAAATTGATGGCCAAGAAATTGCTGATATCCTTACTGTAAATGGTATTAGATTTTCATTTAAAGATGGTTCTTGGGGTTTAATAAGGGCCTCATCAAATAAACCTTCTTTAGTTGTCGTTACTGAAAGTCCAACATCTGATGAAAGAAAGAAAAAAATCTTTGATTTTATTGACGATTTGCTTCAAAAAACTGGTAAAATAGGTGAATACGATCAAAAGATTTAATTAAAGATCTAAGAACCTAATCAAAAAAAGAGTACCTATTACATATAAAAATACCCCAAACATTCTTTGAGTTTTATTTTTATCTGTGGTGTGAACCATATTTGCTCCAACTCTAGCCATAAAAGATGTAATTGGAATAAATATTAAAAAAGCAGGAATATTAACAAAACCTAAGCTTAAAGGAAGATTTGCATTTAGTAAAAAACCAGATGTCAAAAAACCAATTGAACCAATAGATGCTATTACAAATCCTATTGCAGCAGAACTTCCAATTGCTCTACTTATAGGATATCCAAAATATCTTAGGATTGGAACATTCATCATAGCTCCTGTAATACCCATAGGTGCAGATATAAAACCAGAAATGAAACCAAACGTTGCTCTAGGCAGAAACTTAAACTTTTTAATTTTTTTTAATTCCTGTTTTACTAGTAATAAATATCCACCAAAAAAATATACAACTACAGCAAAAAATAAAACTAAAGATTTTGTATTTAACAATGCTGCCATGTACGTACCAAGCAAAACTCCAAAGATAACAAATAGACCATAAGTTTTTAAAATATTTGTATCTACAGCTTTATGTTTTCTATGAGTCATAACTGAAACAAAAGCAGTAAAAATTGTAATAGAAAAAGCTGTTCCTACTGAAAGATGCATCAAATAAGATTTATCGACATCTGCTGTTTCAAAAATAAAAAAGAGCACAGGTACAGAAATTAGGCCTCCACCTATCCCAAAATAACCTGCAAAAAATCCTACAGGAAAAGCAGTTATTATCATTAATAAAATTAAAAGATAATACTGATTAGAAAGAATAGTATTAATCAATTCGACCTGCCGAATGTAATTTAGGAGAAAGTCTAACTTTATCCATAATATGATCGATTTTTTTTACATCCGCATCTCTTACACACATATTTTCACTCAAATATCTTTTCCAGTGGCTTGAACCAGTTTGTCCATGGAATAAACCTAGTGTATGTCTCATAACTTGATTTACTCTTGTACCCATTTGTACTTGAGCCTTAACATAATCAATTAACTCCTCAACAATTTCTTCACGCTCTTTAATATCGCTATTATTAAAAATCTCTTTTTCAATATCAGCTAAAAGATAAGGAGAATGATAAACAGATCTTCCAATCATTGCTCCATCCACTTTATCTAAATGATCTTTTACTTCTTCAACTGAAGTGACACCGCCATTAATAATTATTTCAAGGTCTTTGAAATCTTGCTTTAGTTTATACACATAATCATATTTTAAAGGAGGTATATTAAGATTTTGCTTAGGCGTAAATTTACCTAGCATGGCTTTTCTTGCATGAATTATAAAAGTTTTAACCCCAGTCTCCTTTAAAGTTTTTATGAAATTAAAAAAATGTTCGTAATCCTCAACATCGTCATATCCAATTCTAGTCTTAACTGTAACTGGCAAAGATGTTGAGTTAATCATTTCTAATAAACAATCTGCCACTAAATTTGGTTCCTTAATTAAACATGCACCAAATCTATTTTTTTGGACTTTTTTACTTGGGCAGCCTAAGTTTAAATTAATTTCATCATAACCATAATCTTCACCAATTTTTGCAGCATTTGCTAGTAATTTTGGCGTGGAGCCACCTAATTGTAAAGCAACTGGTTTTTCTCTTAGATCAAACGATAATAATTTATCTTTATCCCCTCTATCAATTGCTTCGGAAACCACCATTTCTGTATAAAGAAGCACATGTTTACTTATCAATCTTAAAAAGTATCTTTCGTGTCTATCAGTGCAATCCATCATAGGAGCAACTGATACCAATCTATTAATCTTAGACATGTTTTTTAACTTTGTTGGATATATTAACTTTCTTCTCGTTTACATATTCTTGGTGATTTTTTTCAATTTTTGCTAATTCATATCTATAATTAACCATTACACCAAAAGATCTTTTAAAGCCTACCTCTGAAACATTTGCATTTACTGCTATATCATCAATATCTGCTCCATTTTTTAAATGAAATCTACAAACATCATTTATTGGAAAACCAAAATCATTTTTCTGTTTTGCTAAATAATTTACCGCTAGCTTACAAATCAAGGCTTTATTATCAGCAATTCTTTTATCTCCAATTTTTAAATCAGAAGACTTTAAAAAATCTAAACTATTTTTGTTTGCCTCTCCTAATATTCCAGCAGCTTGAGCACTGTCCATTTTTTTAAACCAATCAGCAAATCCCACCATTGGCGATAAGGTTCCAAAATATTTAACATCTGGAAGTTCTTCTTGAAGCTCATAAACAACTCTTTTAATTAAAAAATTTCCTAAAGTTACTCTTGATAAACCATCTTGACAGTTGCTTATTGAATAGAAAGTTGCTGTATCATAATTCTTTATTTTTTCGTCTGAAGGTCTTGTTAATTCTTGTATCGATTGACTTAATCCTTTAGTTAAAGCTATTTCAACAAATATAATAGGCTCATCCTCTAAAGCAGGATGAAAATAAGCAAAAAATCTTCTATCTTTTCCAAGTCTTCTTTTTAATTCATTCATGTCTTTCATTGAATGAACTTTTTCGTATTTCAATAATTTTTCTAAAATTGCAGCTTTAGTATCCCAAGTTATTTTTCTTAATTTTAAAAATCCTGGGTTGAACCAATTTTTAAATATATCAATTAAATCATAGTCTAAGCTCTTTAACTCAGGTTTATCCTTCATTAATTTTAATAAATCTTCTCTTAAAGACACAATCTCTGAAGTTCCGTTAGGTGCCATGTTTAATCTAACAAATAGTTCTTTTCGAATACCGGAAGTTACTTTTGATAGATTTAAAATTGAATAATCATCTTGTTTGTCACTATATTTCTTAATAGCTTCATCAATTTTTGATGGATCTGGTTTGTATTTTTCATTAACTTCAATTAAAAATTTGTTTTTATCCTCTACAGATAAGTTTTGATATCTGAATAATATATCTCTTGCGAGGGTAATTCCAAAAGCTGCGCCTTTTGTAGACAATAGGTCATCACAAAGATCTAATAGATCTCTTTTTTTTGCAATACTTTTAAAGGATTTTTTTTCTAAAATCTTTTGTCCAGCATCAGCAATAGTCTCAAAAATTCTTTTTATATTTAACATTGTGTTTTTTATATATTAAAAACCTAAACTTTTGCCCATTATTTTATCAGGAAGCCAAGTAACAATTTCAGGAAAAATACACAAAATTAATATAGCTAAAGCCATAATTATCATAAAAGGTATGGATCCTTTTAATATTTCAGACAAACTAACGTCTGGTGTAATACCTTTAATTATATAAAGGTTTAATCCAACAGGTGGAGTAATAAGACCAATTTCCATATTTATCGTGAATACAATTGCAAACCAATATGGATCAAAACCTAAAGTCGTTATAACTGGCAACAGTATTGCTGAAGTCATCACAATAACAGCAACAGGAGGCAAAAAGAAACCAGCTATAAGTAGAAAAATATTTATTAAAATAAATACAACCCATTTGTTAGAACTTAGTTCTACCATGCTCTGAGCTAATGATTGAGTTACGTAAAGTTGAGATAATGTAAATGCAAAAAGATAAGATGCTGCAATGATGAACATTATCATCACACTTTCTTTCATTGAAACTTTAACAATATTCCATATTTTTTTTGGTTGATAAATTTTATAAACTACAGCTATCAATACAAAAACTAAAAATGCTCCAACACCTGATGCTTCCGAGGGTGTCGCAACACCACCGTACAACACATATAACACACCAGCTATAATAGCTAAGAAAGGAAGAATTCTTGGTAACACCTCAATTTTTTCTTTTAATGTTGGGGGTGTTCTATTTTTTAAAGCTCTCGCAGAATCTTTGTCAATAAAATAACTATGTATAAGAGCCCATATTGCAAACATACCTGCCAACATAAACCCTGGTATCAAACCACATAAAAATAATCTTCCTATTGATGTTCCAGTTGCAATTCCATAAACAATTAAAACAATACTTGGAGGGATTAAAACTCCTAAAGTTCCACCGGCTGCTATTGTTCCTGTTGCTATTTGATCTGAGTACCCTCTTTTTCTCATTTCAGGTATACCCATGGTTCCAATTGCTGCACAAGTTGCAGGACTTGATCCACTAAGGGCAGCGAAAACTGAACAAGCGCCAATATTAGAAATTACTAGTCCACCTGGAACCCTCCAAAGCCATCTATCTAACCCGGTATATAAATCTTTTCCCGCTGGAGAGTTAGCAACAGCCATTCCCATTAAAATAAACATTGGTATTGAAAGTAAAACAAAAGAATTTAATCCAGCATAAAATGTTTCTGCAAAAACATCTAACATTTGAAAGCCTTCAAATGTAACTAAAAGTGCTATTGAGACAAAACTCAAACCAAATGCAATTGGTATTCCAGAAAATAAAACTATCAACGTGAAAACTGCAACTATTACTGCTATTAATAAAGGATCCATTAATTACTATCCTCCTCGTCAACAAGCTTAATAATTTCTGCTATGTATTGAAGTATCATTAGTACAGCTCCAATCATCATTGATGAATAAGGTATCCATAAAGGAGGGTCCCAAACTGTTCCAGTTGAATAATTTTTAGTAAAAGCTTCTTCAACCATTAAATAACCAAAATAGAATAAAATTATAAAAAATAATAAGCTAATTAATGAGGTAAATATTTTAAGTCTTAGAATATTTTTTTTTGATAAAAAATCATAAATCCACTCCATGCTAACATGCGCTTTCTCACTTAAGACATAAGCACTACCAATAAATGTTGAAGCAACTAAAAGCATTGTGACTAGCTCAGTTTGCCATGTGATTGCTCTTTGAAAAAAGTATCTTTCAAATACTAATTCAACGATTACCAAAATTGATAATATTAAGGCTAGAACTGCAAAGGCACCACATGCCTTTGAGGAAAAACTACAAAATTTTAAATATTGTTCTTTCATAAAAAAACCCCCACTTAATATTTTAAGTAGGGGTTCTTTATATATTGTTTTACTTAACTGCTAAAGCCATTTCCATAAGTTTGTCTCCACCTGGTACTTTTTTGGCGAACTCTTTATGCGAAGTTTGTTTTGCAATTTCAATCCATGCAGCATGGTCTTCTGCTGTCATGTAAGCTAATTTAACACCTGCAGCTTTGTAAGCATCTTCAAATTTTTTATCTAGATTTGCTACTTGTGCTGTCATGTATTTCTCTGCAACTTTTCCTGCTTTCATTAAAGCATCTTGTTGCTTTGCATTAAGTTTATCAAAACTCATTTTTGACATTAAAATTGGCTCATACATAAACCATAGACCATATTCTCCTGGAGGAGTTGCGCAAGTCACTTGTTCGTAAATTTTGTAACTTACAAAACTTCCAGAACTTGTGTTTGCACCAGTTAGTACACCAGTTTGTAGACCAGTGTAAATCTCAGAAGATGGCATACTTTGTATTCCAGCACCTGCACCAGCTAACATTTGGTTAAATGCTTTACCAGCAGCTCTCATAACTTGTCCTTTAACATCAGATGGATTTGTTATGCAGTTAGTTTTAGAGGCAAAACCCCCACCTAACCAGGCGTCAGATAAAACAACTACACCAGCATTATTAATAATTTTTTTAATTTCCACCATCATAGGTGATTTATTAAAACGTAATGCATGGTCATGATTTTTTACAGTGCCAGGCATAAGAGTTGCATCAAATTCTGGATGGAATTTTGCAGCGTATCCTAATGGAAAAGCAGATATATCCAATTGACCTGTAGTCATTGGTTTCCACTGTTCTTTTGGTTTGTAAAGTGATTTTGCAGGATAAATTCTGATATCTATATCTACACCTGCTTTTTTAACTTCATCAGCAATTATTTGAACCATCTCGTGTCTTGGATCATATGAGCCATCCGCTCTAGGCGTTCCTGGCCATTGGTGACTTGCTTTTAATGTCACAGCATAAGCTGATCCGATCAATGAGAAAGCTAAAAATAATGTTGTGAAATAAAAACTAATTTTTTTAAACATATTATTTCCCCTCTTTAGATTAATTTAATAAATTATATTAAATTGAACTTAAGTCTAAGAGTCAATATAAGTATTTGTCATATAATTGAAGTTATGGATGGACCATTAAAAAATTTATTAGTTGTTGATTTAACAAGGGTTTTAGTTGGACCTTATTGTACAATGATACTTTCGGATTTAGGTGCGAGAGTTATTAAAATTGAAGCCCCAGAAGTAGGTGACGACTCGAGAAAATTTGGTCCTTTTGTTAAAGATTATTCTGCATACTTTATGTCTCTAAATAGAGGAAAAGAAAGTATTGCTTTAAATTTAAAGAATGAAGATGACAAAAAAATATTTGAAAAAATATTATCTAAAGCTGATATCTTAGTTGAAAATTTTAAGCCTGGTACATTAGATAAATGGGGTTTTGGTTGGAAAGAAGTGAGTAAAAAGTATCCTAAATTAATTTATGCATCTGCATCCGGTTTTGGACAAACTGGACCTTTAAAGGAATTACCTGCATACGATATGGTGGTTCAAGGAATGGGTGGTTTAATGAGTGTAACAGGTCATCCAAATTCTGAACCTACCAGAGTTGGGACGTCGATTGGGGACATAACTGCTGGATTGTTTACTGCAATAGGAATAAATGCAGCTTTGTATGATAGACAGAAAACGGGTAAAGGAGCTTTTATTGATGTCTCTATGCTAGATTGTCAGATTGCAATTTTAGAAAATGCAATTGCAAGATATCTCTCTAAAAAGGAAATTCCTAGTCCGATGGGTTCAAGACATCCCTCTATCGCCCCCTTTGAAGCATTCAAAACAAAAGATAGTTACATAATCATTGCAGCTGGGAATGATAAACTTTTTTCAAAACTTTGCGACGTATTAAAAATTTCTGAAATAACGAACGATGAAAGATTTAATACTAATTCATTAAGATGTGAAAATATGGATCAGTTAAAAGAAATTTTTGAAAAAAAATTAAGTTTAAAAACTACAGATGAATGGGTGAAAGAAATGGAGGAATTAAAAATTCCTTGTGGGCCAATTTTTAACATTAAACAGGCCGTTGAAAATCCTCAAATCAAAGAGAGGAATATGATTATAAAATCTTATCATAAAGTAATTGGAGAATTTAAATCAGCAGGAAATCCTATAAAAATGTCTACTTACAAAGACGAAGAAACTAGAGGGGATATACCTGATTTAGATGAACACAGAGAAAAGATAATAAAAGAATTTGGTTAACTATTCTTGATTTTCTGTTTCTGAAGCCTCAGATACAGTTTCCTCTTGATCTTTCATTTCGTCTAAAGAAACATCAACTTCTTCTTCTTGTGCTTCTTCAACCGGATCAGAACTAGGTTGTTCAGTAGTATTTTGTAATTCCGCTAAATCGTCCTTTGATACTTGGATTTTTTCTGGAATTTTTCTTGCTCTTTTAGATGGGAGTATTGGAACACCACTCTTTGAAATTTCACCTTTGTAAAGATTTTCAAAATCATCGCCTATATCATCTTCATCTTCAGATGAGTCATCAACTTGTTCAACATGTTTTCTTAATTTATATACTGCTGCGTCAGTTAAATCTGGAACTTTAATTGTTTCTTCAGCTATTTCTCTTAATGCTATAACGGTGTTTTTATCGTTATCTCTATCTAATGTTGGCTCTAATCCTGAATTAAGCTGTGTTGCTCTTTCTTTTGCAACCAATACTAATTCATAAGGACTATCAACTTTATCAATACAATCTTCAACTGTAACTCTTGCCATGGTCGGTTAGATACACCCCGAATATAAAAAAATCAAGCAGTATTAAAGATAAACTGGATTTAGTTTTTTTCTAACAGTGAAAAGTAAGACTATAGAACATGAAATCGATACTGCAGATATTATTGCTATTTTTTCAATAGAATAGCCAGCATCAATCAAAATTCCAAATAAAGCAGTGCCAAACGCAGTAGCAAAAACCATCAAAGCAGTTGTTAAAGCTTTAATTGAGCCAATGTATTTTACTCCATATATTTCAGCCCAAGTTGAAGATCCCAATAAATTAGCTAAACCGTTGGATATTCCAATTAAACCTAAAAATAAGAAAGCTGATTGCGCGGCATCAAAATACATAATAACAAATGTTGCAAGCAATAAGGGAATGTTCATATATATAAGTAATTTTCTACTCGTTAATTTATCAATTAAATATCCAGAGACTAATAAAGTGATAACAGAACAAATCGAGTAGGACATAAAGGATTGTGCTATTGTGTACTCACCCCACCCTTTAGAATTTACGATAAATGATTGGTAAACAAAGACACCCGTAGCAATCCACGGCATTGCTAACATATTAAGTGATATAATATAAAATCTATAATCTCCCAAAACTTCTATTCTTTTCCACTGTTTAATTTTATCTTCTTTGAATTTTGCATCTTGATCTATTTCTCTGGTATCTAGTTTTACATCTTTAACTAAAAAATAAGATGCTAAGGGTAAAATTATTAAAACTAATATTGAAATTATAATCCAAATATTTTGCCAAGCCATCAATGTTAAAGAATAAACTATGAGAACTGGTAGAATAAATTCCGCTGAAGATAAACCAAACCAAATCATACTTAACGCTCGTCCCCTAGACTTTGTAAAATATCTAGAGATTGTAGTTGACGCAGTGTGAGACATCATTCCTTGACCAGAAAATCTCATTAGAAATATCGCTACAAATAAAAAAACTACTGATGAGATTTTTGAAAAGAAAAAGCTTGAAAATGAGAGAAGTATTGTTACGAAAATAGCAAACTTCAGTACATTTACATCATCAATTTTTTTTCCAATCCAAATAACAAGTAAGCTGCTACAAAGAGTTGCAGATGCATAAATCGTTCCAAATTGGCCATGACTAATAGAAAGAGTTTCTCTAATACTAGAATTGAATAAGCCGATAAAAAAACTCTGTCCAAAACTTGAAAAAAATGTAAAGATAAAACCAAATATAATTACTTTTAAACTTAAACTTTTAAACATATAAAAAAATTATGACTTGTAATGTTGCTTTCATAGGTCTCGGGGTAATGGGCTATCCGATGGCAGGATATATATCAAAAGCTGGCCACAATGTAACTGTTTTTAATAGAACCTCAGCTAAAGCTGAAAAATGGATTTCTGAATACAAAGGCAAGATGGCCTCTACTCCTAAAGAGGCAGCAGATGGTGCTGATTTTATTTTCACATGCGTTGGTAATGATAATGATCTAAAAGAAGTATCATTAGGTGAGAATGGATTATTTCATAGCGCTAAAGAAGGTGCTATTTACATAGACAACTCAACTGTTTCAGCAGAAATATCCAGAGAGCTTTATAAAAGTGCTAAAGAAAAAGGATTTGCATTTTTAGATGCTCCTATCTCTGGAGGACAATCAGGTGCAGAAGGTGGGATATTAACTGTTATGGTAGGCGGTGATGAAGAAGCTTTTAACAAAGCTGAACCAGTAATTGATTGTTACAGCAAAAAAGTAAAATTAATTGGTCCTTCAGGAAGCGGTCAACTAACAAAAATGATGAACCAAATGTGTATTGCAGGAGTTGTACAAGGTTTATCTGAAGCTATTAACTTTGGAATAAATGCTGGATTAGATATTGATAAAGTTATGGAAACTATTTCAAAAGGAGCAGCTCAATCCTGGCAAATGGAAAATAGGTATAAAACTATGGTTGTAGATAAATTTGATTATGGTTTTGCAGTTGACTGGATGAGAAAAGATTTAAAAATTGTAATCGAAGAAGCGAAAAGAAATGGTTCCCCTGTTCCAATAACTGAAATAGTTGATGAGTATTATGCTGATGTCCAAAAGATGGGTGGCAATCGTTGGGATAGTTCTAGTCTAATCGCTAGACTCAAAAAAAAGAAATAAACCAATGACAAATACTGTCCCATATTATGAGGACTTTTCTGAAATAAAAAAAAAAATTTGGTTGATGCTTGATGATGCTATAACTAATAGATCATCACCTTTTAGAATTCCAGTTTTCATATGTGGAGATCAGTCAGATTTTGATGGCAGGATTGTTGTTCTTAGAAAATCAGACCAATCTAACAATCTAATTCAATTTCATAGTGATATTAGATCTGATAAAATTCCAAAATTAAAAAAAAATAGTAATGCAGCATTTATATTCTATGACAAAGAAGAAAAGATCCAGCTGAGAGTTAAAGTCAATTGTGTAGTTAATCATGATAATGAAATCACAGAGCAATCATGGTCAAAAACAGCTCATATAAGTCGTAAATGTTATCTAGTTAACAATGGACCAGGAACAGAAACAGATGAACCAAGCTCAGGTTTAAGTGAAGATATTGAAAAGTCAGGCTTTACGATGGAGCAAAGTGAAGAAGGTTATAAAAACTTTACTGTAATACAATGCAACATTGAAAGTATTGAGTGGCTTTATCTTGCAGCAAAGGGACATAGAAGAGCAAGATTTGATATTACAAATAATAAACAAAACTGGTTAATTCCCTAAAATGATAAGTGGGTTTATCTTTGCTATAGCTCTAGTTCTTGGTGGTTTAGCGGTAATGAGGTTTGGTATTTTTCAAATAAGAAAGTTTAAAAAAGGAGAAACTAAAGTCACAAAAAAAGTTAGTGAACAGCTAGCTTTTATAATATTTTTCGTAATTATTTTAGGATTAATAATTTATTCTGTTAATGATTTATTGTTTTAAAAAACTGATTTAGAATATTTTTTCCAGTTTTCTTGATACCTTATTGCATTTTTCTTAACAGCCTCAATTTCATCTTCTGTTAATTGACGAATTACTTTTCCAGGCGATCCCATTACTAATGAATTATCTGGAATTTCTTTATTTTCTGTAATTAATGATTTAGCACCAATTATACAATTTTTTCCAATTCTAGCCTTATTGAGAACAACAGCTCCAATACCAATTAAAGAGTTGTCATCAATAGTACAGCCATGAAGCATAACCAAATGACCTATGGTTACATTTTTTCCAATTTTTAATGGGTAACCAGGGTCAGTATGCAAAACACTTCCATCTTGAACATTTGATCCCTCCCCTAAATGAATATTTTCTATATCACCTCTTAACGTTGCATTAAACCATACACTTGAATTTTTCTCTAACGTTACATCACCAATTATAACTGCGTTAGGCGCCACCCAATTTTCGCCAAGGTTTTTTGGTTTTTTATCTTTTAAATCGTAAAACATAAATTATATAGTCTTTTAACATGTCATTAACCAAAACACCAATATGTGACTTCGGTAAAAAAGCTCACAACTTTGAACTTAAATCTATAGATAATAAAATAATTTCATTAAATGATGCAAAGGGTGAAAATGGAACACTAATAATGTTTATCTGTAATCACTGTCCATATGTATTAGCTGTCATAAATAATGTTGTCGAAGATTGTAAAGAATTGGAAAATGATGGAATTAAATCTATAGCAATAATGTCAAATGATCCAAAAAGATATGAAGAAGACTCATTTGATAACATGATTAAATTTTCAAAAAATAATGATTTTAATTTTCCATATGTAATAGATGAAACACAAGAAATAGCTAAAACTTATGGTGCAGTCTGCACTCCAGATTTTTTTGGTTATAATAAAGATCTTGAACTTCAATACAGAGGAAGAATTAGAGAATTAAAAAATTTAAAACCAATTGAAAGTGGTGAAAGTGAACTAAAAAATGCTATGAAAATGATTGCAAAATCCAACAATGGTCCAAAAGAGCAATTTCCAAGCATGGGCTGCAGTATTAAATGGTTTTAACAACTAATGTATTTAATAGTAACTAGAACTTTTCCTCCAGAATTAGGAGGCATGCAAAATCTCATGTGGGGATTAGCTAGATCTCTTTCAAAACTTAATTTGATAAAAGTTTTTGCAGACTATCATGAAAATCATGAGGAGTTTGATAAGTCAGTTTCATTTTCAATTGAAAGAGTAAGTGGAATGAAGCTTATTAGAAAATATAGAAAATCTTACATGATAAACGATTATCTAGACCAAAATAATAAGGTCGAATGTATTATTGCTGACCATTGGAAAAGTTTAGAACTTATTAAAACAAATAAAAAAAAAATCTGCTTAATACATTCAAAAGAAATTAATCACTCTAGAGGTTCAAGTTTAAATAAAAAAGTATTATCAGTTTTAAATAATGTTGACCATATTGTAGCAAATTCAAATTATACGAAAAATTTAGCTGTTGATTTGGGTGTAGAAGAGAAAAAAATAGTTATAATTAATCCTGGAATTGATCCGGTAAGTGAAGTACCGACAAAATATTTAGATGAAGCAGAGGATATTCTAAAAGGTAAAAAAAATAGACTAATTACAGTTTCAAGATTTGATAAAAGAAAAAATCATGAAAAAGTAATAATGGCTGTTAGAAACTTGAAGGAAATCTACCCTGATATTACTTACACTTGTATTGGGTATGGCGATGAAGAAGATAAATTAAAAAAACTAGTAATTGAATTGAAATTAGAAGATCAAGTCACTTTTTTAAAAGATGTACCTTCAGACTTAAAAAATGCTCTTGTCGCAAAGTCAGATATTTTTGTAATGCCTTCAATAATTTATAAAAAATCAGTTGAAGGTTTTGGTATTGCTTATGTGGAAGCTGCTCAATATGGTGTTCCATCAATTGGTGGAAAAGATGGAGGTGCTTCAGATGCAATTATACATGAAAAAACTGGTTTAATATGTGATGGTAATAAACTTGAGGATATTTATTCAAGTATAGACAACCTTTTTAGAGATAATAAATATATAGAATACGGAAAAGAAGCAAAAAATAATTCTGAAAACTTTCTTTGGGATAAGGCAATTGAAAAATATAAGAGAATCTTATAAAATAATTATATGATTGCTAAATTTAATAACATTTTCTACTTAATTGTATTTCTTGCACATTTTATAGCGATAACCGCATATTGTTTTCAAACAATTGTTGGAACCAAAAAATTTATGGATAAGTTTGGTATAGATCATAGTGCAGCTGTAATGGTTAGATTTGTTGGAGCGCTAATGCTTGGTTGGGTAATAATGGCTATTTATATAATGTTTGTTAGACCAAATGGAGTTGAAGGTACTTGGGCATTTTTTAATTTAATATTTATTATACATGCATGCGTTTTAGGAACAAATTTCTACTCGCTTAAGATTGATAAAACTGGTCTAAATGAAAAAGTTACAAATGAAGGGATTATAGCGCCTACAATTTTTCTAATAATGATGGCTATACTTTGTTACGGTTTGTCAGATAAAATTTATATTACTTAGCCCTTAGTCTTTTTAAACATAGTTTTATATATATGCCAAACTACAATTAATATTGTGGTTAACAAAATACATGAAGTAAGAGTTCTATCCCATAAAAATTCCCAAGATCCATTACTTAACAATAAAGATCTTCTTAAATTTTCTTCCATCAAACCTCCTAGAACAAAGGCAAGTATCAAAGGTGGCATAGGGAAATCATATAATCTTAGAAATGTAGCAACAACCGCAATTCCTATCATTAAATAAATATCAAAATTATTAAATGACATTACATAAATTCCAGTAATAGAAAAAAATAGAATTAATGGGATTAGATAATTTTTTGGAACAGCTAAAATTCTTGCGATGTAAGGAATTAGAGGTAAATTTAAAATTAATAATATTACCATCCCTATATACATAGACATAATGATAGACCAAAATATTTCTGGATTAGTCATATACAGTCTTGGGCCAGGTTGGACACCAAATCCTAATAGTGCACCTAACATTACAGCGGTTGTTCCACTACCTGGTATTCCTAATGTAAGCATAGGAACAAATGATCCTGAACAAGCTGCATTATTTGCAGTTTCTGGGGCTGACAAACCATTAACACTTCCTTTACCAAATTTTTCTTTTTCCTCATCGCTTACAATATTTCTTTCCATTCCATAGGCTAAAAAAGAAGCAATAGTCGCCCCTGCTCCCGGTAAAACTCCAATTAAAAAACCAATTACCGATGATCTAGGAATTGTCCTGTACATTTTGTTTCTTTCTTCCTTATTAATTTTAATTGAACCAAGTTCTGTTAATGAAACTTGTTTAGCGGCACTTGTGGGATCATTTCTTTTTAAAATGATTGTTAGGGCTTCGCTCATCGCAAAGGTTGCCATAACAACAAGAACAAAGCTAATTCCATCAGTTAAATTCATATTGTTAAATGTAAATCTTGTAATATCAGATAAGCTATCTTGACCAACAGATGCTAGCATTAATCCCAAAACAACCATCATCATAGCTTTTAAAAACTGACCCTTTGAAGAAAAAGCAGCAATAGCTGTCAAACCTAAAATCATTAACGCAAAATAATCAGGAGATCTAAATGACAAACTTACTTTCGATAAACTTGGAGCCATAAATAACAAATAAATTGCTGATAAAGTGCCGCCAGCGAATGAACTCCAAGCGGCTATGGCTAGTGCCTTTCCTGCTTTTCCTTGTTGTGCCATTGGATAACCATCAAATGATGTTGCAACAGTTCCTGGTACACCAGGAGCGTTTAATAATATTGATGATGTAGAACCTCCAAATACCGCTCCGTAATAAACACCTGCCATTAAAATTAAACCGGTAGCTGGATCAAAACCATAAGTAATAGGTATCATTAAAGCAATTGCGGTCATTGGACCAAGTCCTGGCAGCATTCCAATTATTGTTCCAAAAAAACAACCAAGCATTACCATTAAAATATTTTGGAGGGTAAATGCTGTTGATAAACCAATTAGAATTCCTTCAATCATCCCATAACTCCAATTGATTGTAAGAATGGATCTCTTAAATAAATATCAAGAACACCATGAAGTAAATACATAAATGCTGCTACAAAAGGAAAGGACAATAAAAACATCAAGATCCATCTTCTCTCACCTAAATAAAAATATGATGAAAATAAGAATAAAGAAGTAGTTAAAAAATAACCAACTTTTAAGATTGTAGCACCATAAATTATTGCAATAACAATAAGTATTGCTGTTTTTTTATATTCTAGAGTTTTATGTTGTACTTTTATTGTATTAGGATCCGGTAAAACTACTTTTAATCCTGAAAAAAAAAGCCCGGCATAGCCTAGATAAATTGGGAATGTTCTTGCATTAAAAGGTGCATTTTCATCGAATGCAAAAACTTGAATTTGATACGCTGTATATAAGTAAAATACTGAAAATATAAAAAAGAGCAGTGATATAACTTTTGTAGTATTTATATTCACTGCTCTAATTTTTAATAATCGTTAAGATTATATAACTCCTAATTTCTTCATAAGAGCTGTCATTTCTTCAGTTTGTTTTTCTAAGAAAGATACAAACTTGCCTTCTGGATTGTAAATATTAACCCATGCATTTCTTGCTCTAACAGTTTCCCATTCAGAAGTTTTTTGTATATCTCCTAACATTTTAGCAATTTTCGATTTATCAGCACTACTCATTCCTGGAGGTCCAAAAAATCCTCTCCAGTTAACAAATTGTACATCGTAACCTTGTTCTTTAAGAGTTGGTGCATCTGGAGCATCAGAAACTCTTGAAGGAGCTGTAATACCAATAATTCTTACTTGGTCTCTAGCGCCCATAAGTTCACCTAAACCTGTAGATATAATTTGTGTCTCTCCAGATAAAAGTCCAGCTAATGCTTTTCCACCAGCATCATAGGGAATATAAGCAACATCATTAGGATTAGCACCTGCAGCTTGGAAGGCTAAAGCACCAATTAAATGGTCCATGCTTCCTCTCACTGATCCACCAGCCATTTTAATAGAGTTTGGATCTTTTTTATATGCATCAACTACATCTTTAAAATTTTTATAAGGTGAGCTTTTAGCAACTGCTATTGCACCATAGTCACCAATAACTCCAGCTATTGGCACAACATCTTTGTAAGATAATGTTCCACTTCCACTTACATAACCTTTGTGTCTTGTAATTGATCTTAAAACTAATGGTGTTGATTGAACTAAGACTGTATTAGCAGGCTTATTATTAATCATATAAGCTAATGCTTTTCCACCACCACCACCTGACATATTTTCAAATGATGCACTTTTTAACATACCTGCTTTTGTTAAAGCTTCTCCAGTACCTCTAGCAGTTCCATCCCATCCACCACCAGCACCGCCACCAATTACAAAATGCAATTTATCAATTGCTATTGAACTAGTTGTTGTTGCTGAAAGTATTAGAATTGCTGAGAATAAAACTGAAATTATCGATTTAATTAGTTTCATTATTTTTTCTCCTATTATAATTATAATTAGTTATTAAACATAAATTAAAATTCAGTGTCAATGAGGATTTATTACTTAAATGTTAAACATAATTCCATTTAAACGATTATTAAATGAGTTGAGCATTAGTTATAAAGCTTTAATCATAGGAGTAATTGGAGGTTATATTGGAACTTTAATTGGACTTCCATTACCTTGGTTGCTTGGTGCCTTAGGTTTAAATCTTTGTATTGCATTTACTAATTTTAAAATTGAATTCTCAACAAAATTACTTAATCCCGTTTTTCTGATGGTTGGGATTATTTTAGGTGGGACGTTAAATGTATCTTTATTATATAAAATTCATTTATGGATATTCTCTTCTATGGCAATGATTGTTTGTACTATAGTCAGTACTATTCTTGCAGGGTATTATTTTGTTAAAGTTTGTAAATTTGATAAGTTTATTGCAACACTTGCTGCCCTACCCGGGGCATTTGTCCCAATAGCTGCTGCACTTTTAGAGTATGGGAAAAAAGAAAATCATAAACAAGTTTTAATTCCTCAGGCTACAAGAGTTATATTTATTGTAAGTTTTGTACCTATATTATTTATCAGCAAGTTAGGTTTTTCTGAAATCACAGGATATAATTATGAAAATATATACGATTTAAGATATTTTTTAGAAATATTTTTTCTAATTATCATTTGTTATTTATTTTCTATATTGCTCAAAAAATTTAATATTCCTTCACCTATACTTGTTGGTGCAATGGCTTTATCAGGTTTATTTTATACTTTTGAGATTGTTAATTCTAGATTTCCAGATACAGTAATAAATATAGCTTTCATTTTTTTGGGTACTGCTCTTGGAAGCAGACTAAATGGATTAAAGCTAAAAGAATTATTCTTTTATATTTTTCATGGAATTATTGTTTGCTCTATATTAGTTTTAGTGGCAATGGTTACGGCATACTTTCTGCAATATTTAGGATTTGATTTTATTCCAACTTTTTTAAGTTTCGCTCCGGGAGGAATTCATGAAATGGTTGTTATTAGCGTTGCTTATAATATTGACCCTATTTTTGTAAGTTATCATCATTTTTTAAGAATATTAATAATTGTAGCTTTTCTCCCATTTTTGCTTAAAAAATTTGGTAACAACTCGATTGAAAAGACAAAGATTAAATAAAATCAAATATTAACTTTGTACTACTGACAAGAATTAAACCATAGATAATATTATAAAACAAATTTTCCTCTATAATTTTAAGTAATTTATAACCAATAAATATTCCAATTAATGCTAGTGGAAAAAGAGAGACAGATTGAAATAAAGTATCAAAGTTCATCATTGAAAGATAAATATACAAAGGTAACTTTATTAAGTTAACACAACTAAAAAAAATAATTCTAGTTCCCACATATATCTCTTTTTTTAATCTTAATGGAAGCAAGTAAAGACTTGTGGGTGTTCCACCAGCATGAACACAAAAACTAGAAAATCCTGCAATAGATGAACAAATAGCGCCCTTTAAAAAATTCTGCTTAGCTGGAACAGTCTTTTCTTTTTTAAATAAAAAATAATGCCCTGCAAACAAAAAACCCATTATTCCAACAATTAATTTAAGTAGGTCCTCTGAAAAATAATTAAAAGTAAACGAACCAATAATAATTCCTATAGCTGCAAATGGGACTATTACTTTCAAAATTCTAAAATCGAAATCTTTTCTAAATCTGTAAACAGCAATTATGTCTGAAAATATTAAAATTGGGAGAATAATTGCTAATGCTTGTTGCAGTGGCATAACAACTGTCATCAATGGAACTGAAATTAGTGATATAGAACCGCCTAGACCGGATTTTGCAATACCATACAAAATAATTGCAGGAACAACGCTGATAAGAAAAAGGAAATTTATTTCCATTAATTTAAAGAATTTATAAAATATTCAAAAACTTTCTCAGCTGAGAGTTTATCTAGATCTGTTACTTGAATTGCTTTAAAATTTTCTCTCTCTATGCTTACTTTGTATGCAGTGGTGTGAGATCCAAATAAAGCTAATCCTTTAGAACCCAAATGTGCAGCCATATGTGCAGGTCCGGTATCATTTGCTATGACAAAAGAACTATCTTTTATTAAAGTTGCAAGCTCAGAGATATTTAAAGATTTATCTTCTTTTAAAATTGTAGTCGCATTAATTTCTTTAGTCATACTAATCTCTTGGGAACCTGGAGCAACTATAATTTTATATTCATCTTTAAATTTGCTTTGAATTAAATCTATAAGTTTATTGTAATTAGGCCATTTTTTAATCTGCAAATGTGGTGAGCAAAAAGGAAATAAAATTATGTATTTATTTAAATTAAATTCTTTTTTAATTTTATCTATATTAGAACAAGCCCATTTAAAGTCTGGAAACATTGTTTTTTCTATCGTTATTCCAGAAGTTTCTAATTGATGTTTAAATCTATCTAGCACAGGATTTTTATCAAATTCCTCTTTTGATTTATCCCTTGGCAAAGTAGTTTCGGATGATGACCAAATACTATTATCTACATTTGGAAATAATATTCTTTTATAAAAGCTTGATCTTGACGAATTTTGCAAGTCAAAGACTCTTTTAAATTTATGCTTTTTTAGTTCACGCATTAGGCTAAATAAATAAAATAAATTAAACCTTGATAATCTTTTGTCTAAAATAATGTCCTTTAAATATGGATTTTTTTTAAAAAAATCAAAGTAAGGTTTAGAGGTTAACATATAAACATTATCCCCTTTATAGAATTCAGAAATATCTTGAATTGCACCACTTGCTTGGGCTATATCTCCAAGAGATCCATGTTTAATAATAAGAATATTAGACATATTTATAACAACTTAACATACTATTTTATTTAATGAATAAGATTTTGATTGAAGTATCAGCTGGTGAACTATTAGACAAAATTTCAATTTTAGAAATAAAAAAAGAAAAAATCAAAAATTCAGAAAAGTTAAAATTCATAAATGACGAATATTTAATTTTAAACAATCAATTAAAAGAAAATATTAATTTAAATGATAAGTTAAATTCACTTTATGATGAATTAAAGGCAATTAACTCTAAACTTTGGGATATAGAAGATGATAAAAGAAATTGTGAAAAAAATTCAGATTTTGGAGAAAATTTTATAAAGTTATCAAGAGATGTTCATTTTCTAAATGACGATAGAGCTAAAATTAAACTAGAAATTAATAATATTACTGGTTCAAAGATTAAAGAAATTAAAGAATATACAAGCTACTGATAAATATATTTTTTTTCTAAAAGTTTGATTACTTTATGAATTATAAATGTAATAAATAAATAAATAATCCCTGCAGTTATAAATGCTTCAAAAGGCTTAAAAGTTAAAACATTTACTTTTCTAGCTTCTCCCATTAAATCCATAATTGTTATAACGCTCGCTAGAGAGGTGCCTTTCAACATTAATATTATTTCATTTCCATAAGCTGGTAGTGATTGTTTAATGGCTATAGGCAATTGAATTCTGTAAAAAGTTATTTTTTTTGTAACACCTAAGCTTTGTGCAGCTTCTATATAACCTTTTTTAATTGTCTGAAATGCTGATCTTAATATTTCAGATGTATATGCTCCAGTATTTAGAGAAAATGCGATGATTGCACACCAGTATGGTTCCTTGATAATTACCCAAAAAAATGAATTTCTTAAAAACTCAATGTTAGCTAACCCATAATAAATTAAATATAATTGAACAAGTAATGGAGTTCCTCTAAAAAAATAAGAATAACCATAAGCAAATTTATTAATTATTGGGTTTTTATTAATTCTTAAAATTGCAAAAAACAAACCTATAATTAATCCAAAAAACATTGAAACTATTAAAAGTTTAAGAGTAATAATTGCACCACTCAACAAGCTGGGAAAAATACTAATCATTAAATTTATATCCATCAGTATCCTTTGCTATATTTGATTTCTAATTTATTAATTAATTTCATACTAAGGAAGGTAAGTATTAAATATAATATCGCTGCTACTGAATAAAAAAATAATGGATCTCTAGTTGACCCTGCCGCAATATAAGATTGTCTCATTATTTCTACTAAACCAGTTACTGAAATTAAAGAAGTATCTTTTAAAGCTATTTGCCAAACATTACTGAGGTTTGGAATTGCTAGTCTTAACATTTGAGGTAAGATAATTTTATAGAATTGAATACTTTTTTTTATACCCAAAACTTTTGAAGCTTCAAATTGTCCTTTATCTATTGATAAAATAGCGCCTCTAAAAACTTCGGTAGAATAGGCTCCAGAAATAACCCCAATTGCAAGAGCACCTGTTATAAATGCATTTATTTCAATATATCCGTCATATCCAAAAATCGAAGCCACATACATAGCGGCTCCAGTTCCACCAAAAAATAATAAGTATATTACTAATAGTTCTGGAACACCCCTAATAATTGTAGTGTAACAATTACCAATAATATTAAGCGATTTTTTTTTAGATAATTTTAAAGGTGTAAATATTAAAGCAAATAAAAACCCTATTGCCATAGCTGCAATAGAAACAGCAATTGTCATTAAGGTTGCAAAAAAGAGCTCGTCTCCCCAACCAGTATCTCCAAATGAAAGAAGTTCCATATAGATTGGCGACTATATATTATAGTCGCCATATCTAAAATTAATTACATAGAAGCGTCAAAACCGAACCATTTAATGGCTATTCTGCTAATATGACCATCTTTTCTAGCTTTATCAATTGCTTTGTTAAAAGCTTTTAAAAGCTTAGTATCATCTTTTCTTATACCAACACCCACTCCATTACCAAAAGCACCACCAGAAAAAGTTGGTCCTACAAGTACAACTTCTTTGCCTGATTTTTCAGCATAATCTGTGAATGCAACTGCTGCAGCTAAAGCAACATCACATCTTCCATTAGTCAAATCAAGATTAACTTCATCTTGAGTTTTGTAAGTTTTCAAATTTATTTTACCAACATCGCCTGACTCTAAGAAATTTTGGTGAATTGTTCCAATTTGTGTACAAACTGTTTTTCCAGATAAAGATGAAGTTAAAGTTTTCATAGCTTTTTTTACAGATGAACCACCTAAGTTTAAATTTACTGCTTCTGGTGTATCCATTCCTTCTAAGTCAGAACCTTTCATGACAGCCAAAGATGCTACTTCATCAGCATACCCTTGTGAAAAATTAATTGTTTTCATTCTTTCATCAGTAATTGACATTCCAGCCATTATAGCATCAAATTTTTTTGATGTTAAGGCTGGTATCATTCCATCCCAGTCTTGTTCAACGATTTCACACTGCTGGCCTATATATCTGCATAGTGTCCAAGCAAGTTCTACTTCAAACCCAATAAGTTTACCTGAAGCATCTTTTGAATTCCAAGGTGGGTAAGCTCCCTCAGTTCCAATCTTAATTTTATCAGCATTAGAACTACTAATTAAAAATAAAGATAACAGAACAGTTAAAAATATATTTTTTATTACATTCATTATTTCCTCCGTTTAAAAAAATAATTATTTCACAATTTTTGAGATTTAAAAAGAAGTTTCTAATGATTTATCGATGAAGAAAAATTCCAAGAACAATCAAAACTGGGTATATAAACTCTAGATAATTTAGTGTTGCCAAAGTTTTCATTAAATACGTTTAACCAATTATCTACTTGCTTTGGTTTTTTGTCTTGGCTGCCTACTTGGGCTGTAATTACTCCTTTTGGCTTTAAAATTCTTACAAGTGAATTCATATTTTTAGCAGCTAAATCGATACAGT
>JBJLDU010000012.1:0-22829 GCA_045566995.1 Candidatus Pelagibacter sp.
TTTGAAACAAAAAAAATTGAGTCAAAAAGAAACAAACTTAACAATCTTATAGAAAACCCAAAATTTTGGGAAAATAAAAAACAAGCTGAAAAAATATTAAAAGAAAAAAAAAGTTATGATAATTTGTTAACCTCCCATAAACAGTCGGAAGATGAGATTAATGAATTATACGATATTTTTAAATTAGCAAACGATGAAAACGACAAACAACTCATTAAAGAGTCACTTGATAAATTTGCTAATTTGAAAACAGAATTTAAAAAACTAGAAATTAAATGCTTCTTATCCAATGAAAACGATACGTTAGACAGTTATTTAGAATTTCATGCAGGCGCAGGCGGTACTGAAAGTCAAGATTGGGCTGAAATGTTAAGAAGGATGTATATGAAGTGGGCAGCTGATCGAGGACACAAAGTAGAATTAATTAGTGAACACAAGGGAGATGAAGCAGGCGTTAAATCCTCTGTCATAAAAATTTCTGGAGAATATATATATGGTATTTTAAAATCAGAATCTGGAATTCATCGTTTAGTGAGAATATCACCTTTTGATTCAGGTGCTAGAAGACATACGAGTTTTGCAAGCGTTTGGGTTTATCCAGTAATTAGTGAAGATATAGATATCGAAATATTAGATAAAGATTTAAGAATTGATACTTACAGATCAAGTGGGGCAGGAGGTCAGCATGTTAACACAACAGATAGCGCTGTAAGAATTACACACCATCCAAGTAAAATTGTTGTTCAATGTCAAAATGAAAGATCTCAACACAAGAATAAGGAGACTTGTATGAATATGCTCAAAGCAAGACTATATGAGCATGAAATTCAAAAAAGAAAAAAGGAGAACGATAATGTTGAGAGTTCTAAATCAGAAATTGGCTGGGGCCATCAAATTAGATCTTATGTTTTACATCCTTATAGAATGGTAAAAGATAATAGAACAAATTATGAGAACTCAAATCCTGACAAAGTTTTGGATGGTGAAATAGATGATTTTTTAGAAAATTCTTTATACAAAATAAATGCGTAAAACTATTTTAATTATAATTTTAGTAATTTTAACAGTCTTATTTTTTTCTCTAATTTATTTAAGTACTTATGGAGTGAAGACAAATAATTTTAATAGTTTTATAAATACTAAAGTTAGAGAATATAATTCAAGATTAAATCTTGAGCTTGATGTTGTATATATTAAGTTAAATCTCATGCAAGGAGCCATAAATATTAATACTAAAGACTCAATTTTAATTGCTGAAAATGATGAAATAAAAATTTTAAATACAGATATAAATTTAAATATAATAAAATTTATAAAAAAAGAAAACTCAATTAAAGATATAAAGATACAGTTCTCAGAAAATTCTATAAAAAAAATTACATCTTTGTTAAACACAACAAACTTCGACCTGTCTAGATATGTACTTTATAGTCAAATAAAAAAAGGATTGATTAAATTTAAATTAGAGGCCGAATTTGATACTATAAGCCAAAAACTAAATTCATATAGCTTTTCTGGGTCCATTAAAGAAGCAAAGTTTAACTTGTTAGGCTATGACAATATTGATCGAATTAATTTAAATTTTAATACCAAAGATAAATTGACAAAAATTTCAAATTTAAACTTTAGATATCAAAATTTAAATTTGATATCAGAAAGTATTGAAATTAAGAGTGAAAACTCAGGTTTATATTTTATAAAAGGAGATATTGAAAATTCCGAAGCATTAATAAATCCAAATGTATTATTTAAATTTGCAAATATCAAACAGGATTTTTTATCCAATGTTGATATTCAAATAAAGAGTAAAAATTTTTTTTCTTTTAGATTTAACAAATTTAAGAAATTAGAAAATATAAAAATTGATTCAATTATAAATTTTGATGAAATATATTTTGATAAAAAGTACAAAAATATAATTTTTCTTAAGGATGGTACGATTAACTCTAAGTATGAAAATAGTCAATTTAATGCAGATTTAACATCAAATTTTGTATTTTCTAATAACTTAAGATCAAAAAATAATTATAAAAGCAACAAACTAAAATTATTTTTAAAAAGTAAAAATGATAAAAAATTCAAAATAAATGGAAATATAAGTAACAGCAAAACACCTATTGATCCCAAAATTCTTATAAATTTATTAGGATTAGATGCCAATTTAATATCTGATGAAATTATAAATATTGAAACAGACAATCAGTTCAAATTTGAAATTAATAAAAGTAAAATAGAAAATTACCTTGTAAATTCAAATATTAATCTTGATAAATTAGAGCTTAACAAAACAATCCAAGATGTTCTGTATTTAAAAAATATTAAAACTGAATTAATGTTTGATGAAGAAATATTAAAGTTGGATTTGAAAAGTAATTATTCATTTTTTAATCAAAACTATAATAATGAGTTAGATAATAATATTTTAAATTTAAAATTAGATAAAAATAGATCAAAAATCTCAGATGTAGAAATCTTTTTAAAAACTAACAACAATAATATAAATACAAGAGAATTCAAAAAATATATTAATTTTCCAGAAAGGTTAGTAGAAGACCAGATTATCAATCTAGATTCTAATTTTTTAATCAATTTTTCCATTGATGATAAGTTTAATATAAAAAAACTTAATGTAAACTCTGATTTAAATTTTGATAATCTAGATATTAATTTTAAATCTAATATCGTAAAAAAATATTTAGAAATTTATGAAAATAAAATATCTCTCAAGGATCCAAATCTTTCATTTAAATACTCAGAAGATATAATTAATTTTCAATTAGATGGAAAATACTCATTAAATAACAAAGAGGATAATTTTTTTATTAAATTTGAGGGAAATCAGAATAATTTTGAACTCTACTCTTTGCTGGATTTAGACAAAAATATTTTAAACCTAAGAGATATTCAATATTATAAAAAAAATAATATACCTGCAAAATTAGAAATTTTATTAAATAAATCGAAAAAAGGTTTTAACCTAAAAAAAATTAGTTTAAATGAAAATCAGAATTATATTTCAGCTCATAATTTAAATATATCTCCTGACTTTAAGATGCAGAGTATAGAAGAAATTGATGTAAATTTTGTAAATACAAACAAAATTTTAAACAACTTCAAAGTTAAAAAAAATTCAAATAATTATAATTTTATTGGATACCAAATTGATGGAGAACAATTAGTTGAGAGTCTATTAAAAGGTAATAAAAAAAATAAAATTTCCAAATTATTCCACAATATTAATACTTCATTAATATTGAATATAAATAAAATATATTTAGAAAAAGACATATACCTCGAGAAATTCATAGGAGAATTTGACATTAAGGAAAATAAGTTATTCTTAGCTAAGGCTGATGCAATCTTAGAAAATAATAAGAAATTTTCTTATTCTTATCGAACAACAATCAAAAATGAAAAAATTACAAACATATTCATTGACGGGCCTAAACCATTTATAAATAATTATAAATTTATTAAAGGTTTTGACGAAGGTGAATTAAAATTAAACTCTATGAAGATTGATAATACTTCTAGATCAAGTCTAAAAATTACTAATTTTAAAGTTAAGGAAGTTCCAGTTTTAGCAAAAATACTTACACTTGCATCTTTGCAAGGAATTGCAGACCTTCTAACAGGAGAAGGAATAAGATTTGATGAATTTGAAATGGATTTTAAGACAAAAAATAATCTAACAGAAATCGATGAGCTTTATGCAATTGGGCCAGCTATTTCAATAATGATGGAAGGTTATATTGAGAAAGACAGAGTAACAAGTTTAAGAGGAACTTTAGTACCAGCAACAACAATTAATAAAAC
Source organism: Candidatus Pelagibacter sp. (assembly GCA_045566995.1). Classification (GTDB taxonomy): domain Bacteria; phylum Pseudomonadota; class Alphaproteobacteria; order Pelagibacterales; family Pelagibacteraceae; genus Pelagibacter. The sequence continues at coordinate 3,817 of JBJLDU010000012.1, forward strand.
AATATCCAAAATTCCTTTACTAGGTAACATCTTGGTTGGCAGTAAAACTGGTGAAGGAGTGTTTGGCGTTAGCTTTAAGATTAAGGGACCACCAAATGATTTAAAAAGCTCAGTTAATCCAATAAAAACACTTACTCCAAGATTTATTACCAGGACTCTAGAAATTATTAAAGGTGATTAAACTGTAATTTTAAAGTGCTTCTTCTTTCCTATAGATAACTTTACAAAACCTTTGTCTGAGAACAAGTTAGGATCAACAATATATTTTTCATCCTGTATATTCTTATTATCTATTTTAATAGCGTTTGATTTAATCAATCTTCTTATTTCAGATTTTGAAATATCTTTACTAACAAATGAAATCAGCTCTATAATATTTTTTAATAGAATTTCATTTTTGACTTTAATTCCTGGAAGATTTTCACCAGTAGAGTTTTCTTTAAAGGTATTTCTTGCAAGTTTTGCAGACTTTTCAGCTTCTTTTTTTCCATGAAGCATTTCTGTTGCATTATTGGCGAGTAAAATTTTTAATTCATTAATATTTTTATCTTTTAAATTATTTATTCCATCTAAAGATAAATCAGTGAACATTTTTAAAAACTTTAACACATCACGATCATCCGTATTTCTCCAAAACTGCCAATAATCATATGGTGATAACATATCTTTGTTAAGCCATATTGCACCTTTTTCGGTTTTACCCATTTTAGCGCCTGACGCTAAAGTTATAAGCGGTGTAGTTAAACCAAATACATGATTTCCAGATTCTCTTTTAATAAGCTCAACTCCATTTACTATGTTGCCCCATTGATCTGACCCACCAATTTGTAAGTTACACTTGTTCGATTTATTAAGCTCATAAAAATCATATGCTTGTAGAATCATATAATTAAATTCCATGTAACTTAATGATTGTTCTCTTTCTAATCTTAATTTCACACTATCAAATGTTAACATTTTATTGATTGTAAAATGTCTTCCTATATCCCTTAAAAAATTTATATAGTTAAGTTTGCTTAACCATTTATAATTATTAACAAATAAAGGTTTTAATTTAGGAATATTTGTTTTTAAAAAAATTTTAAAAACTTTTTTTATATTATTAATATTACTCTCTATCTGCTTTTCAGATAATAATTTTCTAGTTTCTTCTTTTCCAGATGGATCTCCTATTCTTGTTGTTCCTCCACCTAAAAGAACAATTGGTCTATGACCATGTTTTTGTAAAAGTCTAAGACACATTATTTGTAATAAACTACCAACGTGAAGACTTGGAGCAGTACTATCAAATCCAATATAAGCATTAGTACTTTCTTTATTTAATAAATTTGATAATTCCAATTCATTGGTACATTGATAATAGTATCCTCTATCTTTAAATTCTTTTAAAAAATTATTCATAGGTCTATAGTCTTACAATATACATATTTTAATAAAAAAAAATAAGAATGGAAAAAAATTTATCAGCACTTGGGTTCATGAGTGGCACATCTGGTGATGGTGTAGATTCTTCAGTTATAAGCTCTAATGGTAAAGACAGTATTATTATCAAATATAATAGATTTGATGCTTATCCATCAAAGCTTTCAAATAAAATTCATAGAATAAAAGAAAAAATTTCAAAAATGCAAGATCTGTTAAAATATTCCTCTAATATTGAGGAATTAGAAAAAGAAATTACAGACTTCCATTTCGATATCGCAATTAAAATATCCAAACAAGTTAATTATGATCTTATAGGTTTTCATGGTCATACAATTTATCATAATGCAGACGAAAAAATTTCTAAGCAAATCGGCTTAGGTAATAGTTTATCAGGTAAAACTAATAAAACTGTAGTTTACGATTTCAGACAAAATGATATCAAAAATGGAGGAGAGGGAGCACCTTTAGCTCCAATTTACCACCTTGCACTTATAAAAACCTTATTCAGAGACAGTAACGTAAAAATCCCAATTTCAATATTAAATATTGGGGGTATAGCAAACATTACTGAAATTGATAAAAATTTTAAAATAACAAGTAGAGATATAGGACCAGGAAATTGCTTAATTGACAAGTGGATGAGAAAAAATTCTAACAAATCTTTTGATAGGGATGGTAATTTTGCAATAAAAGGTAAAACAGATAAATTTATTTTTGATCAATATATGGATAACTATTATTATAGCAAAATTAATTCTAGAAGATCTCTGGATACGAATGATTTTGATATTTCCTTTGCAAAAGGTCTTTCGTTAGAAAATGGAGCAACTACAATTACTGATTTAACATCTGAATTATTATCAAAAAAAATTGGAAATAATGATATTTATGTTTGTGGTGGTGGTAGAAAAAATAAATACTTAATTAATTTGTTGAAAAATAAAATTAAAAATAAAGTTTCCTCAATTGATGATTTAAGTATTGAAGGTGACTTTATAGAGTCACAAGCATTTGCTTTCCTAGCAATTAGATCTTACTTAGGATTACCTATTTCATTTCCGTCTACTACTAATTGTAAAACACCCACGGTTGGTGGTACTATTATTAAAAAATCTTAATTAATATAAAGCAGTCTCTTTTTTTATATATTTATTTAAAGATTTAATTAAAGCTAAATCACTTTTAGAGAAAAAATGATTTGCATCTTGAATAGACTCGAATTCAACTTTAATACCTTTTTGTTCACTTAGTCTTTTGTTTAAATCATTTATATGCTCTATTGGAACTAGTTCATCTTTTTTTCCATAAATCATCGTGCCAGATGTGGGACATGGTGATAAAAAAGAAAAATCATAAACGTTAGGTTGAGGTGAAACAACAACGAACCTGTTTATTTCAGGTCTTCTCATTAGTAATTGCATTGCTATCAAAGATCCAAAAGAAAAACCTGAAATCCAACATTGGGAGTTATCAAAGTTTTCTCTTTCTAACCAATCTAAGGCAGCTGCTGCATCTGCAAGTTCTCCTTGCCCATTATCAAACTCACCATCACTTTTACCAACACCTCTAAAATTCACTCTACAAACTGAAAAATCATTATCTACAAATGTTTGAAATATATCGACAACAATTTTATTGTTCATTGTTCCACCGTACTGAGGATGTGGATGCAAAACCAACGCAATTGGCGAAGTGTTTTTTTTACTTTTAAAATATTTAGCTTCTAGTCTTCCTGCAGGACCTGGTATAAATATTTCTACAATTTTATTATCTACTGATGCCATTGATTATTAATCTCAAAAAAAATTAAGGTTTTTTCTATCAAAATTGAGTGACAAAATGCAAGTTTTTAAATAGCAATTAATCTTGACTAAAATAGTCGGGTATATATAAGTCCCGTGAATTGCGGAAAATATGAAATTATCAAGTAAAGGCAGATACGCTGTAATGGCTCTAGCGGATCTAGCAAAATTTAATTTAAAAGAGCCAGTATCGCTAAGAGATATATCTTTAAGACAAGGTATATCGCTTGTGTATTTGGAACAGCTTTTTTCAAAATTAAAAAAGAACAAAATTGTTACAAGCGTTAGAGGTAATAGAGGTGGCTACGTATTATCAAAACAAGCTTCTGAAATAAAAATTTCAGATGTATTTATTGCGGTCGATGAAAAAGTACAAACAGTTGGGTGTGAAAAACATTCAGAGAGTGGCTGTAACGGTAAATCTTCTAAATGTATTACGCATGATTTATGGGATGAGTTAGAAGATTATATAAATAATTTTTTCCAACAAAAAACATTAAGTGATTTAATTAATAAGAGAATTTTAAATGGATAACAGACAAAAAGAAATTGAAAATCTAAAAGATTATAAGTACGGTTTTACAACTGATATTGAAAATACAAGAGCACCCAAGGGATTAAATGAAGATGTGATAAAATTTATCTCTAACATTAAAAAAGAACCACAATGGATGCTTGATTTTAGATTAAAAGCATATGAAAGATTTAAACAGTTAAAAGAACCTGATTGGCAAAAACCAAAATATCCAAAAATAGATTACCAAGATTTATATTATTATTCGGCACCCAAAAGTATGAAAGATAAGCCAAAGAACTTAGATGATTTAGACCCTAAACTTTTAGAAACTTATAAAAAATTAGGTATACCATTACAAGAGCAAAAAAGACTTAATGGGATAGCAGTTGATGCAGTATTTGACTCTGTTTCTGTTGCAACAACATTTAGAGAAGAACTTACAAAACAGGGAATTATTTTTTGTCCAATTTCAGAAGCTATACAAAATCATCCTGAATTAGTTAAAAAATATTTAGGTTCGGTTATACCAGTCACTGATCATTTCTTTGCAACTCTAAACTCTGCAGTTTTTACTGATGGATCATTTGCCTACATACCTGAAGGTGTACGTTGCCCAATGGAGCTTTCAACATACTTTAGAATTAATGCATCTAATACAGGACAATTTGAAAGAACATTAATTGTTGCTGATAAGGGAAGCTATGTAAGTTATTTAGAAGGTTGTACTGCTCCAATGCGAGACGAAAATCAGTTACATGCCGCAAATGTTGAATTAGTTGCATTAGATGATGCAGAGATAAAATATTCTACAGTTCAGAATTGGTATCCTGGTGATAAAGATGGAAAAGGTGGAATTTATAATTTTGTTACAAAGCGTGGATTATGTAAAGGAAAGAATTCCAAAATTTCTTGGACGCAGGTTGAAACTGGTTCTGCCATTACTTGGAAATATCCAAGTTGTATTTTAAAAGGTGATAATTCTGTCGGTGAATTTTACTCAATAGCGATTACAAACAATCATCAAAAAGCAGATACTGGAACTAAAATGATTCATTTAGGAAAAAATACTAAAAGTAAAATAATATCAAAGGGTATTAGCGCTGGCTACTCAGATATGACTTACAGAGGGTTAGTTGATATCTCTTCGAAAGCCGCAAATTCCAATAATTATACTCAATGTGACTCTTTATTAATGGGCAACAAATGTGGGGCGCATACAGTTCCGTATATTAAAAATAAAAATTCAGAGTCCAATATTGCTCATGAAGCAACAACATCAAAGATTAGTGAAGAGCAGTTACATTACTGTCAACAGAGGGGTTTGAGTGCTGAAGAAGCAGTAGGGCTAATTGTAAATGGATTTTGTAAAGAGGTATTACAACAATTACCAATGGAATTTGCTGTTGAGGCTCAAAAACTAGTTGGTATCAGCTTAGAAGGTAGTGTTGGCTAATGTTAAAAATAAATAAATTAAACGCAAAAATTGATAGCAAAGAAATTTTAAAAGAGTTTTCTTTAAATATAAATCCTGGTGAGGTCCATGCTATTATGGGTCCAAATGGATCTGGTAAAAGCACATTATCAAACATTTTGTCAGGTAAAAAAGGATATGAAGTTTCAGGCGAAGTACTCTTTGAGGAAAAAGATTTATTTGAACTTGAAACAGAAGAAAGAGCTCATAAAGGTATTTTTCTTGCCTTTCAATATCCATTAGAAATACCAGGTGTTAATACAAATATATTTCTTAAGACTTCATTGAATGCAGTAAGGAAAGCAAGGGGCGAGAAAGAGCTTGATGCAATAGAATTTTTAAAATTAGTGAAGGAAAAATCTAAAGAACTTAAATTTGATGAAGAAAAATTAAATAGACAACTAAATGTTGGTTTTTCAGGTGGTGAGAAAAAGAAAAACGAAATTTTGCAAATGTCGTTATTGGCTCCAAAATTGTCAATTTTAGATGAAACAGATTCAGGTCTAGATATTGATGCACTAAGAATTGTAGCTGATGGAGTTAATACATTAAGGGATAATAAAAATTCATTTTTGATAATTACACATTACCAAAGATTACTTGATTATATAAAACCAGATTTTGTTCATGTTTTAATGGATGGAAAAATAATTAAATCTGGAGGCGCAGAATTAGCTCTAGAATTAGAAAAAAAGGGGTATGAAAATTTTCATTAGATGAAAGAGCAACTACAAAAAGATTTTGATAATACTATTAGAAATTTAACTTTATCTCAAAAAGATATTGAAATAAAAAAATTTTATTTAGATAATTTTATCAACAAAGGTTTTCCAAACAGAAAAGAAGAGGATTGGAAATTTTCTGATCTTAACCAAATAATAAAAAAAAATATTGGAGAGTTAAGTTTTTATAGTGACTATACATCTACAAATAAAGTCGATACTTCTGCATTCGTAGATGGTCTAGAGCATAACAAAATAGTATTTATCAATGGAAGAATAGAAAAAATTGATTTTGATTATGAAAAAAAAGACCAAATAGAAATAATTGATCAGTCGGAAACTATCAATAAATTCAATAATAATAGCTCTTTATCTGATTTAAATAGTGCTTTTACCAACAAGTCTTTTAAAATAGTGGTAAAAGAGGGTTATCAGTTAACAAAGCCTCTTATAATCTATCATACTACCAACTCTAAAATCTGGTCTAAAAATATTAATTTAAGATTAAATTTTGAATTATATGAAAATAGTTCTCTAAGATTAATTGATTTATTTAGAGACACTTCAGAAAAAAATTTCCTAAATATTTTTTACAACTTTGATTTAAAAGAAAATTCTGTTTTAAAAAACTATAAAGTAGACAAATTAGAAAATAAAAATATTAAGTATTCCTTTAATAATATTGATCAAGACAAAAACAGTATTTCAGAAACATTTATTTTATCTTCGGGGTCAAATTTTTGTAAGAATGAAATTAACTGTAATTTAAATGGAGAATATTCATCAGCTTTTGTAAATGGTATTTTCTCTATAAATAATAATAAACACCATGAAATTAGAACAATCATTAATCACTTAACTGAAAACACAAAAAGCTATCAGCTTATAAAAAGTGTCTTAGAAGATAGTTCAAGAGCGGTTTATCAAGGAAAAATATTTGTTAACTCTAAAGCACAGAAAACAGATGGCTATCAACTTAGTAAAGCAATATTATTAAATAAAGACTCAGAGTTTAATGCTAAACCAGAGTTAGAAATTTATGCAGATGACGTGAAATGTTCACATGGTTCTGCATCAGGTAGTCTTAATGAGGACTCGATATTTTATTTAATGTCTAGGGGATTAAATTATCAACAATCAAAAGAACTTTTGATAAACGGGTTTCTGCTTGATGTAGTTGAAAAAATTACAGACCCTGAAGTAAAAAATTTAATTAAAAATATGATTGGAATAAAGGAATGAAAATAGAAAATATAAAAACTGAGTTTCCTATATTTGATGAAAAAATTCAAAATAATGATCTAGTCTATTTAGATAGTGCTAACTCATCACAAAAACCAAAAGTTGTAGCGGATAAAATAAATGAATTCTATACTAAACAATTTTCAAATGTTGGAAGAAGTGTTCACTATTTAGCAGTTGCAGCGACAAACTTATATGAAAATACACGTTCTTCTGTTCAAAAATATATAAATGCTAAAGATAAAAATGAAATAGTTTTTACAAAGGGAGCAACTGAGGCATTAAATTTAGTTGCTAATACTCTAGGGCAAAAATATCTGAATGAGGGAGATGAAATTTTAATTACAGAGCTTGAGCACCATTCAAATTATGTGCCTTGGCATTTTTTAAGAAAATCAAAAAATATAAAAATCAATTTTGCAGAGGTAAATGAAGATGGTGACATTTCTTTAGAGGATATTGAAAAAAAAATAACATCTAAGACCAAAGTAATAGCAATTACTCATTTATCCAACGTGACGGGAGCAATATTGCCTGTTAAAGAAATAACAGATTTAGCTCATTCGAAAGGAATAATAGTTGTCATTGATGGTTGTCAGGGAGCTCCTCATCTTAAATTAGATATGCAAGATTTAGATTGTGATTTTTATGCAATATCTTGCCATAAAATGTACGGACCAACTGGACTAGGTGTTTTATATGGTAAAAAAAAGTGGTTAGAGGAACTGCCACCCTATCAAGGCGGAGGTGGAATGATTAGAGAAGTCAAAAAAGATAAAATATCTTATGGAGATTTACCAAATAAATATGAAGCTGGTACCATGGCTACAGCACAAGTTATTGCGTTTGATCAGTCAATAAAGTTTATGGAGAGTGTTGGTATAGAGAATATTATGAAACATGAAGCTGATTTAATTGAATATGGTCAAGAATTGTTACAAAAAAATAATTCAGTTAAATTAATTGGTAGTCCAAAAAATAAAGGTGGAGTTTTATCCTTCACATTGGAGGGCGTTCATCCACATGATATTGCAACAATACTTGATGAAGATGGGGTTGCAATAAGAGCAGGCCACCATTGCTGTCAAATATTACACGATAAATTAAATATACCTGCTAGTGCAAGAGCGTCGGTTGGAATTTATAATACTAAAGATGATTTAGACAAGTTAAACGACTCAATTAATAACTGTAAAAAAATATTCAATTTAAAATGAACTTAAAAGAGCTTTATCAAGAAATTATTTTAGAACATGGAAAAAATCCAAGAAATCTTGGTAAAACACATGAATTTAATAAAGATGCCAAAGGTCATAATCCATTATGTGGAGACAATGTTCATGTTTATCTTAAATTAAATGGACAAAAAATAGTCGAGGATATTTCATTTGAGGGAAGTGGATGTGCTATTTCAATGGCATCAGCTTCAATCATGACTGACTTAATCAAAGGCAAAAATGAACACGAGGCTAAGGAGATAGTTGAAGATTTTTTAGGAATGATAAAAGAAAATCCAGAATTAAAATCAGAATACTTAAAAGAAGACGAAAAAACTAAATTAATGTGTTTATCTGGTGTTAAACAATATCCAATGAGAGTAAAGTGTGCAACATTATCATGGCATACCTTTGTATCTGCATTAGACAACTCAGAGGAAACCACTAATACCGAGTCGTAACTTTATGGAATTAAAAGAAAAAGTAATTGAAGAAATTAAAAAAATTTATGATCCTGAGATTCCAGTAAATATTTATGAACTTGGATTAATATATGACATTGCTGTAGATAAAAAAAATATTAGTGTAAAAATGACACTTACTACTCCAAATTGTCCAGTAGCTGAAAGTTTGCCTAAAGAAGTTAAAGATAGTATTATGCAATTAGAAGAAGTTGACAAAGTAGATTTAGATTTAGTTTGGGAACCACCATGGGATAAATCTATGATGTCAGAGGCAGCAAAACTAGAATTAAATTTATGACGAAACAAGTTATATCATTAAGCAATCAAGCAGCAGACAGGATAAAAGAAATTATGTCTTCTGCTAATGATGAATCAATTGGTGTTAGAGTTGGAGTAAAATCAGGTGGATGCGCAGGAATGTCTTATATTATGGAATACACAAAGGAAATAAATCCTAATGATGAGGTTATTGAAGATAAAGGAGTTAAAGTATTCATTGATCCAGCAGCAGTAATGTATCTTTTTGGAACTGAAATGGATTATAAAAAAGAGGAATTTTCTTCTCAATTTGTATTTAACAATCCAAATGAAACTGAAAGATGTGGTTGTGGAGAGTCTTTTAAAGTTTAATTACTGGTAATAGGAAATAAACCAATACTGGCCTCTTTTATTCATAGAATAAGTCTTATTTTTTCTTCGTTTAGGTCTTCTAATTTCAGGTTTTTTAAAACCAATAATATTCTTTAAATTTGATATGAACTTAGTCATATCTTTTCATAACAAAATTAAATGAAATTAGAATTCTAATATGGGAATACCTGATATTACTTCAGGTAATCCCATAAAATTAAGCCTTTTAACAGCTGTAATACATATCGAATTCGATAGGGTGCGGCGTATGTTCAAAATTATGAATTTCTTCATATTTAAGTTCAATGTACGCATCTATTTGATCATCAGTAAATACATTACCTTGAGTTAAGAAACTTCTATCTTTATCTAAAGCTTCCATTGCTTCTCTTAAAGAACCGCAAACAGTTGGCACCTTCTTAACTTGCTTTTCTGATAAAGCATAAAGGTCTTTGTCGAATGATTTACCTGGATCAATTTTATTTTTAATTCCATCAATTCCAGCCATAAGCATGGAAGCAAATGTTAAATATGGGTTTCCAGATGCATCTGGGAACCTGATTTCACATCTTGCACCTTTTTTACTTAACGTGATTGGAATTCTACATGAAGCCGATCTATTTCTTGCAGAGTATGCAAGTAAAACAGGAGCCTCAAATCCTGGTATTAATCTTTTGTAACTATTTGTAGTAGCATTAGCAAATGCATTAATTGCTTTTGCATGCTTCAATACTCCACCAATATAGTAAAGTGCAGTTTGTGATAATCCAGCATATTTGTTTCCAGAAAATACAGGAGTTTTCCCTTTCCAAATTGATTGGTGAGTATGCATTCCAGAACCATTATCTCCTTTAACTGGCTTAGGCATAAAAGTTGCAGTTTTTCCAAAAGAGTGAGAAACCATTTGAACTACATATTTATATAGCTGAACATTGTCTGCTTGATCAACCAAAGTTCCAAATAACATTCCAAGTTCATGTTGGCTTGGAGCAACTTCATGGTGGTGTTTTTCTACGGTAATTCCAACATCTCTTAATCCTTTAAGATATTCACCTCTCATGTCTTGCGCACTATCTACTGGTGGTACAGGAAAATATCCACCTTTTACTCCAGGTCTATGACCCATGTTTCCATTATCATAAGATTTTCCAGAGTTATAAGGACCTTCTGAACTATCAATTGAAAAACTTGTTTCATTCATATCGTTTTTAATTCTTACATCATCAAAAACAAAAAACTCAGGCTCTGGACCAAAATAAGCTGTATCACCAATTCCTGTTTTCTTTAGATAAGCTTCCGCTTTTTTTGCAATTCCCCTTGGATCTCTTTCATATGGATCTCTCTTAACAGCATCCAAAATATCACAAAACAAAATTAATGTATTATGAGATGTGTAAGGATCTATTACTTTTCTACTTAAATCAGGTTTTAATATCATGTCAGACTCATTAATTGCTTTCCATCCTGCAATTGATGATCCGTCAAAAAATACACCATCGTTTAACATTTCTTCATCAACAATCGTTGTATCCATTGTTAAATGCTGAAGTTTACCTCTTGGGTCTGTAAATCTAAGATCTACAAATTCAATATTCTTAGACTTCATTAATTTTAGTACGTCCTTAGCGCTCATATTATCTCCTATAATTTTTTAATTCTATTATCAGTTAAGAAAAGATAAATAATGCCTATTAAATAGATATCACTTATGCTTTTTTTACATGTATATTAACCTTAAAAAATTGGAATTTTCAATCAATCCTAAGTTGCAATAATGAGTTTATTAAATAAAGAACCAGTTAAAAGAGCTGAAAGGGCGTTAAAAGAATTTGATGAGACTTTATCAGTCACAGAATTAGAAAATACAGCAAGAACAGCCTTAGATGCAGCAAAATCATTAAACTGTGAAGTAGGAGCGATCGTAAAAAGTCTACTTTTTAAAAATGGTGATAATTTTTTTTTATGTTTAGTCTCTGGCGATAAAAGATGTTCATTAAATAAATTAAAAAAGTTTTTTAATAGTAAAGATTTAAGCATGGCATCTCCAAATGACGTGAAAGAACAAACTGGATATACAATTGGAGGGGTATCTCCGATAGGACACGCAAATAACTTGCAGATATTAATTGATAGTTCTTTGAATAGATTTAAAGATTTGTTTGCTGCTGCTGGACATCCAAACTGTATTTTTAAAATAAATTTTGAAGATCTTAAAAAAATTACCAATGGAACAATAGAAGATATAATTGAATGAAATCTCCAAACACTACTGATTATTTTATTCTTACTTTTTTAGCTTTACTTTGGGCTTCAGCTTTTTTTAATATTAAAATTGCAACATATTCTTATGGACCAATAACTATAGCTTTCTTAAGAATTTTTTTTGGAATGATACCTCTATTATTACTTTGTTATTTTAAAAAAATAAAAATTGAAGCGTTTTCTAAAGATTGGAAATGGTTTGCAGCAATTGGTATCATCAATTTAGTTATACCTTTTTTCCTAATAGCATACGGAGTTCAAAAAGTTCAAAGTAACTTAGCAGCAATTTTAATGTCAACTACACCTATAAGTGCAACAATACTCGCACATTTCTTTGCTGATGGAGAGAAAATAAACTTAATAAAAATATTTGGAATAGTTTTAGGCTTTTCAGGAATTGTTTATTTATTCTCAGAAAATTTACTTATAAACAATGAAAATTTATTTTCTGCTCTTATGATTCTTTTGGGATCTACTTTTTATGTCATTGGAGGAATTTTAACATTAAAAATTAGTAATAAGAAAAATGAAAATGTAACTGCATCAATTCTTATTTGGGGAGCTATAATTGCTTGTCCAATATCACTAATAATTGAGCAACCATGGAATTTAAATCCATCACTAGAGTCCACATTATCTTTGATTTATCTTGGTATTTTCCCTACTGGAATAGCATGGTTATTAAGATTTATGATTTTAAAGAAAAATGGCTTAGTTTTCCAAAGTCAGGTCGCTTATCTAATACCAATTTTTGGTGTTATTTTAGGATTTATTTTCCTAAACGAATTAGTAACACCTAAAATTTTAATTGCTTTATGTGCTGTTGTCTTAGGAATTTATTTTGTAAAAAAAGCAGGAGATAAAAAAATACAAAGTATATAAAAAAATTCTAATTTATTTTTAATTGTTCAAATTTTTTTGACTTAACTGATTTTTGTGCAGCTTCTGCTAACATTATAGACTTTCTTCCATCTTCAAAGACAGCTCTAGGTTTAATATTTTTTTTGCAAAAGTTTGCAAGGTCAGATAGTTGCAACCTAAAAGCTTCTGCATATCTCTCTATAAAAAAATGGAGGAGAGGGGATTTGTTATTTGTTGAATTTTTTAAAAAGAGATTAGTTTCAGTATCTCTTTTATTATCCGATATTATCATTCCTTTTGTTCCAAAAAGCTCAACTCTTTGGTCATAACCAAAACTACAATGTCTCGAATTAGTTATAATGCATTGCACTCCTTTTTTCGACTTAAGCACTGTAGTTGCAAGTTCATAGTCTTTTATCTTATTAAATCTTTGGTCTGATATGTTACTGCCAGTAGCAAATACTGATGTAAATTCATCCGAACCTAAGTAGTATCTTGCTAAATCAAAATCATGAATCATCATATCTTTAAAGATACCTCCAGAACCTTTTAAATAAGATAATGAAGGAGGAGCAGGGTCCCGACTAGTTATAATAATTTTTTCTAATTTACCTATTTTATTTTTTAACAAATTTTTTTTAAGTAAATTATGTCCAGGATCGTATCTTCTATTAAAGCCTATTTGAACTTTGGGATTAAGTTTTTTAATTTTCTTAAGAGATGAATTAATTTTTTTTAAATTTAAATCTAGTGGTTTTTCACAAAAGACTACTTTTTTATACTTAGCACCCTTTTCAATAAATTTTAAATGCGTAGAAGTAGAGGAAGCTATAAAGATACATTTAATTTCATTATCTTTAAAAGCAATATCTGGATTATTTACTGAAATAGTATTAAATTTTTTTGAAATTTTGTTTGATAGATTTTTATTTAAATCAAAAACATATTTTAATTCAAATTCACTATTTTTTCTTAAATTATTAGCATGCATCTGGCCAATTCTACCAAGGCCAAACAGAGCAGTTTTTATTTTATTTTTACCCATCTTTTTTTTCTGTTTGAAACTTTGCATGCTTCAATAAATTTTGCAGTTTCAAGTCCCTCATCCTCATTTGGATAAAAATACCTTTTTTTTGAATTATTTTTCAAAGAATCTGCAAATTCACGATAAATATTTGCAAATGCATCCAAATATCCTTCAGGATGTCCAAATTTTAATCTAGAAAATTTTTTAGACAATTCAGCATTAAAAAAACCTCTTTCAATAAATTTAACAGCACCATTAGATGGATTAAGTTTTAAATAGTTTGGATCGTTTTGAACCCATTCCAAACTTCCTTTCGTTCCAAATATTCTTATTCGTAATCCATAAACACCACCTCTAGCCATCACACTTGTCCAAAACATTCCTTTAGCTCCATTATTAAAATTAATCATTACTTGAGCATTGTTGTCCATTTTAATTTTATTTGAAACTTGTTTAATATCTGCAAAAATAGTTTCACCTTTTAAACCTGATATATAAGTTGCCATATGATATGCATGGGATCCGATTTCATTCAGGACTGCTGATGATCCAACAATATTTTTATCTATTTTCCATTTAAACTTTTTCTTTGCATTTTTTTGAGAGATATTTTCTCCATCTGACCAATCCTGAACATATTCAACATTTATATATTCAACTTTTCCAATTTTACCCTTTTCAACCAATACTTTTGCTTCTCTAACCATAGGATAAGCAGAATAATTATGTGTCAAAGCATACTTAATTTTTTTATTTGATTTTATTTTTTTAAATAATTTCTTAGCTTGAGTAAGATTTCCAGCAAATGGTTTATCAGAAATCACATGAATATTTTTATCAATAAATTTTTCAGCAATAATTTGGTGACTTGAAGGAGGTGTCATTATTGCCACAACATTAATACCATCTTTTCTTTCCGCTTCTCTTTCAGCCATTTCTCTAAAATTTGAATAGCATCTCTCTTTTAAAATACCTAGGGTTTGACCAAAGCTTTTAGACAGTTTTGAATTTCTTGAAAAAACCCCGGCAACTATCTCATATTGATTATCAAATCTTGATGAAATTCTATGAACATGACCAATCCAAGACTTTGGACCACCTCCAACTACGCCAAGCTGAATTTTTTTTCCTTTAATTAATCTCATGATTAAATATATCTTAACAAATAAAAAATTTATGTCAGTAAAATTAGGTATAGCACCAATTGCATGGAGTAATGATGACATGCCTGAGCTAGGCGGAGATACTCCTTTAGAGCAATGTCTGTCAGAAGCAAGTCAGGCTGGATATGTTGGTATTGAGTCAGGTGGCAAATTCCCAAAAACATCAAAAGAATTATTACCAAAGTTAGATAAGTATAACTTAAAACTATGTTCTGGTTGGTATAGCGGAAATCTTAGAAAAAATTCTGTTGAACAAGAAAAAAATTTAATTCAAGACCAACTTAAATTATTTAAAGATTGTGAAGCTCCATGTATCGTTTTTGCTGAAGTTTTTGGTTCAATACAGGGTGATCCAACAAAAAAACTTTCCAATAGACCGAAGATGACGGAGCAAGAATGGAAAGATTATTACGCAAAAATTTCTGAACTTGCAAAGTATCTTGAAGACGAAGGTATGCCTTTAGCTTACCACCATCATATGGGTACAGTAATAGAAACAGAAGAAGAAACTATTAGGTTGCTAGAAAATACAGATGATAGTGTAAAATTAACTTTAGATACTGGTCATATGCTATTTGCTCAGGGAAATTCAATTAATATAATTAATAAATTTAAAGAAAGAGTAATCCACATACACTGCAAAGATATTAGAGAAGATGTGTTAAAAAAAGCCCTCTCTGAAGATTTAAGTTTTAGGGATGCCTTTTTAGAAGGTGCTTTTACCGTACCTGGCGATGGGTGTATCGACTATAAACCACTGTTTGATATTTTAAAAAAAAATAATTATCAAGGTTGGCTTGTTGTAGAAGCTGAACAAGACCCTAAAAAAGCTAATCCACTTGAATATGCTATTAAGGGTTACAAATATATTACAGATACTTTAAAGAAATCAAATCTGGAGATTAATAATCTATAATTTTACTTTTTTACTGTCTTCAAGTTTTCCATCAAAAAAATCAAAAATATTTTGAATAGTTTCTTTTGCCATTCTTGTCATACATTCTTCAGTAAATGCTGCAGCATGAGGACTAAGGAAAACTTTGTCATTTTTTAATAGAGGATTATCAGCCTCTGGAGGTTCTACCTCAAATACATCAATTCCTGCTCCAAAAATCAAATTCTCATTTAAGGCTTTATCTAAGTCTTTCTCATTTATAATACCGCCTCTTGCAGCATTTATAATGATGCAGTTTTTTTTCATCGTTTTAAGAAGATCGTAATTTATAATATTTTTAGTTTGATCAGTTAAAGGTATATGGAGTGAGACAGCATCCATATCTTTAATAGCCTTTGATAAATCTTCAACTTTTTTTCCACCCATTTTGCTTATTGTTTCTGCATCTACAAATGGATCATAAACAAAAACGTTCATTTCAAATCCTAAACATCTTTTAATCAACGCTTTTCCTATTCTTCCAAATCCAGCTATAAGAATGTTTTTGTCCCAAATCTCAATAGTTTTTGGTAATTTATTTCTTTCAGTAAATTTTCCACTTTTGACTGAATTGTCATACATATTTTTTCTTTTTGAGATGCTTAAAAGCATGAAAAGAACATGTTCTGCAACTGCTACAGCATTTGCTGTTGCAGTTATTGCTACATCTATATTTCCCTTTTTACAGCTATTTAAATCAATATTATCGTAACCAACTCCATGTCTTGAAATTATTTTAAGGTTTTTCGCATTTTCAATTGCCTCTGCAGGCAATATTGATGTTCTTAAAGAAACTGCATCTGCATCTACAATTTTTTGTTTCACGTTTTCAACGCTTAAATCTTCAACTACTTCATAATTATAGTTACTATTACTTTTTAATAACTCCATACCTTTTTCATGAATAGGTTGGACAATGAGAATTTTTTTCATAATTTTAAAAAAGAAAATTATATTAGTCTAGCAAGATCTCTTTTGCTATTTTTAAATGTTGGAAGTGGATATTTAAATGCATATTTTCTTGGAATACATTTGTTCTTTGCCTTTTCCCACAAAGCAATCCATTGTTTATAGTTGTGGACAGTAATATTTTTTTTATTTTTGCTTCTTACATAAAAATTTGGCAAAGGTTTTCTACCAGACGGGGTTCCAGCTCTATTATATCTTAAATCAGCACTAATTCTAAAATCATTAGTTTTGTTAGGCAATGAGCAATGAATTGAATGTTTGTGCAAAATTATAATATCACCAACATTAGCTTCCAAAAAAACTGGTTTGTAATTATCAAGTAATTTACTATCTTTTATTTCAACCTGACCTCTATATCCAGATATATGGTTTAATAATCCCAATTTATTAATTTCTTTTACCGTAATCATACATCCATTTTTTTTAGTAGTTTTAGTAAATGGAATCCAAACAGTGACCATATCAGTTAATCTTTGTCCCAAAGATGATAATACCGCTGCATCTTGATGCCATGGAGTTCTACCTGATAGACCATCATGGATAGAATGTTTTGGTAATTTGCTTTCTGGTTGTTTAATTCTTGTATTTTGCACTGGATTTGACAAAATTTCTGGCCCTAATAATTTTTCAACTACATCCAAGATTTTTTTGTGATTTATTAAGTTCCACAAAGATTGAGAGGCGAAGTAATCACTGTCCTTTTTTACGTGATCTCTAGGAAGTCTAGTATTAAAATACTGATCAAGATCATAAATATTTAGCTTTGAAATATATGTATATTTTTTCCTAAAGTTATATTTAAAAATCTTTTCTTTCATGTGCTCAGGGGCATATTTATGAACTAAATTGTCCATTACATATTCCATGTCATTTAAAATTGGTTTTAAATCTTTATTGAAGTTAAGAACATTTCTTACTCTTAAGAAACCATCTCTATCTAAAATACTCTTTAATTTAGTCTTAATCTGCATATTTACTAATATTTTAGCAAATAATTTGAATCATGAAAAGATGTAAGCATTCTTTTTTTCGTCGCAACAATATGTGGATGATATTCAGAATTTTTATATTTCCATATTACTGGTTTATTAAGGGCATAACTTCCATAAATAAAAAATCTTTTTGGACAGTTTTTTTCCTTAAATCTATTTACTCCGTGATAAGAATTAGGAGTAGATTTAAAGAAAATTACACTTCCCTGTTTTGGTGTAAATTCCTTTAATTTATCAAGCTCATTAATCTTAGGAAATCTTCTAAAACTTTTTCTAAGGTTTTTGATAGCTTTTTTCTTGTATAAAGTAAGAGATCCTCCATTTTTTTTAGGTATATCAGTTAAATAGATTAAAAAATTATATAGCCTATTCACATCATCTCTATGCGGCCTCAATCTATATCCTCCTTTAGATACTGAGAAATCAATATCTAAATTTAAATTTGGGTTTTTATAATTATTACCTAATAGTTTTTTAAGCTCTTTGGAATTTACTTTTCTTTTAAGTGTATATTTTTTTTTATTAAATATTTTTGGTTTAAATAAACTTTCCCAAGCATTTGTCTTAAACTCTGTTTTAAATTTCTTATCAATTTTATTATAAAATGTTTGTGTATTGAAAGTATTAAAAATTTTTTTTGAGATTTTAGAACTTGAGATATACTTATTGAAATTTTTTGATCCTTTATTAATTCTACTTCTACCACCCATAATCATATCATCAAAACTTTTTGAATTACTTATTTCTTTAATTATAGAATTGCAGACTTTTTTACTGATTATTTGTTCTCCAACAATGACTGGGAAGTTTGATTTAATTTTCTTTAGTTTGCTAATTTTCAGCATTTAGCTGTACATACCCTCTTTTACTCTAATCATTTTGTACATAAGGTCATTTAATGGCGTGGCTATTCCATGTTTTTTTCCTATTTTAGATACAGCGCCACTTATGAAATCAATTTCAGTTTTTCTTTTATAAAGTACATCAAAAGCCATTGAAGACTTATTTGTTTGTTTTGAATCAACAATTTTGTTGAACATAAATAAACACTCATCTTCAGAAACATCAACACCATCTGCTAAAGCAACATCTCTTGTTTCTAAAATTATCTCTTTACCTAAACTTCTTGAGACATCGTTGGCATTATTATTTATGTAAAGATCAGTGTGATGCAGATCAAAAATAGCTGAAAGTGGGCCTATTGCTGTTAATGCAAAAAGTTTCATCCATTTTCTTTTTTTTACATCCTCAGCTGCAATCATTTCTAAATTATGAGCAGTAAATGTGTCTGCAATTTCAGTTATTCTATCTGTTA
>JBJLDU010000013.1:0-78343 GCA_045566995.1 Candidatus Pelagibacter sp.
AAATCTTCAAAGAAATTTATTTTAATCCCCTCTGTAACCCTCTGATCAATCATCAATGCAATAGAGTTACCTTTCTTAAGGTTTTCCAATATTTGCCTAGTTCCAGCCCTACCTTTTTTTATTTGATGTCTACAAATATAGCTTGTTCTAATGTGTTCCATACTTTTATTTAAAAAAATATTATTTAAAGGTCTATATATTGTGGCTAAATTAATACCTGACTTTTCTATTTGCATTGCCATCAATTCGAAGTTATTGAAATGGCCTGAAATAAATACGATTGGTTTTTTGTTATCTTTTATTTTTTTTAAATTTTTTTCTCCATCAATTTCAATATATTTTTCTAACTTGTTTTGCCTAAAGTCTTTTAAAAAAGGGTATTCAGCTAAAATTCTTCCATAATTCCCAAGTACATTTTGTGCAAATTTGTTTTTGTCATATTTAATTGGAATTTTTGATTTTTCCAAATTATTTATAATTGATTTTTTTTTTCTAAAAATATTCCCAAATCTTGTACCAATGAAAAAACCTAGACTTGAAGCAGATCTATATCCTATAGCTTTAAAAATTATAAAAAAAAATTTTACCAAAATAAATTCCAAGAAATAGATTATTTTTTTCATATTTTTTTTTTTAAAAATTTTAAAAATTTATTTAAGTTTTCAATTCTTAACTCTATTTTCAAGAATTTAATAATTTTTTTATTTTTATTTGAGAGTCTTTTAAAATCTTTCTCTGTTGTTATAATTTCTAAGTTTTTTTCTTTAGCTAATTTTTTAATTTCATTAATTTCACTGTTTCTATAATTATGATGATCTGGAAAAATGAGTTTTTCATCTATTTTAAAATGAAATTTCTTTAGTGTATTTTCAAATTCATGTGGATTTCCAATTCCACAAAAAAATAGATATTTTTTTTTTCTGTTAAATTTATTCAGATTTAATGGAAAATAATTTGTGTAAAAAATATTTTTATTAAAAACCCTTATGGTAGTAATTACATTCTTATTTCTCTTTTCTCCATTTATAAAGATCGCATCATAATTAGCTAATTCCGAAATATTCTCTCTTAACGGACCTGCTGGTAAAAGAAAACCATTTCCAAAACCATAACTCGGATTAAAACAAACAATTGATAAATCATAAGTAATTTTTTTTTCTTGAAGCCCATCATCTAGTATTGCCAAATCAAAATTCTTATTTTGAGCTTTCAATAAGCTATCTGTTCTTTCAAAGTCATTAATGACCTCACCATGCGAATCCAGCAGATATTTTTCATCTAATTGATCTACATATTTCTTTTTCACAAAAACAATATGAAAATTTTTTTTCAAAATTTTATATAATTTAATGCTAAGAGATGTCTTTCCTGTTCCACCTATATAAATATTGCCTACACATATTGTTTTTATAGTGAATTTTTTTTTTTTTAAGAAGATCTTTCGGAGATTTAACGTAAAAGTGATTAGAGAAAATGGTAAAAGTAAAAAGGAAATAAAATTTTTTTTTTCCCAAAAAAAAGGTTTTTTTAGATCCATTTATATAAATTTTTTAATTTCTAATAAGTTTTTAGACAATATCTTTTTCCCAATATTTTTTAATTTATTTTTAACTTTATTATTTTGATTAAAATCAATTCTTTTTAGAATTATTTTTTTCATTTCTTTAATTGAATTTATCTTTTTTGCGATTTTTAAAAAACTTAACATTTCATAAACTTCTTTAAAATTTGATATATTTGGACCATGCAATATGTAGTTACCTTCTCTTGCAGGCTCCAGAGGATTTTGACCTCCATGTTTTATGACAGAACCACCTAAAAATGTCAATTTTGATAAGAGGTAAAACTTGATAGCTTCACCATATGTATCGACAAGATAAATATCGGTATTTTTTTTAATTTTTCTATTTTCAGAGTGCAACTGATATTTCAATCCAATACGACTTATTTCATTTATTATACTTTCCCTTCTATTTATATGTCTTGGGATAATAATAGTGATAAGGTTTTTTATCTCTGATTTGAGTTCACTGTGTACTCGTCCTATAAATATTTCTTCCTTGTTATGTGTACTGGCAGCACACCAAACATTCCTTTTATAAAATTTGTTTTTCAAATTATTTTGAAAGTTTCTTTTTTCAAAATTACCAAAATATTTTAAATTACCTGCAATTTTTATATTTTTCACTCCCAGTAATTGAAGATATTTCTTAGTCTCATTATTTTGAGGAAGTGCAAGTGTAATCTTATTAAAAATTTTCTTTGAAAAATTTGGAAAGAATTTCCATCTGTTAAAAGATTTATTTGTTATTCTAGCATTTAACAGAATTAACGGAATTTTTTTTCTATAAAGATTTTTATACATATTTGGCCAAACCTCTGATTCTATAAAAATTGCAATTTTCGGTTTCCAATAACTAATAAAGAATTTAGTTAAAAAATTTACATCTAAAGGATAATACTGATGTACAGTTTTTTTGAATTTATATTTTAAAATTACTGATGCAGAACTGGTAGTTGATGATGTTAAAAGAATTTTTTTAATTTTTTTATCATTTTCTAGTGCTTTTATTATTGGGATAACACTTAATATTTCACCAACACTTGCACCATGTATCCAGATTGTTTCTTTACTATTATTCCTTTTGGAAAATAAACAAAATTTTTCTTTAAATCTTTTTTTATCTTCTTTGCCTAAAAATAATCTAACTAATAGAATTAATGGAGAAGATGCTAATAAAAGTAAATTTAACAGATTATAAACGATAAACATTAGTTCTTATTAATTTGTTTATTGTAAAAATTTTTATAGGTTTTGGAATTTTCAAGTAATTGTTCGTGATTGCCAGAGTCAACTACAATTCCTTTATCCATTACATATATTTTATTTGAATTTAAAATTGTTGAAAGCCTGTGTGCGATTACAACTGTGGTTTTATTAAGTGTAAGTTTGTCCAAAGCCTCTTGAATTTTTTCCTCTGTTTCCGAGTCCAGGGAAGATGTTGCTTCATCTAACAGAATTATCTTACTATCCTTAAGAAATGCTCTTGCAATTGAGAGTCTTTGTTTTTCACCACCAGATAATTTTACACCATTTTCACCAATCATTGTTTGGTACTTCTCATTAAGTTTTTCAATGAAGCTTGTACACATAGAAAGTTCTGCCGCCTTGTAGATTTCATCATCATTTGCTTCAGGTTTTGCATATTTTATATTGTTGAAAACAGTATCATCAAACAAAGTTACGTTTTGATCAACTATTGAGATCTCTTTTCTTAATGAATTTAAATTTATATCTTTTATATTTTCTCCATCTATCTTTAACATGCCAGACTTTGGATCATAAATTCTGGGAATTAAATTTAATAGAGTTGATTTTCCTGAACCACTTTGTCCAACTAATGCAGTCATCTTATTGCCACTGATTTTTAAGTTAATATTTTTCAAAACATGATTTTCTGCGTTTGATAGGTAATTAAAATTCACATTAATAAATTCTATTTCTCCTTTTTGAAGACTGATTTCGTTCTTATTATCGTTTGATTCTATTAAATTTTTTGTATCAATGATTGGTAGAATTCTTTTACCTGCAGATAATCCCTGTCCTATCCCAATATTTATTGTGGCTAAAGATCTAACGGGCTGGTACGCTAACATCATAGCAGCTAAAAAAGAAAAAAAGTTGTTTAAACTTAATTGATCACTCATTATCAATTTGCCAGAATAAAATATTAAAATAGCTATCATAACTCCAGTAAGAATTTCCATTATAGGTGTAGCTCTTATAAATACTGTAGAAATTTTTATTTGTTTTTCTTTTAAATCATTAACAAACTTCTCTGATCTTTCGCTTTCAAACTTTTCTCTTTGAAAAATTTTAATGATTTTGTGATTTTTAAATAAATCAATTAAATACTTATTTAAATCACCAGATTTTTCCTGGGCTTCAGTGGTAACCTTACCCATTCTTTTACCTAATCTTTTTGCTGTCACTGAAGCAAGAGGTATCATGATAATTGCAATCAAAGATAATCTCCAGTTTTGAAAAAACATTACTGACAGTAGGCCAATTAAAGTAAAACCATCTTTAAAAAAGTTTAAAAAAGATGTGCTAAGCATCATAGTTATTTGATTAACATCAAAGTTCAAGTTTGATATATATTTTCCGGTATGTTTATTTTCTATATATTCTGTATCAGCTTTAATAAATGCAGATAACATATTCATTTGAATTTTTTTTTTAACTTCTTCAGCAACATTAATCATTAAAAATTTAGCTATATAAAGAGAGATTCCCTTTGTTGCGAATGCAATAATTATCAATAGAGGAATTAGTATTAATAAGCTTTGATCTTTGTTAAGAAATATTTTGTCAATTGCTGGGTCTAATAAATAAGCAGTTGTCGAAGTACTGCCTGCAACTAAAATAGAAAAAAATACAGCGAGTAAAATTTTACCAATATAAAATTTTGTATAATCTTTATATAATCTTTTTAAAATTTGAATATTTGACATTTCAAACAATCTTACCAATTAAAATATTTATAAATATAATTAGACCTAAAAAATTATTACTTTTAAACTTTTTTAGACATTGATTTGGTTCATCTACATTGAGGTATTTTATTTGATAAATTATTAAATGAAAAAAAGTTATTATCAAAGTTATGTGGTATAAAATTTTAAAATTCATTAAAATTCCTACAGTTATTAATGAAATAAGGAAAAATACGTAACATAAAGAAATAAATATTTTTGGGTTATTTTTAAATTTTATTGAGGTAGATTTTACTCCTATAATCTCATCATCTTTTATATCTTGGTATCCATAAATTGTGTCGTAACCCAGTGTCCAAAATATGGCCCCAATATAAAATATGATTGGAACAATAGATATACTGTTATTTATTGATATCCAGGCAAGAACTAGACCATAATTAAATGTAATACCTAAAAATAATTGAGGCCAATAGGTAAATCTTTTCATTAAAGGATAGGTAAATGCTAAAGGCATCGATACTAATGCCATTAAAATAGTGTACTTATTAAAATTAATTAAAACTAAAAATGCCAATCCGCATAATATAATTGAATATATTATCCCAAGTTTTACAGATATTTTTCCTGAGGCTATTGGTCTATTTTTAGTTCGTTCAACTTTTTTATCAAAATCTTTGTCAACAATATCATTAACAATGCAGCCTGCAGATCTCATTAACATTGAACCTAAAAAAAATAATAAACTATAAAAACAAAAAATTTCAAACCTCGTATCAAAGTTAAATGAAATTGTAAGACCCCACAGGCAAGGCCAAAATAACAACATGTAACCTATTGGTCTGTTTAATCTTGTGAGTTCGATGAATAATTTAATATTTTCCATAACAATTTACTTGTAAATAACAAAGGGGAGTCCCATAATCAAATTGATTCGCATGAATATAGACTACACCGTAACTGCTTTAATGTTTCCAGCAATACCTCTTATAATGAGTGTATATAGTAATCGATTTCATACTTTAAGTGGACTTATTAGAAAAATTCATGACGAATATGTATTTGAAAAACACACTCCCCCAGAATGGAAAGATCAACTTATAAACTTAAATAGTAGAATTGGAGTATTAAAGTTTGCAATCATGTCGGCAGCATTTGGTTTCTTATTTAATATGCTCACCGTTTTTGCTCTTTATGTTGAAAGTTTAATTATAGCAAGAGTAATTTTTGGAACTTGTTGTTTATCAATGATGATTTCAATTATATTTTTTATTAGGGAGATACAAATTTCTACTAAGGCTTTAAAACTTCATCTTTCTGATATGGATGTTCAGTTTAAGGAATAATTACTGCTGGACCAGTAATTTTTCTTCCCTCTAAATCTTTGTGTGCTTGAACAGCATCTTCTAGTTTATATTTTTTATAAATTTTTATTTTTACATTTCCTGACGAAATTTGTTCAAATAACATGTTAGCTGCTTCTTGAATTTCTTCACTATTTGTGAAGTATTGATTCATTGCAGGTCGAACAAAATAAATACCTTTTGGTTGTAAAGATTTTGAAACAATTATTGGATCAAGTGGACCAGATGCATTACCAAATGAAACCATTGTTCCTCTTAATTTTAAACATTCAATGGATTTATCAAAAGTTGTTTTACCAACGCCATCATATACAACTGAAACACCTTTGCCATTCGTAATTTCCAATGCTTTCTTTGCAAAGTTTTCCTTGGAATAGTTTATAACCTCATCACAACCACATTTCTTTGCTATCTCAACTTTTTCATCGCTACCAACTGTTCCAATAACTTTCAGTCCTAAACTTTTTGCCCACTGACAAAAGAATTGTCCAACTCCACCAGCAGCAGCATGAAATAAGACAGTTTCACCTTCTTTTGGAACATAGGTTTTGTGTAATAAATAAAATGTTGTCATTCCCTTTGTCATTCCACTAGAAATTTGTTCTAAATCAATACTGTCAGGAACTTTTACGATATTTTTTGATGTGTAATTTCTGTGAGTTGAGTAAGCACCTAAAGGAGCTGCAGCATATGCAACTTTGTCTCCAACTGAAAAAGTAGAAACATTTGAACCAACTTCTTTAACTATGCCTGCTGCTTCCATTCCAATTCCAGTAGGTAACTGAAGAGGATATAAACCAGATCTATGATATGTATCTATATAATTTAAGCCAATTGATACATGTTCAATTTGAACTTCTTCTGCTCCAGGTTTTTCTAAAGTTATATCTTCTAGTTTAAGAACTTCTGGGCCACCTGTATTTGTTACTTTTATAGATTTCATTTTTACAAATGTAATTTTTATTTTACAAATGTACCTTTATGATAATCCTCGACTGCTTGCAAGATTTCTTGTTTAGTATTCATAACAAACGGACCTCCTCTTGCAATTTGTTCACCTATTGGTTTTCCAGCAATAAGCAGAAATTTTGAGTCAGTTGAGCCAAAAACCTTAAGCTCAGATCCCTTTTCTAATAGGATTAGTTTAGAATTTTCAACTTTTTGATGATGATGTTTGCCAATTTTTATTTCTCCTTTAATCAGATATATGAAAGAATTATGTGTTGATGGTAATTCAAAATTAAACTCTTTATCCTTTTTTAATTCTATATCTAAATAAACAGGCTCAACATTATGTTTTTTTACAGGTCCTTCAGCTTGTTCAAATTTACCAGCTATAACTTTTACAATTTTTCCCTCATCTTTATGTGTTTGCATCTCCTCCGCATCAATATAAATATAATTAGGCTTACTCATTTTTAGATTAGCAGGCATATTAATCCACAATTGAAAACCATGAAGAGTTCCCTCCGTCATAGCTGGCATCTCAGAATGGATAATACCACTACCTGTTTTCATCCATTGAACATCCCCCGATTTCATTCTTCCCTTTGCTCCTGTACTATCCTCATGTTCAAACTCTCCCTGAAGCATATAGGTAACAGTTTCTATTCCTCTATGTGGGTGAGCAGGAAATCCACCAATGTAATCATCTTTGCTGTCAGAGCCAAATTCATCTAGCATTAAGAAAGGATCAAAATAATTTGGCTCAACCCCAATGCTTCTCTTTAATTTCACACCAGCACCATCAGATGCTAGCATTGGCTCTATAATTTTTTTTACCTCTATATCTGACATATTTTTTAAAATTTCTTATCTAAACTAAGGTCTTTAGTTCCATTTATAAATATAAATAGAAACCCTCCTGCTAATCCTATATTTTTCAAAAAAGATCCTAATTGCATCTGGTCTGAAAAATCATTGTGGAAAATAACTGCTGTAGCGATACAAAATAGACTTAAGAAACCAGCTGCAATTTTTGCTTTATAGCCTAAAATAATTAAGATAGGTCCAACTATCTCCAATATTATTGTTGGTATAAGCAAAATTCCTGGTACTCCAAAACCTTCCATCCACTCAACAGTTCCATCGTAATTACTAAATTTAAAAATACCATTTAGAAGAAATAACGCAGAAATTAAAATTCTTGCAAGAAGATCTAAAATGTTTGTCATAATTTTAAAATAATAACTTGTTTAAACAATATCAAGCAAGTGTTTAAGATTATTTATCTGATTTACTGGAGAGTAATCTAGATTATCAAAAATAGTATTATTTCTATTCACCCAAATGGCATTAAAACCATAATTACCGCCTCCAGAAACATCCCATGTATTTGCACTTAGAAAAGCAACTTCATTTTTTTCAATCTCATATTTTTTAACTGGAATATCATATACCTTCGAATCTGGTTTAAAAATACCCACTTCTTCTACTGAAAAAATATCATCAAAAACTTCTATATTGTTTCTGGAAACCAACCCTTTAAGCAGTGAAGGAGTACCATTTGAAAGTATTGATAGTTTGTAATTTTTTTCTTTTAATAATTTTAGAGTTTCTTTTACTTCTGGATAGGGAGATAGAATTTTATAAAGATCTAATAATTCACTTTTCATATCTGGATTAATATCGAAAACTTTTATTGATTTATCAAGACTATCCTCAGTAATTTTCCAAAAATCTTTATGTCTTTTCATTAGACTTCTAAGCCAAGTATATTCTAGCTGAGTTGTTCTCCAATAATTTGAAAAACTTTCCCATTTGCTACCAATTTTATCTTTACATTTTTCTGCTGCAGAATTTACATCAAATAAAGTTCCATAGGCATCGAAAATTATTGCTTTAATATTTTTCATAAATTACTTTCTTAATATGAGTAATATTAGAATATTTTTTCCTGAAAGTTTATCTCTTAATTTAAATTCTTGGCTTGAAAAACCACAATCACACTATTTAACAAAAGTAATGAGAGTTAAAATTGGTGAAAATTTTTCACTATTCAATAAAAATGGTGAGTGGTTAGCTAAAATTAATAATATCAAAAGTGGAATAGTTGAATTTAATATTCAAGAAAAATTGAGAAATAAAGAAAATCCTGTTGATATTTGGTTGGCATTTTCTCCAATTAAATCAAATTATTCAAATTTCATGATACAGAAGGCTACAGAATTGGGAGTTACTAAATTTATTCCAATTATTTTTGATCGTACTATTGTTAGAAAAATTAATTCTGAGAGATTAGAAAAAATAATAATTGAGGCAACTGAGCAATCAAATAGAATTAACCTACCTTTTTTAGAAAAACCTCAAAACTTAAACAGTTTCCTAAAAAAAAATGAAGATAAAATTGATTTAATTTTTACAGATTTAAATACTAAAAATAAAAAAATTGAAATTAATAAAGTGAGAAACAAACCCTTGTGCATTATAATTGGACCTGAGGGAGATTTTTCAGAACAAGAAAGAAATAACATCTTAAATTTTAAAGGTGTAAAACCATTTAAGATCAATGAAAATATTCTAAGATCAGAGACAGCAGTGATATCTTCAATATCAATACTAAGTTATATTTTGAATTTATAAATATTTGTTAATTAACTTAATTGATTGCTTAATATCGTCTCTATGAGAAATTTTAGCGATATATTTTCCATCTTTAAGAAGTATAACGGGTGAGCTGTGATCAATATTATAATCTCCATTTTCAAAAAAGATTTTTTGACTTATTATTCCCCATGATTGTGACAATAAAAAAATATCTCCTGGATCTCCTGTAATTCCAACAAACTCGTTGTCAAAATTTCTCAGATAATCTTTTACAACTTCTGGAGTATCTCTTTTAGGATCAACACTAATAAAAAAAACTTTAAAATCTTTTTTTTTATTTTTTTTAATTCTATTCAAAGCGATATCCATTTTATTTAAAGTCATGGGGCAAACGTCAGGACAATTTGTGAAACCAAAAAAAATTGCAGTTAAGGGTCCGTCAAAAGATTCTTGAGTAATTGAATTATTATTCATATCTTTGAGCTCAAAGTCTGATCCCTTGAAAGCTGCGACTGATTGGTCTTTTTGTTCTTTCATAGAAAGAAATACAGGAAGCATTAAAAATAAGAATATTGTTAAACATCCAGTTAATACTGCAATTGAGGTTTTTATTTTCATTATTGTAAAATATTATATTCGAACTATATAAATATTATGTCTCTATTAAAGAAAATATTTAGCACATTAACTGAAAAGCCTTGGGAAGCTAGTCAAGCAGCAATTGATAGTACTCATGCAGGAAAGACATTTGAAATTTCAAATCAAATGTCAGCAGTTATTATAATTTTTGGAGTAAGTACTACTTTATTTAGTTTGATTTTTACAGGCTATCTATACTCACTGCCACCAGAGCAAGATACAACTTTTATACTTAAGACAAATTTACTTTGGATAAATACATTTGTCTTAATACTAGTAACAATATTTTTTAATAAAATAAGTAAAGATTTAAAAAACGGAATTAAAACTACAATAAAAAGAAATTTAATTTATGTTGGTGGTTTAAGTTATATATTTTTATTTCTTCAGTTAGCTTTATGGTATCAACTTATGAAAAGTGGAAATTTTGTTTCTACTAATACTTATTTCTCCTCTTATTATTTTTTTACAGCATTACACGGCATTCATCTTTTGGGAGGACTTTATTTTTGGGGAAAAGTCAGTTCAAAAATTCTTAAATTAGATGAGAAGGATTATAATAAAGAGGAAAAAAGTATTAATGCCCTCTCCCTATACTGGTTCTTTCTGTTTATAGTTTGGCTAGTCTTTTTTACAATAATGTTTGCTTACAATGATACTGTTATAGAGTTCTGTAAATCTTTAATTGCTTAGTTACATAAACAAAACTAGCAAAGACCCAAATACCGCAATTATTATTAAAAGAATGTTAACTGATCTCAGATACCTTTTGGTTTCTGGTTTTGTCTCTCCTTTTGAAAATCTTCCTGCTCCCAAAGAAATTACAAAATAGAAAGCTAAAACCAAAGCGAGAATTGTGATTAAAATACCTAATTTACCAAGCATAAAGATATTGATTATATTAGTATAATTAATATGTTTTATGACATTTTGTCATAGGTAATTATAGGATTATTCTTCTATATAAGCATTATGCATGCAGGAATAATATTTTTATTAGTAATCGTCGGATCTATCTTATTTCACATTTTCACACCTTGGTACTGGACTGACATAGCATCAAATTGGGGTGGAATGGATAGCACAATTACTCTTACATTCTGGGTAGGAGGAGGCGTATTTGTAGCTGTATGTTTGTTCATGGTTTATTGTATTTTTAGATACTCACATAAAGAAGATAGAAGAGCAGAATATAAACCTGAAGATAAAAAATTAGAAAAAATTTTAACATGGGCAACAACCCTTGGAGTGTGTGCTTTACTTGCTCCTGGTCTTATAATTTGGAATCAATATGTAAATGTACCAAAGAATGCACTCGAAGTGGATGTAATGGCTTGGCAGTGGGGATGGCAATACAGACTTCCTGGTGCAGATGGAAAATTAGGAACTACACAAGTTAGAAATATTGCTGATAACAATCCTTTTGGTATCAATCCAGACGATCCTTTTGGAAAAGATGACATTATGATTGAGAGCGATGTAATAAATTTAGAAAATAATAGACCTGTAAAAATACTATTAAGATCAGTTGACGTTCTTCATAATTGGTATGTGCCTCAATTTAGATCAAAAATGGATGCTGTTCCTGGAACAGTTACTTTTTATTGGTTTGAACCAAATAAAGTTGGAGAATATGAAGTTTTATGTGCAGAATATTGTGGAGTTGGTCATTACGCAATGAGAGGCGGTGTTGAGGTTCAAGATAAAGCTGATTATGAAGTGTGGTTGAGCGAGCAAGAAACTTTTCAACAATTATCAGCCAGATACGAAAAATTAAACGTGGACGGGAACAAATTAGTCAAAAAATAACAATTTATTAATTTAAAAAAAAATATATATAAAGGATAAAAATATGTCAGACGAATACGATAATAATAAATCATACCAGGCCCAATCATCAGAGGTTTTAGATGGTTCAGCTGGATCAGTTAATCCCGATATGGATTATGTAAGACCAGCCGAAATACCTGAACAAGATTTATATCATGCACATAGTTTTATCGAAAAATGGATTTTTTGTCAGGACGCTAAGGTTATTGGTGTTCAATATTTTTTAACGGCAGTATTTACTGGAATTGTGGGATTAATTTTATCATGGTTAATGAGACTCCAACTTGGTTTTCCTGAGTTAGCAGGTTTCATGACAGCTGAACATTATTATCAATTTGTAACTATGCATGGAATGATAATGGTAGTTTATTTTTTAACTGCTTTGTTTCTGGGAGGATTTGGAAACTATCTAATTCCACTCATGGTTGGAGCAAGAGATATGGTTTTCCCATATGTAAATATGCTTAGCTTCTGGATGTTTTTTGTTGCTGTTGCAGTTTTAATGGCAAGTTTCTTTGTTCCGGGTGGACCAACGGGAGCCGGATGGACATTATATCCTCCTCAAACAATTCTAGAAGGAACTCCAGGATCAGGTATGGGAATACTTCTAATGCTTATATCTTTATCTTTATTTGTAATTGGTTTCACAATGGGTGGACTGAATTATATGATTACTATTCTTCAAGCTAGAACTAGAGGAATGACTTTAATGAGAATGCCTCTAACAGTTTGGGGTATTTTTACAGCAACTGTACTTGCAATGTTAGCATTTCCAGCACTACTAGTTAGTGCAATAATGATGACATTAGATAAGGTTCTACAAACAAGTTTCTTTATGCCAACAATTTTAAAAGCAGGAGAGGTTCTCGAATACGGTGGTGGAAGCCCAATTCTCTTCCAGCACTTATTTTGGTTCTTTGGACACCCTGAGGTTTATATAGTTGCATTGCCCGCATTTGGAATAGTTTCTGACTTAATATCTGTTCATGCCAGAAAAAATATTTTTGGTTATAGAATGATGGTCTGGGCGATCGTAGGTATTGGAGGTTTAAGTTTCTTCGTATGGGCTCACCACATGTATGTTAGTGGAATGAACCCTTGGTTTGGATTTTTCTTTGCAACAACCACATTAATTATTGCAGTTCCAACCGCCATGAAAGTTTATAACTGGATACTAACTTTGTGGAGAGGAAATATTAGAATTAATACTGTAATGTTATGGTGTCTAGGATTTATTGTAACATTTGTAAATGGTGGAATTACTGGAATATTCTTAGGAAACGTTTCAGTTGACGTTCCATTATCAGACACATATTTCGTAATAGCCCACTTCCATATGGTCATGGGTATTGCACCATTAATGGTAATTATGGGTGCAGTTTATCATTGGTTCCCATTAGTAGCTGGAAAAATGTTAAATGAAACATTAGGAAAATGGCATTTCTGGATTACTTTCTTAGGAGCTTACTCAATATACTTCCCTATGCACTATTTAGGTTTTATTGGAGTTCCAAGAAGATATTTTGAGATGTATGATAGTCCATACATGACATCTGCAGTAGGAATGAATGAATTTATAAGTATTGCAGCATTTATAGTTGGTGCAGCACAATTTATTTTAGTTTTCAATATCATTAAAACATTAAAAACAGGAAAAAAAGCTGAACAGAATCCTTGGAAAGCTAATTCACTTGAATGGTATACTTCTACTGTTCCACCAGAACATGGTAATTTTGGTGAAAGACTTCCAGTTGTTCACAGATGGCCTTATGATTTTAGTGTTCCAGGAGCTAAAGATGACTTTATTCCACAAACAACCGCTCCAAGTGAAGTAGCAAATACTGAAGTAGAGAAAACTTAAGAGAAATATAATGTCTGAACAAAAAATAGACGGCTTTGAACTTAAACCAGGGTTTAAGGGCATGGCGTCTGACACTGGTTCAGACCAAACAATGTTTAAAGGTGTACATTGGGGCAAGGCTATGATGTGGATCTTTTTATTGAGTGATACTTTTGTATTCAGCTGTTTTTTAATTTCATATATGAAGGGTAGAGGGTCAACTATAGTTGATTGGCCAAACACTAGTGAAGTTTTTTCTTTATATGTAGGAGGTGTACCTGTCCCGCTTTTATTAATTGCGATAATGACTTTTGTATTGATCACAAGTAGTGGAACAATGGCTTTAGCAGTTAAATATGGTTACGAAAAAAACCGTAAAATGTGTGGATGGCTAATTCTAGCTACTGCTGTAGGTGGACTTACTTTTGTAGGAATGCAAGTATTTGAATGGTCTAAACTAATTCATGAAGGTGTGAGACCTTGGGGAAACCCTTTTGGAGCAGCTCAGTTTGGTTCCTTCTTTTTTATGATAACAGGTTTCCATGGTTTCCATGTCTCAATAGGTGTGATTTTCTTATTCATATATACATACAAAGTTTTTGCAGGTCATTATGAGACCAAAAAAAGAGGTTGGTTTACCAAGATGAAAGGGGATTATGTTGAAATTGAAATATTAGGTCTTTATTGGCACTTCGTGGATCTAGTCTGGGTTTTTATTTTTGCATTTTTCTACTTGTGGTAAAATAATTTATGGAAGAGACTAACAAAATGGAAGAACCCAATAAACAAGAGGAGCAAACAAGTACTCAAAAAATAGGTATTTATCTTTGGATTTGGGGGCTGTTATTTGTTTTAAGTTTCTTTTCATACATGGTTGACTGGTACCAATTCCAGGGAATGTTAAGATGGTCTCTAATATTATTCTTCATGTTTCTAAAAGCAGGACTTATTATGGCTTTCTTCATGCACTTGTTTTGGGAAAGATACGCTTTAGTAAATGTACTGTTATGGCCAATGACAGCAATTGCCTGTTTTATATTTTTAATGAATGCAGAATTTCAATATACGTTATTTTCAAGATTCTTTTATTTTGTAGTAGGGGGAGCTTAATATGGACGCTTACGGATATTTAGCTTTTTTCTTAATCTTATTTGTATTTTTTATCTATATTGTTTGGTTTGGTTATTCGGTAAAAGTTGAAAACCAAAAAGAACAAGGTGATAAAGTCACAATAAATCCTTATGATCAAATACCTTTGCGAAGAAGATTAATTGATAAGAAAAACAGCAAGGTAGGTATATTTGATCTTGGAAATCATATTTTAATAGCAGGCGTTATATTACTTGTAATATTTGTTTCACTAAATGTTGAGTAATAGTGACTGCAAATACAATTAAAAAAAAATCAGTTTCCGTAAGCTTTTTATCTTATTCAAAATATTTATTATTATTGATGAAACCAAGAGTAATGTCTTTGGTTATCTTTACTTGTGCAGTTGGATTATTGACAGCTCCAGTATCAGTTTCTTTTTTAAATTCAATAATTGCAATTTTCTTTGTAACGATGGGAGCAGGTGCTGCAGGTGCATTAAATATGTGGTACGAGGCTGATCTTGACAAATTGATGACAAGAACTTGTCTAAGACCAATCCCTACTGGAAAAGTGAACAGGGAGCACGCTTTATTGTTTGGAACAGTTTTGTCTATAATATCTGTGGTTGGTCTTTATTACTTTTCAAATTTAACATCAGCTATTTTATTATCTATAACGATCGCATTTTATGTATTTGTTTATACAATTTGGTTAAAAAGAAAAACTCCCCAAAATATTGTTATAGGAGGCGCATCAGGTGCACTGCCACCAGTTATAGGGTGGACAATAGCTACCAACTCATTAACATTAGAACCGATAACATTTTTCTTAATCATATTCTTTTGGACCCCGTCTCATTTTTGGGCACTTAGCCTTTATAAAGCAGATGATTACCAGAAAGCTAAAATTCCAATGTTGCCCATTACTAACGGTATTGAGGAAACGAAGAAAAATATATTTGTTTATTCTTTAATAATGTTACCAATAGTTATCTTGCCTTATTACATTGGTTTTGTGGGCGAAACATTCTTAATAGTATCGTTATTACTTACCTTTTATTACAACTATGTTTGTTATGATCTTCTTAAGTTCAAAAAAAATAAATTTGAAATAAAGAAGGCTAAAAAGGTATTTTCTTACTCAATTTTTTACTTATTTTTGCTTTTTGTCTTATTTTTGGTAGACCAGATTATAAAATAAATAATCCTATTTATTTTATAGGAAAATGGTAAAAAAAATTCATGAGATACGTAAGTACAAGAGATAATTCAAAAGAATATAGTTTTGAAGATGTTTTCATCAAAGGATTAGCTGATGATGGTGGACTTTATGTGCCCACATCTTTAAAAAAATTCAGCTTAAATGAATTGTCAGAGCTTAAAAATCATAATTATAATGATTTATCTACTGAAATAATAAATCAATTTTCATCAGATTTTATCTCTAAAGATGATCTTTCATCATTAATTAAAAAATCTTATTCAACTTTTAGAGAAAAAGATGTTGTTAAAATTTCAAATGTTGGTGATTTGAAGTTTTTAGAGTTGTTTCATGGTCCAACATTAGCATTCAAAGACATTGCAATGCAGTTTATTGGTAACTTGTATGAATATTATTTAAGTAAAAATCATAAAAAAATTAACATTGTCGTTGCTACATCAGGTGATACTGGTGCTGCGGCTATAGATGCAATTAAAGGTAAATCAAACTTAAATATTTTTGTCTTACATCCTAATAATAGAATTTCACCAGTGCAAAGAAAGTTAATGACAACAGTTGAGGATGAAAATGTTTTCAATATTGCAATTGACGGAAATTTTGATGATTGCCAAAATATTGTTAAGCAAATGTTTTCAGATTTAAATTTTTCTAAATCAATAAATATGTCAGGGGTTAATTCTATTAATTGGGCAAGAATAATTGCTCAAGCAGTTTATTATTTTTATACCTATTTTAAACTTAATGTTGATAAACCTATTTCGTTTTCAGTTCCCACAGGAAACTTTGGAGATGTTTTTGCAGGATATCTTGCAAAACAAATGGGATTGCCAATTGACAAACTTATCGTTGCAACTAATGAGAATGATATATTACATAGAGCAATCTCAAATGGTGATTATATTTCAAAAAAAGTAAAAGAAACACTTTCCCCAAGTATGGATATCCAATTAGCAAGTAACTTTGAAAGACTAATTTATTATGTAAATAACTCTAATTCTGAAATTACATCAGATATAATGAAAAAAATTAAACAAAATGAATACAAAATTGATAAATCAAACTTAGATATTATACAAAAAGATTTTGTTTCAGAAAGTTGTAATGAAAATGAAACTTTAGAAATTATAAAGAAAAATTTTGAGAAAAATAATATTATTTTAGATCCGCATACAGCAGTTGGAGTAGGCGCTGCACACAAGCTATCATTTAATGATTGTGTAGTTTTGTCTACTGCCCATCCATGTAAATTTCCAGCTGCAACAGATAATGCTATAAATAAACATGAAGAACTACCTCAAGAGCTTCAATATGTTCATGGTAAAGAGGAAAATTTTCAACTATTAAAAAATGATACTGAAGCGGTAAAAATTTTTGTTAAAAGTAAATTATGAAGCTAAAAATTAATGATCAAATCCCAGATGTAAAAATCTTCCATTTAGTTGATGGTGAACCCAAGGAACAAAATATTTCTGAGGTATTAGGATCAAATAAAATAATATTATTTGGATTACCTGGTGCATTCACAGCTACATGCTCTAAGTTTCATTTACCAGGTTATGTTAAAAATGCTCAACAAATCTTAGATAAAGGTATTGATAAAATATTTTGCTTAGCTGTTAATGACCCTTATGTAATGAATGCTTGGGGTGAAGCGAACAACATAGGGGAAAATATAACTATGTTAGCTGATCCTTATTTGTCATTTACTAAGCTGATAGGTGCTGAAGTTGATAGAAACTCAAAAGGTATGGGCATGAGATCAAGCCGTTATGCAATGATTATTAACAACTTGGAAGTGCAAAATATTCAAGAAGAGGAAGAAACTAAAAATTGTGGAATATCCTCAGCGGATAGTATTTTGAAAATTATTTAGTTTAATTCCGATATTATTTATAATAACATTTAGTATGAAAAAATTCCTATTAATATTAATTTCTTCAATTTTTCTTTCATCCTGCGCTACTATTGTAAATGATCCAAATACTCCTGTAGCCTTGTCTTTCAGCGATGGAAGTGACGGTACATGTAATCTAACTAATAAAAGGGGTTCATGGAGTGGAAAAGTTCCTGGAACATTCATGATTAGAAGATCAGATGATATTTTAAGATTTAACTGTAAGACAGAAACAGGGAAAACTGGCGTTGGTGGTATAGCTAGTAGTATTGAAGGAGCAAAACTAGGTGCGAGTATACTATTCTTTGACCTTGGGATAACAGATGCAATTACAGATAAACACAGAACATACGCTCCAAGTTTTACAATACCTGTAAATTAATAATCACTTTATCAAAATTAGTTTATTTAATTGTTGTTTAATTTGTCTTAATGAAAGGGGCACTCTGTTACCAGGTGCCCCTTAACCAATTTAGCTTTTAAATAACTCAAGTGCTTTATTAAGTAATTCTTCTGACTTTGCATGATCACCATCTGAATGGGCTTGGATCCCTGCATCACGAAGTTTTTGAGCTTCTTCAATTTTTGCATCTATATTCTTGGATATCATAGGACAAGAACCTGCAAATGCTGAACTAAAGAACATTGCAAACACAAATGATAAAATTATTTTTTTCATAAATATCCTTTCATTAAGCTTTTTTATTTAATATTGATTATTTTTTTTAAAATTTAGCGATTGTCACATGAGACAGAATTGATCGATTTAAGAAAAAAAAAGTATTTTGTTTACAACCCTATGTTAGGAGTTTGCAGCTTCCCTTGCAATTAAATCTACTTCATTATTTAAAGTATCTGTGGAGTGGCCTTTAACCCAACTCCATTTTATTTCAAATTTTTCAGTTAGATTATCTAATTCATTCCAAAGTTCTTTATTTTTAACGGGTTGTTTATTTGCAGTTTTCCAACCATTTTTTTTCCAATTATGTATCCACTCTGTAATTCCTGATTTTACATATTTAGAGTCTGTGAAAATCTGAACACTGCTTCCTTTAGGAATTTTTTTAAGAGCTTTTATTGGAGCTAGTAATTCCATTTGATTATTAGTGGTATCTTTTTTGCTACCTTTTATTTGAGTTTTCTTTTCATTCTCTATGATGATTGCAGCCCACCCACCATTTCCTGGATTACCCAAGCACGATCCATCAGTATAGATTTTTATCATTAGGAATAGTCCTTGAAAGAATTTAATTTTCTATGATGATTTAATTTATCTAAATATTCTTTTGGATCTTTTATTTTTATCAATGCCTTTTTTGGAGTATTTAGGTAATCATATGATCTTGTAAGAAGATATCTTAAAGCTGATCCTCTACATAGAGTATTAAAATTACTCTTTTCTATGATAGTAAGTTTACGTATTGATTGGTAACCTCTTAATAAATGTGCAGATTTACTTTTGTCTAGCACAAAAACTTTATTTCTTTTCTTAAAACATAATGCATTTACACATGTGGCTAATTCATAAGCTAAGAAATCATTTGCAGAAAAATAAAAATCAATAAAACCGTAATATTTTTTCTTATAGAAAAAAATATTATCAATAAAAAGATCACTATGAATTATTCCATTTGGCATATTTTTTGGCCATTTTTTCTTAATATCAATTAAATCAGTTTTCATGGTCTTAATTAAATTATTTGAAAGTTTGTTAATTCTTTTATCTATTCTATTTAGCAAAGGTCCCCAAGAATTTACTGATAACGAATTTTTTCTATACAATCTTAATTTCTTAGCAGCTAAATGTAACAGAGCAGCATTTTTTCCAACTTGAAAACAGTCTTTACTTGTTAGTTGATTTTTATCTTTTCCTTCTAAAAAACTTACCAAACATGCAGTTTTATTTTTAATTTTGAATAAATATTTGCCTTTTTTATTTTTTATTGGTTCAGGACATTTAATTTTATGTTTAGATAAACCAAACATTAAGTTCATAAAAAAAGGTAAATCTTTTAATTGAACTCTTTTTTCAAATATAGTCAGTATTATTTTCTTTTTATTTGTTTTTATTAAGTAGTTTGTATTTTCAATTCCTTTTTTAATGCCAGAAAATGAATAGATTTTCCCAATCTTAAAGTTTTTTTCGATCAAGCTTAAATCGTTTTGATTTATCCTTGTATATACAGCCATTAATTCAATTTTCCTGGGATTTTAAATGTTACGTCTTCTTTGACTATTTCAACTTCCTCTATTTCTACAGTAAATTTTTTTTTAATATTTTCTATGAATTCATTAACTAATACTTCAGGAGCCGAGGCACCAGATGAAATACCTATTGTTTTGCATTTAGATATTTTTTCTAGTGGAAAAGTGCTTTCCGAATGAATTAATTCAGCATTTTCACATCCATTATTTTTAGCTACTTCAACCAATCTAACTGAGTTAGATGAATTTCTACTACCAATTACAAAAAGATTATCACAATCTTTTGCAATTTTTTTCACTGCTGCTTGTCTATTTGTAGTTGCATAGCATATATCATCTTTTTTTGGCTCGTGAATATCAGGAAAACGTTCTCTTAAAACGTTTATAATATCTTTTGTATCATCAACCGACAATGTTGTTTGTGTTATATAAGCAAGTTTTTTATTTTCACCTCTTTCATAATTTTTTGCATCATCAATCGTTTCTATAAGATCAATTTTTCCATCAGTGACTTGCCCCATAGTACCAATCACTTCAGGATGGTTTTTATGACCTATAAGCAAAACTTTAATGTCCTTTTTATCTAAATTTTCTGCTTCTCTATGAACTTTAGATACAAGTGGACATGTAGCATCTACAAAAATCATATTTAAACTTTCTGCTTCTTGAGGAACAGATTTTGGTACACCATGAGCTGAAAAGACAACAGGCCTCGTTTTATCCTCAATTTCATCAATCTCTTCAACAAATATTGCGCCAATTTTTTTTAAACCATCTACTACATGTTTGTTATGAACTATTTCATGTCTTACATATACAGGAGCGCCATATTTTTCTATGCTTTTCTTTACAATTTCAATTGCTCTATCAACACCTGCACAAAAACCTCTGGGAGCTGCTAAAAGTATTTTAAGATGATTATTTTTCACTTTCATCCTTTCGAAAAAATGGAATTAAAAAAACAATGCATGCAATTAGAAAAAAAAGACTGCCAAACATAGCCCAAAAACTTCCTATACTTGATATGATAAAACCCAATGCAGAAATAATGAATAAAATCCAACCAATTAAATTAATATTTTTATTGCTCATTTTTTTCAATTAAATATTCGAGCAATATATGTGGAAAAGTTAATGAGGCCAATCCAATAAAAATTACTCGATATATAGTTTCATTAAATTCGTTATAATTATTCAGAATTGATATTGAAACAACATATCCTAAAATCGTTAAAATTGTTAGTGGAAAGGCTTTTTTGATGAATACTGTTAAACCTTTTTTTAAATTTTTATTTAATTCTCTAATCAAAGAAATCGAGTGCCTAATAGAATGTAAAAAACAAAAGTAAATCGTAAAAGCAATTATTGGATTAAGAAAATAATTTAGGATTAATATTGATAAATAATCCATCAATAATAATGATTTTGCTTCGATACTTTTGTTTAATGATAAAATAATTCCAGAAATTAAAGATAGTAAGATAAATATGAATAATATCTCGTTAGATATTATTAAATTATTTGAAATATAAAAATTTAATGTCTCGAATATTGTCAGTGTCTCTTCTTTGTGGAAAAATAAGGGTGAGGTAATTATTAATGATCCTTTTAAAAAATAAATTAATTCAAAGTTTTTCTTTTGGTTAATAAATTCGGAGTCCTCTTTTCCAAAATGAAAAGCAGCGATAATTAAAAATAAGAAAAGTAATGATTTTGGAAATATTAACCAAATCAATATTATAACTGCACCAATAAGTAAATAACTCAAATAAAAA
This sequence comes from Candidatus Pelagibacter sp., assembly GCA_045566995.1. Taxonomy (GTDB): domain Bacteria; phylum Pseudomonadota; class Alphaproteobacteria; order Pelagibacterales; family Pelagibacteraceae; genus Pelagibacter. The sequence goes on from JBJLDU010000013.1 coordinate 21,904, forward strand.
ATACCCATTGATTTATATCCAAAATATTTAATTAGTTTTTTACCTTTAATATGATCCAGAGAGCCATGAGATATTCCAATTGTTAAAATTAAAAACAACGAAATTAGTAAGAAACTGCCTTCTCTAAGATATTTTATTCCAGATAAAAGTATACATAAATTAAAAAAAATTAAAGAGTGGTAAAAATTAATTCTAATCATTTAATTTAAAAAAGTGCTTTAATAAAAATCCATTTAGGCATTTTTAATATTATCGATAAATCTTCAAATAAATTACTTCTATTCGACAAAAATTTTATAACAGTATTAGATTTATTATTAAACATCCTAAAAAAAATATTTGGCATTTTGCTTGGATTATTTTTAAGAACTTTTAAAAAAATATTATCAAGAAATTGATATTTTTTTTTAATTTGAAAAGTTTTCAATTTACTAATGTTTTCGATATTTTTTCTTATATATTTACTTTGTTCTTGAATATTTAGAAAAGTATAACCAGTACTTAACCTTGTCATACCACCAGCTGTTCCGATATTAATTTTATTTTTTACTTGGTCAATTCTTGGGTAAAAAAGAGGTATTGCACCCACTTCTTTGTATGTAATCTTATAATCTTTTATTTTTAGATTATTCTCAATATATTCTTTAATTTGCTGATCATAATCTTTTTGGGAATCGTCATTCATTTCTGATAACCAAGTTGTTTCAACTAATGCTGTATTTTTTGAATATGGAAGTGTATAAAAAAAATGAACACTTCCTCTCTGCTCACAATCAAAATCCATTAGATTCATCATTTCTTCATCAAAAAATTCCTTCTTTGTTTCTATTTCTACCCCACAGAAATGTTGCCAAAGACCAGAGTTTTGATTATCTAATTTTGGAACGCTATTAAATACTAAAGAGTTATCAAAATTTATATTTTGATCATTTTTGTGGAAGGAAATATTTTTATTCTCTTTTAATTTGTTGTTTATCTTCTCATAAAATAACCCACTATCAATACTTTGATACTGATAATTATCGCACTCTAGATGTCTAGTTTTTTGAGGCACATTTATTGAGAAATGTTTCCAATTTTTTTTTACACAATCCTCAAAATTATGTGGGAATGTTTTCCAAAAAGACCAAGTTTTATCTTTTTTATATTCATCTCTTGGCTCAATAATAGCTAAAGTTTTATTTTTTAACTTATTATTGATCTCTAACTCATATGCTAAAGATAATCCTGCACAACCACCACCAATTATGATAAAATCAAAATCTTTCATTTAAATTTATTTCTTCACTAATTAATTCGTGTTCTTTATCTCTAAGGTGATTATGTTTTTTAATCAATGATAGTTTTAGCAAGTCATATATAGATAATATTGTTTGAAATATTTTGCCACCATTAGTAACAAAAATTTTACCTGATTTATTATAATTTTGAATTGTTTGTTGTTTAATAATATTTCTTCCAATTTGTCTATAAACTCTTCTTGCAACTAAAATTGAAAATCGAAGACTTAAAGGAATATCTTTTATTGATGAAAAGCTACTATCATAAAATAAGTCTGCAGTAGCCAATGTTTCTTTTATTGTTTCAAAATTATGTTTTATATAAAACCTTTTATTTTTTGAGTCCTCTACTACATCTCTCGAAATATTTGTTAGTTGCATAGCTATTCCCAAATCTATAGCCGATTTATGAGAATTAGAGCTAGTGACATTTAAAATTTTTGCCATCATTAATCCAACGGTTCCTGCTACTCTATATGAATAAATTAATAATTCCTTTTTCGAATTTAATCTTATTTCATTTTGAATATCAGACTCCACACCATCGAATAAGTCTTCTACAATTTTTGTGGAAATATTATTTTCATCCATTAATACCCACATATTTTTAATTATACGGTTCTGAAATTCTTTATTGATAAAATTATTTTTGAAATTTAAAAATCTTCTTAATTTAACATCAATTGTTCCTTCATCGTCTGCTATATTGTCTAAAGTTCTACAAAAATCGTATAAATTAGAACATTTCAAATAAGTTTCTTTTGGAAGAAAAAAACCAGCCCAGTTAAAAGATTTTGCGTATATTGATAGAAAACTCTTTTTCTCCATTACAAAATTTTGTCTAAGACTTTTGCTGAAGATAGTACTCCTGGTACACCTGCTCCAGGATGAGTGCCTGCTCCAACAAAATATAAACCATCAAAAATCTCTGATTTATTATGAAATCTAAAATAAGCTGATTGGGTAAATTTTGGTTGAATAGAAAAACCTGAGCCATATTTAGTATTTAACTCTTTCTCAAAATAATCTGGAGTTAAATAAAAATCCTCGACAATATTTTCTCTTAAATTAGGTAGTAAACTTTCCTCCATTTTTTTAATAACCAGGTTTTTCATTTTATCTCCTTCAATAGACCAGTCTATGCCAGATTGGTTATTAGGAACTGGCACCAACACATAAAAACAATCATGATTATCAGGTGCCATCGATTTATCTGTAGCTGTTGGTCTATGTAAATAGTAACTAATGTCGTCATTTAATTTTTTATTATTAAAAATATCGTCCAAGTGTTCCTTGTACTTATCTCCAAATTTGATTGTATGATGTTCAACATCGTCGTAAACTTTTTTGGTTCCAAAGTAATAAACAAACAAACCCATTGAATATTCCATTCTTTTCATTTTCCAATTAAAAATAGAATTACTGCTATTTGTGTTTGCTAATTTTGAATAAACTGCTGGTGGATCAGCGTTACAAATAACATTATCTGCTTCTATTTTATCCCCATTGTTTAGTTCAACGCCAGTAATTTTATTTTTATTTGATAAGATTTTATTTACTTCACATCCTTTAAATATTTTTATATTTTCTTCATTCATTAGTTTTTCCATACCATTTATTATTTGACCAGTCCCACCCATAGAATAATGAATTCCCCATTTTTTTTCTAAATATAAAATTAATCCATATATTGATGTTGTTGTAAAAGGGTTACCACCTACCAACAGTGGATGCATACTAAGTAATCTTCTTAATTTTTCATTTTCTACGTAAGAAGAAACCAAACCGTAAACAGATTTATAACTCTTTAAATTAAATAAAGATGGTATCTGCTTTAACATAAAATAGGGTTTATCAAATGGAACATCTGATAATTCAGTAAAACCTTTATCAAAAATCTTTTTTGTAAAATTAACTAAGTTTTTATATCCGTTAACATCTTTTTCGTTAATCTTTTTTATTTGGTCAATCATCTCTTCTTCATCGCCAGAGTAGTCAAACTTAAAGCCATCTTCGAAAACAAATTGATACCAAGTTTTTAAAGATTTAATTTCTAAATAATCTTTTGAATTTTTGTTAAAAAGCTGAAATAATTCATCAATTAGGTAGGGTGCTGTTATCACAGTTGGTCCACCATCAAACGTAAATCCATTTTTTTTAAAAACTCTAGCCCGTCCACCTAAATCATGGTGTTTTTCAACTAAGGTCACATTATGGCCCTTAGCTTTTAACCTTAATGCTGCAGCCATACCCCCAAAACCTGACCCTATTACTATCGAATTCATAAATTGGATTTTATATTATTTTGAGGAAATGTAACGTAATTAAGTTATGAATTAATTTTTTTTAATTCAGTTTTTGCTTCTTCAAGATTTTTTTCAAAAAGATTATCTAGTTTAGATTTATCAACTGTTGTTGTTATAATTTTTTTCACAGACTCCAGGGCAATTTTAATCGAAGTATCTTTGATTTCTTTAATTGCTGCTTCTTTCATCTGATTTATTTTTGTTTGAGTTAAATTTTTCTTTATTTCAGAAGTTTTATGAAATTTTTCATTCATACTTATAACAAGTTGTTCAGACTCAGTTTTAGCTTGATCAAGGATCTTTTTTGACTCCCCTTCAACAGAATTAAGTTTAGCTTGAGCTTCATCTAAAAGTTTTTTTGACTCAACTCTTAACTTTTCACTTTCATCGATTTCTTTTTTTATATCTCCTATCATTTTTGTTAGGAGATTGTTTATATTCTGAGGTATTTTAAAATATACCAATAGACCTATAAATATAAAAAACGATATTGCTACCCAAAAAGTTGCATCAAACATCTTTTCTCTCTTTGTTTATTTTTGATTGGTCTTCTACAATTGCTGCTATGCTGCTACCGTTTACTTCTTCACCAATTAGCTCTTTTATTAACTCGGCTGATGTTTCGGCTGCTATTTTATTTATTTTTTCCCCTGATTTCTGCTTTAGATCAGACAATTCCTTTTCTACTTCACTTATTTCTTCGTCAAGATCTTTCTCTAATGCAGCTCTTTTTTTATTAATATCATCCAAAATCTTTTCTCTAGCTTCATTAAAGTAACTTTTAGCTTTAAGTTTGCTGTCTAAAATAATCTTTTCATATTCGTCAATTTTTTTTTGACTTTCTTCTTTTTGCTTATCTGCGGTCTCAATATTTTCAAGTATTTGAGATTTTCTAGTTTCTAAATTATCGCTAATCTTAGGCAATATAACTTTCGTCAAAACAATAAAAAGTATTCCAAACGTGATGATAAGCCAGAAGATTTGAGAAATCCAAAACTCTGGATTAAGTTGAGGCATACCACCACTTTCAGCGGCAAATACTGTATTAAAACATGCAAAGCATGTAACGAATAATAAAATAACTATTTTTTTTAACATTAACTAAAATGCAAATAAAATAATCAACGCAACTACTAGTCCAAACAATCCTGTTGCTTCAGCTAAAGCAAATCCTAATAACAAGTTAGGGAATTGTTTTTGAGCTGCAGATGGATTTCTCATAGCACCAGATAAGTAATTACCAAAGATAATTCCTATACCAACTCCTGCACCTGCTAGTGCTATAGCTGCCAAACCTGCTCCTATCATTTTTGCTGCTTCTAATTCCATTTTTCCTCCTTTTTTTTATTAATGGTGTAGATTTAATGCATCATTTAAATAAATGCATGTTAAAATTGCAAATACATATGCTTGAAGAAAAGCAACTAGTATCTCCAAACCAGTAAGTGCAACCGAAAAACTAAGTGGAAGCCATCCACCTACAATTCCTAAGCTTATAACAAAGCCTCCAAATACCTTCATCATCGTGTGACCAGCCATCATATTAGCAAATAATCTTACTGATAAACTAATTGGTCTACTTAAATACGAAATAATTTCAATAACAACTATTAGTGGAAGTAGAACCATTGGAACTCCACTTGGAACAAACAATTTTAAATACCCCAATCCATGTTTCATGAACCCAATTATTGTAACTCCAATGAAAATAAATGCTGCCAACACAAATGTAACTATAATATGGCTAGTCACTGTAAATGCGTAAGGTATCATTCCAAACATGTTACAAAAAAGTACAAACATAAAAAGTGAGAAAATAAATGAAAAGTACGGTTTTGCTTTTGATCCTGCTGTGTCACTAATCATTTTGGCTACAAAGGAATAACTTAATTCTGACAGTAATTGAAGTTTATCAGGTATTAGAGTTTTTTTCTTTGCTCCTAGATTAAAAATTATCAAAATAGCTAAAGAACTAATGACCATAAACAAGCTTGCATTAGTAAAAGAAATGTCAACTGCGCCTAACTTTATTTCCGGACCAATCCGATAAACATTGAACTGGTACATTGGATTTGATGCCATTATATTCTCTTATTTTTGTTGCATTCTTTTTGCTGATTTAATCACATTCATTATTCCTGCAATCACACCTACAAAAAAAAATATTAAAATTAACCAAGGCTTAGTACCAAACCAATTGTCTAAAATAAACCCAATAATTGTCCCAACAGCTACTGCAGCAACTAATTCTGTACTCATTTTAAAAGCATGACCCATTCCTGATGTTGAGGGCTCTTTACTCTCAGAATATTTGGATTTTGCTTTATTTTTTGCACTTTTAAGGCGAGTTTTAAAATCTTCCTCTTCCATTAAACTAAGCTACCATGCTCTCAGCTTTTTGAAGGTCAACAGCAACCAGTTGACTTATTCCTTTCTCTGGCATTGTGACCCCGTATAATCTATCCATTTTTGACATAGTTAATGCGTGGTGGGTCACTATTATAAACCTTGTAGAGGTAATCTTTGTCAGTTCATTTAATAGATTACAAAATCTTGTTACATTTGCATCATCTAGCGGTGCATCGACTTCGTCCAGTACGCAAATAGGGGATGGGTTAGTAAGAAACACTGCAAATATAAGAGATAATGCTGTCAAAGCTTGCTCACCACCTGAGAGCAAAGTAATTGACTGTAGCCTTTTTCCTGGGGGACTGACTAGCAATTCTAAACCAGCATCTAGTGGGTCATCTGAATCTACTAATTCTAATTTTGCACTACCTCCATTAAATAATTTTGTGTAAACCTCATTAAATTTTCTACTCACTCTCTCAAATGCATCTAACAATCTTTCTCGGCCTTTTTGATTAAGTTCTGTTATGCTCTCTTTTAATTTTAATATTGCTGTAACAAGATCTTGTCTATCTTGTTCCATTTTTTTTATTTCATTTTTATATTTTTCAGTTTCATCATCTGCTCTTAAGTTAACAGATCCAAGTTTTTCTCTTTCTCTCTTTTTTTCATCTAGTAATTCTTCTTGAGTGACCAAGTCAGGAAATTCAGCGTCTTTTTCAAGATTAGAATAATTAAGTATATTGCCTTCTTCAACATTCAAATCTGTCATAACTCTTTCTAAAAGATCATTTCTCCTTTTATTTAAACCTTCAATGGTTGCTCCAGAGCTTGCTTTCTTTTCTCTAATTTCAATTGAATTTTCTTTTGTGTTGTTTAATTGGTTTCTAATTTCCACAATATTATTATCAATTTTTTCAACTAAAATTTCATTCTCATTTTTTTCATTTTCTGAAATCCTTAAGTTTTCAGAAATTTTCCCTTTTTTTTCTGCTTGAGATTGAGGTTGTTTTTCTAGAACATTCAATTTTTCTACAAGTTTATTTTTTCTGGTATTAAGTTCATTTACCATTTTTTCAGAATTAGTTAAAAGATTTTGCCAGCTTTCAAATTCTTGATCAATTATACTAATTCTCTCTTTTCTTTTGACTGACTCATTTTTTATGTTTTGGTTTTTACTATAAGTTTCAGCATAATCGTCCTGTAATTTTTTTATTTGATCACTTTTTGATGTTAGAGTTGAAATTACATCATCATTCTCAACTTCTTTAACTTTCATAGTTAAATAGGACAAGTTAATTATACATTCATCTAAAATTTTTATTGTCTGATGATTTCTATTTTCTGAAATTAATTTTTTAACTTCTTCGATTTGACTTTTTATGTTGCTAATAATTTCATTATTTTTTTGCAGAGATTCAGCACTGAACCCCTCTAATAATGCATCCATTCTATCTTGTTCATTTTTTAATTTTGATTTTGAGTTTTCTAGGTCTTGATTGGAAAGTTTTTCTGTTTCATAATATTTTGAATCTGTATCAATTAAGATATTTCTCTCCTCTTTTAATCTTTTTTCGTTAGAATTTGCATCAATTACAATACTTTTTTCTCTATCTATGTCTTCATCTATAACTTTTATAGAGCTTTTTATTGTATCTATTTCCTCATTTATTCTAGTAGTTTCCTCATCTAAAGCTTTCAGCTCAAGATTTAATCTTTGGATCTTAGATAAATTTTCAATATTTTTTTGTCTTATTGGCTCTACTCTTTCAAGTTCATTTTTAATTTTAGTTTCTAATTCTTCAATTTGTTTATTAAATTCTTCTACTTTCCCATCTGCCTCATTATTTACTTCATTTTCTAAAGTGATTTCTTTATCAATTTCTAGAAGTCTTAAATAATAAAGCCCTGCCTCAACTTTTTTTATTTCCTCTGAAATTAATTTATACTTTGCAGCTTCCTCAGCTTGTTTTTCTAAATTTGCTAATTGTTTTTCTTGTTGTCTTCTAAGTTCGTCGGCTCTCTTTAAATTATTTTCTGCTGCTCCTAATCTAATTTCTGCTTCATGTCTTCTAACATGCAAACCAGCTATTCCAGCAGCTTCTTCAAGTATAGCTCTTCTATCAGATGGTTTTGCTGTAACTAATGCTCCAATTCTGCCTTGACTTATTAGCGATGGCGAATGAGCCCCTGTAGATAGATCTGCAAAAAACATTTGTGCATCTTTTGCTCTAACTTCTTTGTTGTTTATGTAAAACTTTGATCCTTTATCTTTTTCAATCTTTCTTCGAATTTCTATTTCTTCTAGATCATTGTATTGGTGCGGTCCATCTTTGTTATCATTGTTTAAACTTAAAACTACTTCAGCAATATTTTTTGAGGGTTTATTTGATGTGCCTGAAAATATAACATCTTCCATCCCAGACCCTCTCATACTTTTTGCCGAAGTCTCTCCCATACACCATCTAAGAGACTCAACTATGTTTGACTTACCACAACCGTTAGGCCCGACAATTCCTGTAAGGCCTTTTTCAATTAAAAAGTTAGTTTTCTCTGCAAAAGACTTAAAGCCATTTAATTGGATTTTTTTAAACTCCATTCAATGACTTATATCAGTTTTTCTATATATTTTTTTAATTTTTTATAGTTGGATGTATTTTCGAACTTTTCACCATTGATTATAAGTGTTGGTGTTGCCTCTATTTTGTAGTTTTTAGCTCCGTTGATTCGGTCTTCTAAAATAAAATCTTCAATTTTTGAGTCTGCTATACATTTATCAAAATCTAATTTAAAATTTGATTCTTGAATTACCTTCTTTAGGTTTCTGTTGAGATCTTCAATAGTGCTTCCTCTTACCCAGCTACTTTGATTTTTATATAAATGATGAAGTATTTCTGAATTTCCATCATTCTTACAATGAGCTATTTTTGATGCATTAAATGCAGCCATATCTAATGGAAAATTTCTAAATTCGATTAAAATTAAACCTTTATCTATAAAATCAGTTTTTAAGCTAGGATAAACATTTTTATGGAAATCTGCACAATGACTACATGTTAAAGATTCAAAAACTATAAGTTTTACTTTTGCATCTACATCACCTTCTGTGATCGATTTAATATTTGCTTTAGCATTATGTATTACAAAAAATAATGAAATTATAATTATTTGTATTAGTATTTTTTTCATCTTGATTTAAATATTTTATTTAATTCTAATAAAGATTTTTTAATTTTATCATTCTTAATATTAGTTATCTGCTTAATATTTTTGCTTTTTGTCGCATTATTTATTTTATCTTCTTTAATTTTTTCAAACTCACCTTCAAAAGTCTTTAATTTTATATCATCAACTACATTATAACCAAAAAATATATTCATTTTTTTTATTATTTCTTTTTTAGAGTATTCAAGATCTACTTCATTTCCTCTTTTGACCATTATGTTTAAACAGCTTCCATTTAATTTAGAATTTTTAAATGATCTTGGATAGGATACATTAAATAATTCTTTGCCAACAAGAAATTTCCAATTATCCAAAGTATTTGAATAAATTTGACCTTTTTTATTCAATATTCTTTTTGCTTCTTGGGGCAAAGTATCTTTAAAAGATCTTAGTCCTTGAACAGATTTAGTTCTCTGCTTAGTATTATATTTAAAATTCATATGACAAGTCAAAACATACCAAATAAAATTTTGAATTGGTACGATAATAATAAAAGAGACCTTCCTTGGCGAAAAAAAGTCTCTAGAACTCAAAAAGAATATTTTACGCTAGTCAGTGAATTTATGTTGCAGCAAACACAAGTGAAGACTGTAATACCATATTTTGAAAATTTTATTTCTAAAATCCCAGATTTAAAAAGTTTATCAAGAGTTAGAGATGCTAAATTGATGAAATGTTGGGAAGGATTAGGGTATTATTCAAGAGCCAGAAATCTTAAAAAATCAGCAAAACAAATTATAAATGAATTTAAGGGCCAGCTTCCAAAAAATGAGGACGATTTAAAATCACTACCTGGAATAGGGGATTATACATCTAATGCAATTATGGCAATTGCATTCAATAAAAAAATAATTCCTTTAGATGGAAATGTTGAAAGAATTTTAAAAAGAGTATTTTATTTAAAAAAAGAAAAAGAAATTTCTAAAGAAAATTTACACCAAAAAAAAATTTTTTTTGGAGAAACAATTAGAGCTAGTGATTATGCTCAAGCTATAATGGAAATAGGCGCATTAATCTGTAAACCGTCCAACCCACTCTGTTATCAATGTCCTATCTCAACAAATTGCAAATCCTTTAAAAAAAATGACTTTGAAATAATTAAAATAAATAAATTTAATAAACAAAAGTTTTTTGAAGCAAATATTTTTCAAAATAAGCAGAATAATTACTATCTTTTAAAAAACAGAAAATTTAACTTTTTAAAAGATATGCCTATATTCCCCATGAATGAGATACCTAAGACAAAATTTAAAAATCATTTAGGAAAAAGGATCAATATAAAAATGTCAAATATGGATATGAAAATTGCAATTAATATGAAAAATAATTTACCAGAAAAGAGCGATGGATTTTTTATTAATGTTAAAGATTTAAGCAATTGGACTTTACCTTCGTTTACAAAGAAAATACTTAATACTATCAAATAAATTAATGAAAAAAATTGCGATTATTGGTGGAGGGATATCAGGCTTATATTTTGCAAATCTTTTAAATAATGAAAAAGATTTTGAATATAAGATATTTGAAAAAAAAGATAATTATAATTTCCTTGAAGGTTATGGAATTCAATTATCAGTAAATAGTATAAAATTATTAAATAGTATAGGATTTAAAAATCTACCTGCATCTGAAGTTAGCTTTCCGTCAAAAGTGAATTTCATACAAGCAAATAATTCCAAAAAAATTTGCGATATAGACCTTACACAATTTAATGATTCATTAAATCGATACACTACCTTAAAAAGATCAACATTATTAAAATTCTTATTTCAAAACATCCCACAAGAAAAAATAAAATTTAATTCAAATATAACAAAAGTAGATAATTCTAATGGCATCAGAATTTCTTTTGGAGATAATAAAAATGAAGAATTCGATTACTTAATTATTTCGGACGGTATTTTTTCAAAAACGAGGTCACTAATTTTTAATGAAAGCATATATCCAAAATATAATCTTAATGTTGCACTGCGAGGTAAATTAAATGGTGATTATGGTAGTGATATTTCAATATATATGGGATCAAATAGTCACTATGTGATCTACCCAGTAAATCAAAATAATGAATACAATTTTGTAGCTATTATAAAAAAAAAATTATCCTCAGATGAATTGCAAAATCATGATTTATTCAAATCTGAAGAATTTTTAGCATCGTTAGTATCAGGTTTACAAAAAACATCGCAAATAAGCTCAAAAAATTTAAGTGAATTGAAATCATTTCCTGTTCACGTTAGCAGCGAATTTCCAAGTCTAAATAAAAAAAATATATTTTTGTCAGGCGATGCTTTATTTACATTCCCTCCATCATTTGCTCAAGGAGCTTCCCAAAGTATTGAAACTGCAAACGATATATTTAAAAGTATTTTTAGTGGTACAAATGAATTCTATCAAGAAAGGATTCGTAGTATTTCTTCTATAAATAATAAATCAAAATTAAACCATTTTACATTTCACTTATCAAATCCCATCAATATTTTTATTAGAAATAAAATTTTGAAATATCTCTCAAAAAATAAAAAATTTCTTGAAAATTATTTGGGTAAAATTTACAGAGCTTAATTTGCAGGCCTTAATCTTTGTCTCAAATCATCAATTGGCTTTAAAGAATTTCCAGATTTATAATGCCAAAATGTCCATCCGTTACAACTTTCTGCACCAATAATTTTTGCTGCAACTTTATGGATTGAACCCTCTGATTGTTGATATTTGATACTTCCATCCACCATAATTTTAGCATTTACTTTTTTCTTTTGATCATAAATTTCTGTTCCAGGTTTAATTAAGCCCATTTCAACTAATGATCCAAAAGGAATTCTTGGTTTTGATCTATTATTTTGAAGTGTATCTAGATATTCATCTTTTATAATATCTGTATTGTTTAATCTTTTTCTTGTAGCATCAAAATAATTTTTTTCCTTTTCAATTCCAAAATATTTTCTACCTAATTTTTTAGAAACAACAGCCGTGGTACCTGATCCTAAAAATGGATCTAAAATAAAATCATTTTTATTTGATGAGGCTAATATTATTCTATGGAGTAACGCTTCTGGTTTTTGAGTAGAATGGACTTTTTTTCCATTGTTTTTTAATCTTTCTTTGCCATTACAGATTGGAAGGTTCCATGTAGATCTCATTTGGAGGTCATCATTCAAGCATTTTAATGATTGATAATTGAAAGTGTATTTCGACCCCTCACTTTTTGATGCCCAAATAAGTGTTTCATGTGCGTTAGTAAACCTTGTTCCCCTAAAATTTGGCATTGGATTATTTTTATTCCAAATTACATCGTTTAGTATCCAAAAACCTAAATCTTGGATTGTAGCACCCACTCTAAAAATATTGTGATAACTACCTATTACCCAAATCGATCCATTCTTTTTTAAAATTCTCTTACATTCTTTTAACCAATCAAAAGTAAATTCATCATAACTTTTAAAACTTTCAAATTGATCCCATTTATCGTCTACAGCATCTACTTTAGATGTATCCGGTCTACTTAATTCTTTTTTTAATTGAAGGTTGTAAGGGGGATCAGCAAAAATAAGATCAAAAGTTTCATCAGGAATTTTTTTTAATTCCTCTAAACTATCTCCATTAATAATTTTGTTTTTTAAAGTTTGATTACTCATTTTTTAATTATTAATTAGACTCCAGAGTAGAGTCTCCGTCAACCTGAGATTGAATTATTTTGAGTCTACTTGTTACTATTTTTTTCTGTGACTCAATATGTTGTGTATTGGATTGAATGTTTTTCGATGAAATCTAGTTACTCCATATTTTCTAATAGCATTAATGTGATCTCTAGTTCCATAACCAGCATTTAAATCCCATTTATATTTTTTAAAACTTTCTGACATTTTGAGCATCAGTTTATCCCTTGAAACTTTTGCAATTATTGATGCTGCTGATATTTCTTTAATTTTTTGGTCTCCTTTAATTATTGTTTTAATAAGATAATTACTTAATTCTGGTGATTTATTCCCGTCAATAAGTACTAAATTAGGTTTAACTTTTAGTTTTTTTATAGCTCTCTTCATGGCTAATAGACTAGCACTTAAAATATTTAGTTTTTCTATTTCCTTAACTGAGGCAGATCCTATTGCCCAAGTAGAATTTTTTTTTATAAATTTTGCTAATTTTTCTCTCTCAATCTTAGTTAACTTCTTTGAATCTTTGATCTCTTTCTTTCTAATATTTTTTTTAAGAATAACAGCTGCAGCATACACTGGACCAATTAAACTTCCTCTACCAACTTCATCAACTCCAGCTATAATTTTTCTCATTAAGTAATAAAAAAATGATATAAAAGTACTCCAATTATCAAACCTTTAATAAAAGTAATCCATAATAATCCATAATTTGAAAGATTAAGTTTTTCTCTCCACCAATTTATATATTTTTTATGTATTTCTATCATCGTAAAATTAGGCTGATATTCTTAATTCATCAATTTTCTTCCTGATTTGTTTTAAATCAGCCCAAGAATATTTTTTTTGTTCAGCTTGCCTTAATAAATATGCTGGGTGAAATGTGATCATTGTCAAGTATGTTTTATTATGAATGATTAAATCTTTCCAAACACCTCTTTCTTTTGAAATTTTTATCTTAGATCCAAAAAGTGATTCCATGGCTGTACTACCCATCAGAATTAAAATTTTAGGATCAATAATTGAAATATGTTTTCGAAGAAAATTCGAATATCTATTAATTTCTGAAGGTTCAGGCTTTCTGTTATTTGGTGGTCGATAGTTAACTACATTAGTAATATAAATATTATTTCTTTTTATTTGAATAGCCTCTAACATTTTATTCAATAATACCCCAGCGTCTCCCACAAATGGCTTCCCTTGCTCGTCTTCTTTTTGGCCTGGACCTTCACCGATTATCATAATTTTACTTTCGCAGTTCCCATCAGCAAATACTAGTTGCGTAGCATTATTCTTCAGTTCACAATTATCTATATTTTCGATTTCATTCTTTAATTCTAAAAGAAGTTTTTTTTTATCTTCTAGCTGTGGTTTAGTTTTAAGTCTGTTAATTGGCTTATCGTTAAATATATATTCAATTTCATTTGAGTTAAGATTTTCAAGGTTTAATATGTCATTTTGATTTTTGAGATTTAAAGTCATAAATTTAAATATGAAAATTTTATTAGTAATTTTATCATTTTTAGCACTGCAGACCAGTACATATTCAAGTACTTCTGAAGATAATAAATTCAATCAAAAGTATCTCTCTAATTATTTTTCTGCTTTAGTTTCATCAGGTAATCAAAAAAATGAGGCAGCACTTGATTATTTTAATTCATCTAAATTTCTTATCCAAAAACATGATAATTTTTTAAAAAAGTATGTATTTTCACTAGTTTTAAATGGACAAGTTAAAAAAGGAATAGACCAAATAAAAATTTCAAAAAATGATATTAATTCAAATACCTTTGAGCTTAACCTTCTCCTTTTAGTTGATAGCTTTAAGAAAAAAGATTTTAAACAAGCCAATAAAAGAATCAAAGAATTTCAAATGGACAAAGATGATGGAACTTACGAATACGTAATTTACAAAATTTTAAAAGATTTTAATTATCTGTTTATTAAAAAAGAGGCTATTGAAGATAATAAATATGGATCATTAAGTTTAATTTCAACTGCTTTTCAGAATTGTTATTTAAACTCACAAAAAACAAATTCATATTTTGAAAGGTTATTAAATAGTTCTGATGGAGATTATTCGAGATATATGTATTTTTATTTTGCAAATCTCATTGAGAATAAAGAACTTAAAAAAGTAAATGAAGTATCAAAAAGAATTGAACCTTTAGGAGATAGTATATTATTACATCAAATCAAAGATTGGATTGATAATGAAGATTATAAAAAATTTAAAACTCATTTCTCTTGTAAAAATGAAAATGATATTTTGGCTGAGATTTTTTATTTGGTATCTAATTTATTTTCCACGCAAAATATTTTTGATCAGTCAAATTTTTATTTAAGAATATCAGAATACTTAAATCCTAAATTTTATTTCAATCGGACTTTGCTTGCTGAAAATTATTACTTAAATAAGAATAATTACCAAGCTAATAAAATTTTAGAAGATTTCAAAAAAAAAGATAAATTATACTTTTGGTATAAAACAAAAAAGATTGGGAGAATACTATCTGAAGATAATTCAGAAGAAGAAGCTGCAATTTATATTAAGAAGCATTTCAATTCTATAAAGTCTCCAACTTTAAAAATCCTTTATGACTATGCAAACATTAATAAAGGTTTTGAAAATTATGAAATTGCTATCGAATATTACACCGAATTAATGAAAAAGGTTGAAAAGAATTCTTATGCACTCTCTCGGATTCTTTACAGAAGAGGTAGCAGCTATGAAAGGATGGGAAATTATGAAAAAGCGGACAAAGATATGTTGGAGAGTTTAAAAATATATCCAAATGAACCATATACTATGAATTATCTTGCTTATAGTTGGCTAGAGAGAAACCACAAAATAGATGAAGCAATAGAAATGATACAGTCAGCCTACAAACAAAAAGAGGACGATCCGTATATAACAGATTCTGTTGGTTGGGGATATTATTTGATAGGTGATTATATCAATGCTGAAAAATATTTAAAAAGAGCCTTGCAGCTTATGCCAGACGATCCAATTGTTAACGATCATTATGGTGATGTTCTTTGGAAACTAAATAAAAAACTACAAGCAAATTATTATTGGCGGGCTGTTTTAGAGCTTGAGGAAACAGAAGATAAAATGAAATCAAAAATAAAATCTAAGTTATTAGAGGGTTTAAAAAAATCATAATTAATGAGATTTGAAAAGATTAAGTCACACGCAAAAGTTAATTTATCTCTCAACGTGCTAGGAAAACGAAAATCAAAACTTCATGATTTAGAAACTCTAGTTGCTTTTGTCGACTTACATGATCAAATTTTTATAAAAAGAACAAATAATAAAAATCACATAGTAAAATTTTCAGGAGATTTCTCTAATAAAGTGCCAAAAATAAATACCGTTAGTAATTTGCTAAATATTCTCGATAAAAAAAAAAAATTAAAAAATAATAAATATTCAATTTTAATAAAAAAAAATATTCCCCAAGAAGCTGGACTTGGTGGAGGCTCAATGAACGCGGCCTCTTTAATTAATTACTTTGAAAAAAAAAATAAAATTAATTTAACGTTAAAAGAGAGATATGATTTATGTTCAAAAATAGGGTCGGATGTAATCTTAGGTATTGATCAAAAAAATTTAATTATTTCTTATAAAAAAAAAACTACAAAAATTAAAAAAAATTTAAAAATTTTTACTTTAATGGTTAAGCCAAATTTTGGCTGTTCGACAAAAAGTATTTTTAACCGAGTTAGACATTACTCAAAACCACAATTATCAAAAATAAGGTCAAAAAATATTGACTTTAATTTAATGTCAAAGTTAAAAAATGATTTAGAGATCATATCTACAAAAAAATATCCTAGACTTCAGAAACTTAGAGATTATTTTTTAAATATTGATAAAAATTCATATGTAAGAATGACAGGATCTGGTTCAACAATCGTTGGGTATTTTAAGTCCAAAAAAGCCGCACTAAACGCAAAGAAATTATTAAGAAAAAATTATAAAAACTATTGGTGTAATTTATCAAAAACTATATAAAGCTTTTTTTTTGTGATATATGAAATTAATTTTGGGGTGTAGCCAAGTGGTAAGGCAGCGGTTTTTGGTACCGCCATCCTAGGTTCGAATCCTAGCACCCCAGCCACTTATGTATAATTTTTTTAGAAAAATCTTTAAAACAAACAAAAAACTTACACCAAAAGATAGCTCTTTTTTAAGCATATATAATAACACAGAAGTTTCAAAACTTTTTGAAGCGATATCAAATTTTAATAATACTAGTGAACTTAGATATGTAGGTGGATGTGTTAGAAAAATTTTAAATCAGGAAGATGTTGATGATATTGATCTAGCTGTAAATCTAAATCCAAATCAAATTAAAGAGTGTTTGCAATCAAACAGCATTAAATTCTTTGAAACTGGCATAAAACATGGGACTATCACTGCAAATATAGGTCAAAAAAATTTTGAGATTACATCACTAAGAGAAGATGTAGATACCGACGGAAGACATGCAAAAGTTAAATATACAACAGACTG
The DNA here is from genome assembly GCA_045566995.1 of Candidatus Pelagibacter sp. GTDB lineage: Bacteria > Pseudomonadota > Alphaproteobacteria > Pelagibacterales > Pelagibacteraceae > Pelagibacter. The sequence continues at coordinate 39,233 of JBJLDU010000013.1, forward strand.
GTTAAAAGACTCATCAAGAAGAGATTTCACCATTAATTCTATTTATGCGGATAAAGATGGCAATTTGTTTGATCCCAATGGAGGCGTAAAACATTTAGAAGAGGGTAGGGTAATATTTATAGGTAATGCAGATAAAAGAATTCAGGAAGATTATTTAAGAATTTTGAGATATATTAGATTCTTTATAAGTTATAGTAATCATACCCATAATTCATCAGTTAAAAAATCAATCAAGCAAAACATTGCTGGTGTAGCTAATCTTTCAAAAGAAAGATTAATGAGCGAATTAAAAAAAATTATTTTATCTAAAAATTTTTTACAATTATCAAAAGACTCTTTTTCATTAGAAATTTTAACAACAATTTTTCCTCAGCTTGTTAATCTTAATAATTTAGAAAAAATAAATGAATACTCAAAAAATATATTTTACAAAAAAACATTTATTTTTTTAATTTCTTACTTAATTATAGATGAAACTGATAATGCCAATTATTTCTTATTTAAGTATAATTTATCAAATGAAGATAAAAAAAGAGTAAAGTTTCTTATTGAAAATCATGAATTATTTTCTGAAAAAGATTACTTCAATAAGAAAAATCTTCAAAGAATTTTTTATTTTTATAATAAATCATATGTTATTGATTTATTAGATTTAAAAATTTTTAACTCTAAGACAGCACCAAAAAAACTAATTGAATTAAAAAAATATTTTGAACAGTTTGAGAAACCTATTTTTCCATTAAAAGCCCAGGATTTACTTGAAAAATACAAATTAAAAGAAGGCAAAGAATTTGGACAAAAAATTAGATTACTCGAGGAAATGTGGTTAAATAATAGCTTTAAAATAAGTAATAAGGAAATTGATAACGTATTTAGAAATTAAATATATTTAACGTCTTTTATTTCAAAATTTTTTACACCTGCAGGAGTTTTAATTTCAACTAAATCTCCCTTATTTTTACCAATCAGACCCATACCAATTGGCGATTTAAAATATATTAGTTTTTCTTTTAAATCTGCCTCATCTTTTCCAACAATTTTATATTTCACACTTTCATCAGTATCTAAATTTTGTAGCATTATTGTTGAACCAAATATAACTTTTCCATCGTTATCTAATTTAGAAACATCAATAACATTTGCTCTAGCAATTAAATCCTCAACTTCTTGAACTCTTCCCTCATTGTGAGATTGTTGTTCTTTTGCAGCATGATATTCGGCATTTTCTTTAAGGTCCCCATGTGATCTTGCTTCGGCTATAGCTGCAACTATCTCTGGTCTTTTTTTCTCTTTTAAGAAAATTAATTCTTCTTTTAATTTTTCCAAACCTCTAACTGTGATTGGTTCTTTTTCCATAATTTATTTCCATTTTGCAACAGGTGGTAATGACATTAAAATAGCTTCAACATTACCATTCGTTTGTAAACCAAACTTTGTACCTCTATCATAAAGTAAGTTAAATTCAACATATCGACCTCTTTTTTCTAATTGAATTTCTCTTTGTTTATTTGACCATTTTTTTTTATATTTTTTTAGTATTATTTCTCTAAAAATATTTTTAAAACTTATTCCTACCTCTCTTACAAAATTAAAATCTTTTTCCCAATTTTCTTTTTTATAATCAAAAAAAATTCCCCCTATACCTCTTGGTTCTTTCCTATGTGGCAAATAAAAATATTCATCACACCATTTTTTATATTTTTTATAAAAATTTTTATTGTGTTTGTCACAAGATTTCTTTAATTCATTATGAAACCATTTTTCTAAACTTTTATCTTTCAGGCAAGGTGTAACATCCATCCCTCCACCAAACCATCCATGAGAAGTATAAATATATCTAGTGTTAAAATGCATAGCAGGAACATGAGGGTTTTTCATATGCATTACTACTGATATACCCGCTGCCCAAAAGTTTGGATTTTTATCTCCCCCAGGAATTCTGTTTCTAAATTCTTTTGAAAATTTTCCATACACTTCTGAAAAATTTACACCTACTTTTTCAAAAATTTTTCCATTTTCTAAAATTCTAAATTGGCCCCCACCTTCATTTGAGTTTTTACCTCTTTCCCAATTTTTAATTTTGAAGATATTTTTTTTCGCTTCTAATTCCTCAATTTCTTGACAAATTACTTCTTGTAAAGTCTTAAACCAATTTCGAGCTAGTTTTTTTTTAATCGTTTGATCCATAGATATTTGATTGTCTTATATTTTCTGACAATACTATTGCAACTGAAGATGCGAGGTTCAAGGATCTTTTTTTTTCAATCATTGGTATTTTTATCCTATTCTCTAGCCTTTTATGAACCTCATCTGGAACACCAGCACTTTCTCTTCCAAATAGTAATGTGTCATTGTATCTAAATTTAAATTCAGTATAAATTTTACTGGCCTTAGTGGTCATCAAAACTACTCTATCATTCTTTTTTGCTTCAAAAAATTCATCTGAACTTTTGTAAATCTTCATCAATTTTTCATCCAGGTAGTCCATCACAACTCTTTTAAAGCGCTTGTCATTTAGTAAAAATCCACAAGGCTCTATAATCTCAAGAACAGCCCCAAGGCAAGAACAAGTTCGAGCTATCGCAGCCGTATTTTGTGGTATATCAGGCTCGTAAAGTGCTATTTTAGGCATCGATTTAGTTTTTTTGTGTGTCATTGTTACCATGGAAAAATAACGTTTTTCTTCATATATGAAATCATATATTAAGAAAAAATTAAAATAATAATAAATGTCCGATTCAGAAAAAAAGAAGCCAAATAGACGAGATTTTATAGTAACCGCAACAACGGCAGCAGGTGCAGTAGGGGTCGGAGCGGTTGTTTGGCCATTAGTTGATCAAATGAACCCAGATGCTTCAGTTAAAGCCCTAGCAAGTACAGAAGTTGATATAAGCGCAGTAGAACCTGGTCAATCAATAACCGTTTTGTGGAGAGGTAAACCAGTTTTTATAAAAAGAAGAACTCAAGATGAAATTGATAGTGCAAGAGCTGTAGATTTAAGTGAATTGAAACATCCAGAAAAAGATGAGGACAGAGCAAAAAACCCTGAGTGGCTTGTAATGTTAGGAGTATGCACTCACCTTGGATGTGTACCTTTAAATGATAAAGGAGATTATGGGGCATGGTTTTGTCCATGTCATGGTTCGCACTACGATACATCTGGAAGAATTAGAAAAGGACCAGCGCCTACTAATATGGAAATACCAAAATATGAATTTGTTAATAGTAACACTATAAAAATTGGATAGAAAAACTTTATGAGCGATCACGAATACACACCTAAATCAAAAGTTGGAAAATGGTTTAATGATAGACTTCCATTATTAACACTTGCAAACCACTTAACAGATTATCCTACTCCTAAAAACTTAAATTACTGGTGGACATTCGGAGGAATTCTTACTTTTTGCTTAATCACTCAAATAATCACAGGAATTGTTTTAGGCATGCATTATGTTGCTCATGCTGATTTAGCGTTTCAGAGTGTCGAACACATAATGAGAGATGTAAATTATGGTTGGTTAATAAGATACGTACATGCAAACGGTGCATCAATGTTTTTCTTAGCTGTTTATATTCATATCTTTAGGTCTTTGTATTACGGCTCATATAAATCACCAAGAGAAGTTATTTGGATTATAGGTATGTTGATTTATTTTTTAATGATGGCAACCGCATTTATGGGGTACGTTCTTCCTTGGGGACAGATGAGTTTTTGGGGTGCAACAGTAATTACAAATTTATTTAGTGCCATTCCTTTAGTAGGTGAGAGTATCACGAATTGGCTTTGGGGAGGCTACTCAGTTGACAATCCAACTTTAACAAGATTTTTTAGTTTGCACTATTTGTTTCCTTTTTTAATTTTAGGATTAGTTGTTCTTCATATTTGGGCACTACATGTTCCTGGAAACAATAACCCTATTGGAATAGATATAAAAAAACCATCTAAAGACACAGTTCCTTTTCATCCGTATATAGTAATCAAAGATGCATTTGCACTTTTGATATTTTTATTAATTTTTGCATTCTTTGTATTCTTTTCACCAAATATTTTAGGACACGCAGATAATTACATAGAAGCAAACCCACTAGTCACACCTGCTCACATTGTGCCTGAATGGTACTTATTACCATTCTATGCAATCCTAAGATCAGTCCCTGATAAACTCCTTGGGGTAATAGCAATGTTTGCTGCAATATTTGTATTGGTGATTTTACCTTGGTTAGATACTTCAAAAGTTAGATCAACAGTTTTTAGACCTATATATAAACAGTTCTACTGGTTTTTAGTTGCCGATGTATTAATACTTGGTTATGTAGGAGCAATGCCAGCAGAGGGCCTATACTTATTAACAGCAAGAGTGGCAACAGCTTATTATTTTGCACATTTTTTAATAATCTTACCTTTCTTAGGATTGAAGGAAAAAACCACTCCATTACCTCTAAGTATAACCGAGCCAGTATTGGGTGGATCTGCCGATATGGCGATGGCTAGAAATAATTCAGATTTTAAAGAGAAACTGTGAAAATCTTTTTAAAATTAACTTTCTTATTTGTTATAATTTCATCATTAATTTCATCAAGAGCAATTGCTGCCGGTGAACAACAAGAATTATTAAAAGTTGATTGGTCTTTTAAAAGCTTCTTTGGCAAATTCGATAGAGCCTCTTTACAAAGAGGTTATCAAGTTTATACAGAAGTCTGTGCTTCATGCCATTCACTTAAACATTTGAGTTATAGAAACCTTGCAGAAAAAGGTGGGCCAGAGTTTACAGAGCTTGAGGCTAAAGCGATTGCCTCAAATTTTGAAGTAACAGACGGACCAAACAGTGATGGGGAAATGTTTGAAAGGCCAGCTAAGTTGTCTGATAAATTTGTAATGCCTTATGCAAATGTTCAGGAAGCTATTGCTGCTAATGGCGGGGCTTATCCTCCAGACATGTCAGTTCTTGTAAAAGCAAGAAGTGGTGGAGCAAATTATATTTATTCTGTTTTGATGGGTTATGATGAGCCACCAGCTGGTATGGAACTCGATGACGGTGTTTATTACAACAAATATATGTATGGAAACAAAATTAAAATGTCCTCTCCTCTAGATGACGATATTGTAGAGTATTCAGATGGAACAAAGGCAACAGTAGATCAAATGGCTAAAGATGTTACAACCTTTTTACAGTGGACCGCAGAACCTCACTTAGAAACAAGACACAAACTAGGTTTCAGGGTTATTATATATTTATCAGTTTTAACAGTTTTAGTTTATTTCAGTATGAAAAAAATATGGTCACGTATTGAAACGAAAGTTTAAAATATCACCATCCTTAACAATATATTCTTTACCTTCCAATCTCATTTTTCCAGCCTCTTTAGATTTTAACCATCCCTGATTATTCAAAAAATCTTCGTAAGAAATTGTTTCAGCTCTTATAAATCCTTTTTCAAAGTCAGAGTGAATTTCTCCCGCAGCATTTGGAGCAGTTGATTCCTTTGTAATTGTCCAAGCTCTAGTCTCCTCTGGTCCAGATGTAAAAAAAGTTTGCAAGGATAAGAGTTCATATCCTTTCTTTATTAATAAATTAAGTCCTGTCTCTGGCATATTTATCATTTTCATATAATTTTTTTTTTCATTTTCATCCTCTAACTGGTTTATTTGATTTTCTATATCTGCAGAAATTACCAATGTATTTTTTTCATTAAATTTTTTTATAAAGTCTTGAGTATATTTGTTACCAGACTTAATACTCTCCTCGTCTACATTGCACACATATAGTTTTGGTTTGGTACTAAGAAGTCCACTATTTTTTATAAGTTTTTCGTCAAATTCATTTGTGATTAATGTTAAATCACTATCCTCGTTGATTATCTTTTGAGCTGTCTCTAATAATTTAAGTTCTTCATTGTCAACATTTTTTTTATTTTTTTTGTCGAGTCTCTTTTGAATTGACTCTAAATCAGCTAACTTCATTTCAGTTTCTATAATTTCTAAATCTCTCACAGGATCAACGGTAGGGTTAACATTTTGAATATCATCCGAGTCAAAGCATCTAATCATATGAATAATCGCATCAACTTCTCTGATGTGAGATAAGAATTTATTGCCTAATCCTTCGCCTTTAGAGGCTCCTTTAACAAGACCTGCGATATCAACAAATGAGATTGTAGTATTAATTTTTTTTTTTGAAATTGAAATTTCAGCTAGTTTATCTAGTCTTTCATCCGGGACTGCTACAATACCAATATTTGGATCAATTGTGCAAAAGGGAAAATTTTCTGCTTGTGCTTTATTAGAGTTTGTTAAAGCGTTGAATAAAGTAGACTTACCAACATTTGGCAATCCAACGATTCCACATTTAAAACCCATTTAATTGTTGTTAACAGTACTAGAGAATAAGTCTAATTTTTTATCAATTAATATAGTTAAAGACTCAATTATATTACTTGTTATCGAATCCAAATGAACTTGTTCATCTTCGTTAAAGTCGTTTAGTACATAATCAGAAACAGATATTTTATTTTCTGGCTTTCCTATGCCAATACGAACTCTTGAATATTCTTTGCCTATAAACTTATCAATTGATGCAATACCATTATGACCTGCACTTGATCCACCAAACTTTGCTTTAATTTTTCCAAATTCAATATCTAGGTCGTCATGAAATACAATCACATCTTCCGCATCTATTTTGAAGTATTCAAGTAGCTCTCTAATACAGATTCCTGAATTATTCATAAATGTGAGAGGTTTAATTGCATATATTTTCTTATCACCAATATTGCCAGTAGTTAATAATCCCTTAAATTTTGGTTTTTGCTTAGACAATCCAAATTTTTGGTTAATTGCATCTACAATCTTAAAACCAATGTTATGTCTATTGTTATGACTATTTGGAGTCGGATTTCCTAAACCAACAAGTAACAACATATCAAATTAAATCTGGAAAAAAAATTTCACTATTTATTATTTTTTATCTGATGAAGATTTATCTTCTTCTTTAGCTTTGTCACCCTCAGCCTTATCACCATCAGTTGAAGTTTTATCACCACCTTCTGCAGCTGCTTCTGCTCCTTCTGTAGCCTCACCTTCAGCTGCCTCTGCTGGTTTTTCTGGCTCCTTAACTACCGTAGGTGCAGCAACTGTTGCAATAACGAAGTCTCTACCTTGAATCGTAGGAGTAACGTTTTCAGGTAAATTGATTGAAGAAATTTTTATACTTGTACCAATATCTAAACCTTCTAAATCTACAACAAGCTCAGTTGGAATATTTTCTGCGGGACATCTTAATTCTACTTTACGTCTTACAATATTTAATACTCCTCCTCGTTTGAGTCCTGGCGATAGTTCATTGTTTATAAATTTCACAGGTATTTCTAAAATAATTTTTCCACCTTTAACAATTCTCATTAAGTCGAAATGAATAGGCTCATCAGTGACAGTATCAAAAGCAATATTTCTTGTTAGAACTTTTTGCTCTTTACCATCTAAACTGATAGAAATTACATTAGATAGAAAATTTTCTTTATTTATTAAATTTTTAAGCTCTTTAGTTGTAATTGAAATTTTTTCATTTGGCTGTTCTCCGCCATAAACTATACCTGGAACATTACCTTTGCTTCTTAGGTCGTTTACTTGGCCTTTAGTTTTTGTTTCTCTAATTGTAGCTTGTATTGTGCTCATAAAAAGCTGGTTTTTAACCGAAGTTTGTTAATTTTACAAGTTTTATTTAAATAGATCTGAAACAGATGTTGAATTAGAAATCCTTTTAATGGCTTCAGCCAACAATATTGATATTGATAATACTTCAATATTTCTTACTTTTTTTAATTTGTCTGAACTATCTATACTATCTGTAATAACTAAATTTTTAATTTTTGAATTCTTTATCTTTTTAACTGCATCACCGCTAAAAACACCATGAGTTGCATATACATGAACTTCTTTTGCACCTCTTTTTAATAAAGCATCCGCCGCATTAACAATTGTTCCTCCAGAATCAATTATATCATCAGTTAAAATACAAATTTTGTTTTTAACATTTCCAATGACATTCATAACTTGTGACTTTCCAGGACTAGGTCTTCTTTTGTCAACTATTGCTAAACCTACATCTAATTTTTTTCCTAAAGCTCTTGCTCTTTCAACTCCTCCAACGTCAGGTGCAACACAAATTATATTATTACTTTTAATTTTCCTTTTAATATGCTTTGCAAAAATTGGGGTAGCAAAAAGGTTATCAACTGGGATATCAAAAAAACCTTGAATTTGTCCTGCATGTAAATCCACTGTCACTACTCTGTCAGCTCCTGCATTTGTAATCAAGTTGGAGACTAATTTTGCAGAAATAGAAGTTCTTGGTACAACCTTACGATCTTGTCTCGCATACCCAAAATATGGAATTACTGCAGTGATATTTTTTGCAGATGATCTTTTAAGTGCATCTATACAAAGAAGCAACTCCATTAAATTATCATTTGCAGGCGAGGACACTGATTGGATTATAAAAATACTGTTTCCTCGTATATTTTCGTTAATTTCAATATAGATCTCACCATCTGCAAATTTTCTAATACTGGTATTTACTAATTTATTTTTTAGATTTTTTGAAATTTTATTACTTAGCTGTTTATTGCTATTTCCAGTGAGAATCTTCATTTTTTGAGAACAACCTATTTAATCATAATTACAGAAATATTTCTACCATAATCATTTAATTTATTTTTAATTGATCTTCTAGCACTGAAAAAGTTGTTACCTAATAAATATGTATCTTTTTTGATAATTTCAATGTTTTTAACTCCAAATTTCAGAAGTTGCTCTTTAATATAATCTGTTAAACTGAAATATATTTTATTTCTTTTGGTTTTAAAAAATTTTTTATTAGATCTTTCTTGCTTAATAAATTTATCTAAGAAATCATTTCTTACCTCATAGCTATCTTTTCCTATACAAGGTCCAATTACAACTATTAAATTATTAAAATTACTACCACTTGACTTAAATTTTCTTAATGTAGTGGATACTATTTTTTTGTATGCCCCCTTCCATCCTGCATGTAGGGCACTAATTAAATTATTAACTGGGTCATATATAAAGACAGGTGCACAATCAGCTGTCAAAATTCCTAAAGCGATACCTTTTTTACTTGTTATTAATGAGTCACCTATTAATTTTTTTTTTGGAATTTTGCTTATTTTATAAACATTATTACTATGAATTTGATCTAATAATACAAGATTATTTTTATTACAGCCAATTTTTTGGCAAACTTTTTCTATATTTTTCTTAACATCTTTAATCCTATCATCAGATCCTAGGCCACAATTTAAACCTTTATAAATACCTTTTGAGACACCTCCAAATCGATTAAAAAAACCATGTCTTATCGTTTTAAATTTAGAAAGTTTTTTTGATTTAAACATTATTCAAAACCAAAAAAATTATTATTTTTATTTTTGTATCCAAAAATTACCTTAAAGAGGCTACCCATTTGTTTTTCTTCTAATAGTCGAGACAAAGTTTCTTTCATATATATCTGCTCTTTATTAGTCTTTTTTTTCTGTAAAATCTGTGCTCTTTCAATTATGCCCATTCTTTCTAAAAAAAACCTTTGAGTGACTATTTTTTTTACTTTAAGATTATTTTTAAGAAAGTACTCTTTTAATAAATTAAAATTTACTAGTGAGGTTATATCTGCTTTACCTAGATTTTTTAACATTTTCTCAGCTGAAATTTTTTTATTACCCATCACTGCCTGAATGGTATTTAAGTTATTACTGTTCAAATAACCGTAATCTATAAGTAAAATACCACCAGAAAGTTTATTGATTTTCTTTATTATTGGATTTAATTCTATTAATCCCTTTTTAGGAAATTCAATAAATTTTAGTTTTTTTAATGTCCCAAAAGTCATTATTTGTGCGACATCTTTTTTATTACATCTTATAAACTTTTCAATAATATCAATATTGTTTTTCACTGAATAACATTTTTCAAATAACTCATTATTTATATTTGAAAACTGTTTAATTGGTATTGCATCAAAAAACTCGTTACCAAAAAAAATAACTGGTCCCTTTTTTATTGAGTCAAAGTTTTTGATCCATTTAATTCTTTTATTATCTATATTTTGCTTTTGTAATTTCTTTAAAAATAAACTTTTCTCATATAAGTAAATTTTTATAGCTCTATTTAATTCTGGAAACTTTTGTAAAGTACTAATTATAACCTTAGTTAAACTTCCATCTCCTGGTCCAAGTTCTACAAAATTAAATACTTTAGGTTTACCCATTTTTTCCCAGGCAGAAATTAACCATATGCCTATAATTTCTGAGAATAGATTTGAAATAGTAGGGGATGTTATAAAATCTCCATTTTTACCAAATGGATCTTTGCTAGAATAGTAACCTATATCCGGTTCGTATAGAATTTTTTCAATAAAATCATCAACAGGTAAAGGTTTTTTTGACGTAATTTTAAATTTTTTGAGATTTGGTTTCATCATTTCTTTTAAAATAAATTAAAAATCCAATTAAAATCATTATGGCACTTAAAAACATTCCCATGCTGACATATCCAAATAAATATCCAATTTGTAAATCTGGCTCTCTAAAAATTTCAGAGGTAATTCTAAAACATCCATAAAGTATTAAGAACATGAATGAGCAGGTTCCAATTTTATAATTTTTATTAAAAAAAATTAAATTCATTAAAATAAATAAAATAATACCTTCTAAAAATGCTTCATATAATTGAGAAGGGTGTCTTAATTTATCATCGTAGTCTGGAAAAAAAACTCCCCAATCAGAATTTGTAACTTTTCCAACTAATTCTCCATTTATAAAATTTGAAATCCTACCAAATAAAATGCCTATTGGTGCTGCAATAGATACTAAATCTAAAAAAATAAAAATATCTGTCTTATTCTTTTTCGAAAATAAATAAGTAGTAATAATTATACCCATTAAACCACCATGAAATGACATGCCTCCGTTCCATATCATAAAAATTTCAATTGGATTATTCAGAAAATAAGGAAAATTATAAAAAATTACATACCCCAGCCTTCCTCCAACGATAATTCCTATTATCAAATATGAAATATAATCTTCAAATAATTTTTGAATTATATCATCTTTAATTAGAATTTTTTTACAATATAGCCAGCCAAAAATTATCCCAAAAATGTATGCTAGTGAATACCATCTGACGCTTAATGAGAATATTTCAAAAGCTACTGGGTCAAAATTATTAGTAAACATTTGTAAAATTTATTATAAGCTATTAAATAGAATTCTAGTAAATAATTATTATGTCAAAATCAAGATTCGTATTCGATAAATTTGCAAAACTAATTGAACAAGGTCTGATTAATTATAAAGATGTATCTGATGAGGTAATCTCAATACTAAAATCAAAGAGAGATGAAATTGTATTTAAAATGAAACTAGCAAGCAAAGAAGAAGTAGATATTTTAAATAAGAGAATTAGCATCCTAGAAAAAAAATTAGAAGAGAAGAAAAAAAGAAAAAAGACTAGTAAGGTAAAGAAATAGTCACTTTCAATCCGCCCAATTTTGATTTGTTAAACCGAATATCTCCACCATGAGACTTTATAATATCAGATGATATTGATAAACCTAAACCGACACTCGATTTAGACTCCGACCTGCTTTTGTCTATTTTATAGAATGGTTTAGTAATGTTATTAAATTCTGATTTATCTACACCAGGACCATCATCATCAATTGATAAAAAAATAATTGAGTTTTTTTTTTCTAAATTTACTGATATTTTTTCTGCGTATTTGTTAGAATTATCAATTAAATTAGTAATGCACCTCGTAATTAAATTTTTTCTTCCGTTGAAATAGATTTTTTTCTTAATTTTTTTGTCAATATTATTATTTTCATACCGTGAAATTATTTCATCTACAAGTTCGGAAATATCAAAGGTTTCAGTTTTATCTTTTGCACCTGTGCTTGTGAATTGAAGATATTCATTTAGCATTTTTTCCATTTCATCAACATCTTTTGAGATTTTTTTTGATAAATTTTTATCTTTGATAACAGCGAGCTGTAGTTTTATTCTAGTAAGAGGCGTTCTTAAATCGTGACTAATACCAGATAACATTTCAGATCTTTGATTTAAATGTCTTAGAATTCTTTTTCTCATCTTTTCAAATTCCAGACCTGCTTTTCTTATTTCCAAAGCTCCAGAAGGTCTAAACTCCTCAATATCTTCACCTCTGCCAAATCTTTCAGATGCTTGTGCAAGTTTGGTAATTGGTCTTGTTTGATTTTTTAAGAAAATCATTGCTACTGCTATCATTAAAATTGCAGGAACAGTTATCCAAAAAGCAAATATCCTAATAGAAGATGCTTGAATTCTATCTTTTGGAAAAAATATTTGCAAAACTCCATCTCTAAATTTTATTCTTAAATCCACAACTTCCTTATATGAAATGGTATTAAACCAATGTTGACCAATTTTAGGTTTCAATTCTCTCCTCAAAGTCCTATCCATAGGACTAAACCATCTTTCAACTTTTATATCAGGTAGTTTTTCATTATCTAAAAATCTAACGGAAAAGCTAAAATTTTTATTGTAAAGGTCAGTAACTATTTTTTTATTATATTCACTCTCATTGTCATAAATATCAATAATAGTAACTATTTCACTTACCAGAGCTTTAGTTAAGCCTTTATTTGTTTTAATCCATAAACTGTCAAAAAAAACTAAAGATATAGTGATTTGTAATATCACTATTGGGACTGCTACAATTAATAATCCTCTATAAAATAATCTTTTGGGTAATATGTTTTTTAAAAATTTACTCAATCCAAAGAACATACCCTTCTCCTCTTATAGTTTGCAAGTATTTGGGACTTTTTGGAGTTTCTTCAATTTTTTTTCTTAATCTAGTAACAATAACATCTATTGATCGTTCTTTACTTAAATCTATTAAACTTGCAATTTCATCTCTTGTAAAAATTTTGCCAGGAGAATTTATCATTTTTTCTAAAATTAGTTTTTCTGTACTATTTATTTTTAGTCTTTGGTCATCTTTAAAGATAAATAGCTTTTTTAGGTCTATTTTTATATTGCCAAATTCAATAACTCTTTTTATTTCTAGTGATTTAGTTTTATTTAAAATATTATTTATTCTTAAAATTAATTCCTTTGGTTCAAAAGGTTTTGTCAAATAATCGTCTGCACCTACTTCAAGTCCTTCAATTCTTTCAGATGGTTCTCCCTTAGCTGTTAATAATAAAATTGGTGTATTAATTTTTTTTTTATAATCCTGAGTAAATTCTAGTCCAGTTTTTCCTGGCATCATTATATCTAGAACTATTAAGTCAAATTTAATAATTTTAGTCTTTTCAAAAGCATCGATTGAATCTTTAGCAGTCGAAACAAGATAATTATTTTGGTTTAAATATTCTTTTACTAAATCTCTTATTCTATCATCATCATCTACAATTAATATATGGGCTTTAAAATTTTTCATTAATTATTTTTTTAAGAACTTTATCGAAACTAACAACATCATTAGAATCTGAACTTAAAAATGCTTCATAAATTCTTTTCTTTTGTACAGAAAAAATTTCATCAAATATTTTTTCTCCTTCTTCTGTTAAGTATACATGTTTAACTCTTGTATCTATTTCATCTCTTTTAAATTCTATGGCCTTGATCTCTACCAAATCATTAAGAACTCTATTTAAACTTTGTTTCGTAACCTTAAGCTTTCTTAATAAGCTTGAAATAGTTATGCCTTCATACAAAGATATAAGGTGAATTACTTTATTGTGAGCAGTTCCTAAAGCATGTTTATCTAAAACCTTTTTAGCATCAGCGACAGTTTCTCTATATCCATTGAATATTTTTTCGATATATTCTTTTAATTGATGATCTTTTAGATATAAAAGTTTTTTCATAATGGTAAGTTATATTGACATATTATATATACAAAGATATTTTTTCTAAAAAATAAATCAAATGATACCTTACGATAAAAGAGACGGAAAAATCTGGTACAATGGTGATCTTGTTGAGTGGCAGGATGCAAAGCTGCATGTCATCAGTCATGGACTACACTATGCAAGTTTAGTTTTTGAGGGTGTGAGGGTTTATGATGGTGAAATTTTCAAACTACAAGAACATACAGATAGATTATATCATTCGGCTAAAAGAATGGATATGAACATTCCTTACACAAAAGAAGAAATAAACAAAGCTTGTAACCAGATAATAAAAATTCAAAATGTACAGAATGGTTATCTAAGACCTTTTGCTTGGAGAGGGAGTGAAATGATGGGTGTATCTGCTCAAAAAACAAAAATAAATGTAGCGGTTGCTACTTGGGAGTGGGGCGACTATTTCGATCCTAAGTTGAAAATTGAAGGTATTAAATTAAACATTTCTAATTGGAGAAGACCAGCTCCAAATACTATACCGTGGGATAGCAAAGCTGCAGGATTGTATATGATTTGTACGCTTTCCAAACATGAGGCTGAAAGACAAGGATATAGCGAGTCATTAATGTTAGATCACGAGGATAATGTTGCAGAGTCAACGAGTGCAAACATATTTTTTAAAGATAAAAATGGTGAACTTCATACTCCAATTCCAGACTCATTCTTAAATGGCATCACAAGGCAAACTGTTATTGAATTAGCAAAATCAAAAAATATAAAAGTTCATGAAAGAAAAATTAAACCAGACGAATTAGCAAGTTTTGAGGGATGCTTTTTAACTGGGACAGCTGCTGAGATAACACCAATTTCCCAAATTGCTGAAAATAACTATAAAGTTTGTGATCTTATTTTAGATTTGTCAGCAAGCTATGGCAAATTAGTAAGAAAAAAAAAGGCTGCTTAATCTTTGTTATCTTCAGATATCGCGTGATCTATACCTTTCCTTAAATATTCATATCCAGTATATAAAGTAAGAAAAGCAGACAGCCATAATAAAATAATTCCAATTGTTTGAGCATTATAGTCTTGGAAATTTACAATTTTATTTCCAGTTTCTCCAGTGAGCAAAACAGAAATACAAAACATTTGAAGAAAAGTTTTTACTTTTGCTAGACTTGAAACTGGAAGTTTGACACTTCCTTTAGCTAAAAATTCCCTTAAACCAGAAATTAATACCTCTCTCGTAAGTATTATTATTGCAGCAATAACTTCATAGTTTTTAATAGTTCCATCCATAACAAGCAATATTAGTGCAGTAGCTACTATAATTTTATCAGCAATTGGATCTAATAACTCTCCAAGTTTAGACTCTTCCTTAAACATTCTTGCTAATAATCCGTCTAAGAAGTCAGTAAATGAGGCAACAACAAATAGTGCAAAAGGAATTACATCTCCATAAAAACCTGGTAAATAAAATGCAAATACAAATATAGGAACAATTATAATTCTACCAATAGTAAGATAATTTGGAATTTTCATATATTACTCGTGGAAGTAATTATATATCTTTTTTGCAACTTTTTCCTCAACTCCTTCGACTGTTTTTATCTCATCTAAGCTTGCGGATTCTACTGCTCTTGCTGAGCCAAAGTGATTTAAAAGTGCCCTTTTTCTTATAGATCCAATTCCATCAATTTGATCAAGTAAAGACCTACTAATACCTTTCTTTCTCTTCGCCCTGTGTGCACTTATTGCAAATCTATGTGACTCATCTCTTAATCTTTGTAAGAAAAAGAGGGTAGGGTCATTTTTTTCAAACTTAAATTCTTTACCATTATGAAAAAATGTTTCATTACCACTATTCCTAAATTTACCTTTTGCAATTGCGATCATTGGAATATCATGTAATCCTAATTCATTAAGTGTTTCTCTGGCTACTGAGTATTGTCCTTTACCACCGTCAACTATTACTAAGTCTGGCATTGTTAAATAATTATCTTTTTCTTGAACAGCTCTTTTAAATCTTCTATTTAAAACTTCTCGCATCATTCCGTAATCATCTTGTTCATTTTTCTTAATTTTAATATTAAATTTTCTATACCTTTTTTTAATAAAACCCTCATCACCAAAAGTGATGAGTGCACCAACACTATTAGTCCCTTGGATATGACTGTTATCATAAACCTCAACTAGATTAATATTGTTTTCTAAATTAAATTTTTTAGAAACATTTTCAAACAACTCTTTATTATTTTGGCTCTCATAAATTTTTCTATTTAAGCTATCTTTTGCATTTTTTAGAGCTTGATTTACAACTTTTAGTTTAGAACCTCTTTTTGCAACAGAAATGTTTATTTCTTTATTTTCTTTTTGGGAAAGTGTTTTTTCGATTAGGACTTTTTCCTTAATTTCTTCACTTAAGATAATGGAGCTTGGTACACTTTTGTTTTCATAAAATTGAGAAACAAAAGAATTCAAAATTTCTTTTAGGTTATCGTCTGGGTCGTGTTTAGGAAAAAAGGCTTGGTTTCCCCAGTTTTGTTTTGATCTATAGAAAAATACTTGAATACAAGTCTTTCCAGACTCTTTGTATCCAGCTATAACATCTGCTTCAACTAAATTTGCCTCATTTATTCTTTGAGATGATTGAATAATATTTAAAGATTTAATTCTATCTCTCAATATTGCAGCTTTTTCAAAATCTAAATCAGAACTTGCCTTTTCCATTTGTCCTGACAAATTTTTTTGTATCTTTCTTGATTTACCAGATACGAATTCAATTGCGCTATCTACTGATAGCTTATAATCATCTTTTTCTATGTATCCAACACATGGACCAGAACATCTCTTGATTTGATAAAGGATGCACGGTCTTTCTCTTTTTTTAAATACTGTATCATCACAAACTCTTAGTTGAAAAATTTTCTGGATCATTTTAATAGTCCAATTTGCAGATCCAGCTGAAGCAAATGGTCCAAAGTAAAAACCCTCTCTAGTTTTTTTTCCTCTATGTCTTCTAATTTGAGGCCATTTATCCTCATTTCCAATAAAAATAAATGGAAATGATTTGTCGTCCCGTAAAAGTATATTGAATTTAGGTTTATATTTTTTTATTAAGTTTGCCTCTAGTAGAAGTGCTTCACTCTCATTAGAGGTACTTGTGATCTCAATTTTCCTTGTTTGAGATAGCATTCTCTCAGTTCTAATAATATGATTTTTCTCAGAAACATAACTCTTTAATCTGTTAGGTAAATTTTTTGCTTTACCAACATAAAGTATCACATTTTTTTCATTTAACATTCTGTATACACCAGGAAGCTTGGGTATAAGTGGTAGCTCTTTTTTTATTGCTTCTTTGCCTATTTCAGAACTTATCATGACTTCTTTTTTTTGAAATTTGAATACCTACGGAAGAGCAATCTTTCATAATTTCTAATTTCTCAATTTGAAGACTTATTTTATCAATTCTTTTATCTTTGAATAGTTCATCGAATACATCTTCCGCTAATGTTTCTAAAAAATTATAATGTTTATTTTTGATTAATTTTTTTATCAATCTTACAATTTTTGCATAATTTACAATTGATTTTATATCTTTATCGTCTGAAGGTTTCTTATCCTCGTAATTTACTTCTATATTAAATTTTACTTTTTGAGGCTTTTCTTTTTCAAAGTCAAAATAACCAAGTTTTAAATCCAGAATAAGTTCTTTAATGATTACTTTTTTTTCGTAATTAAAAAGACTTTTGTTATTGCTAATTTTAATGATTTTAAAGTTATTTTTTTTCATTCTTTACCACCCATAATGTCAGGTGTTTGCCAATTTAAATTTTGACCACTATCTATTGCTAGCACCTGTCCAGTAATAGATATATTTTTAATGAAAAAGTCAACTGCGTTGCATATTTGCTCAACATCTACTTGTTTTTTGAGAGGTGTTGCCATGTATTGCTTTTTAAAATGTTTTTCACTTTGTCTCTTATTTTTAATTGTAGGACCAGGTGCAATTCCATTAACTCTTATTTTTGGTGCCAAGCTCATAGCGCTAGTCTTTGTAAGAGTATAAAGTCCAGTTTTACTAATGGTATATGAAAAAAAGTAGGGGGTTAGCTTAAAAACTCTTTGATCTATTATATTGATAATATTATTGTTTTTACCTTTAATATTTTTAGCAAATTCTTTTGATAGAAGTGCAGGTGTTCTTAGATTTGTTCTTAAATGTTGTCCCCAACTATCTGTATTAAAGTTTTCTAACTTATCATTTTCAAACAGAGAAGCATTATTTATTAAACAATCAAAATATTTTAATTTAGACTTTGCAAATTTAACAATCTTATTTACATCATTTTCAACACTTAGATCTCCTTTAACCAAATAAACTTTTGTACCATTTGTAGATAATTCTTTTTTAAGTTTTTCAGCTTTTACTTTTGATTTATTAAAATGAATTACGATTTCTACTCCTTTACCTGAAAGTTTCCTAGCTATGGCAGCACCAATTCTAGTGGCTCCACCAGTAATTATGATTTTATTTGCTTCCATTTTTTTTTACCTTTTTGAGCTCTTGTTCCTGGCATTCCCATAGTTGATCTTCCCTTTGGATATATTTTATTGTTGAGGCTATATTGTTTAACCTTAGGGTTAAGTGTAACCTCCAATTCTGTACTTTCAAGTTTTCTAATTTCATCCCTTATTTTAGCCGCTTCCTCAAATTCTAAATTTGTTGCAGATTCTTTCATTTTTTTGTTCAAAGCTTTTATATGTTTCTTAAGATTGCCCCCTACGTTTGCTCCTGTACCAATTTTAACATAATCTTTTTCATAGACGCTCTCTAGAACATCGCTTATTTCTTTTTTAACAGTAGTTGCACTGATCTTATTTTTTTTATTATAATCAAGTTGAATATTTCTTCTTCTCTCAGTCTCTTTAATAGCTTTTTTTATACTTTTAGTTTCTTTGTCCGCATACAAAATAACCTTACCATCTAAATTTCTTGCTGCTCTTCCGATGGTTTGAATCAATGAAGTCTCTGATCTTAAAAAACCCTCTTTATCGGCATCTAATATCCCAACTAATGCACATTCTGGTATATCTAAGCCCTCTCTTAATAAATTTATTCCAACCAAAACATCAAAAACACCTAGCCTCAAATCCCTCATTATTTCAATTCTCTCTAGAGTATCAATGTCAGAATGCAAATATCTTACCTTGATACCATTTTCATGTAAGTATTCAGTTAGATCTTCGGCCATTTTTTTTGTCAAAGTAGTAACAAGAACTCTGTAATTTTTTTCAATTGTTTTTAGACATTCATGCATCAGATCATCAACTTGATTTTTTGCTGGTTTTATTTCAACGGGAGGATCAATTAATCCAGTTGGTCGAATAACTTGATCAATAAATTTACCTTTGGTTTGTTCTAATTCCCATGGTCCAGGTGTTGCTGATACAAAAACAGTTTGTGTTCTCATCATATCCCATTCTTCAAATTTTAATGGTCTGTTATCCATACATGATGGCAGTCTAAAACCATATTCTGCTAAAGTACTTTTCCTAGATCGATCTCCTTTAAACATTCCATTTAGCTGTGGAACTGTAACATGACACTCATCAACAAATATTAAAGTATTATCTGGAAAATATTCAAACAGAGTAGGTGGTGGTTCACCAGGTTTTCTTCCAGACAAAAACCTTGAATAATTCTCAATTCCCGCACATGATCCTGTGGCTTCAATCATTTCAAGATCAAATTTTGTTCGCTCTTCCAATCTTTGTGCTTCAAGTAATTTATTTTGTTCTTTATGTTTTTTAAGAGTTATCTCTAATTCTTTTTTAATATTTATTACTGCTTGTTCTATTGTAGGTTTTGGAGTTATGTAGTGGCTGTTAGCATAAACTTTAATTAAATTTAATTCTCTTACTTGATCACCAGTTAGTGGATCAAATTCCTCAATTTTTTCAAGTTTATCTCCAAATAAACTTAGTCTCCAGGCTCTGTCTTCTAAATGAGAGGGAAATATTTCTAAATATTCACCCCTCGCTCTAAATGTACCTCTATAAAAATTTTGGTCATTTCTTTTGTATTG
Organism: Candidatus Pelagibacter sp.; assembly: GCA_045566995.1. Taxonomy (GTDB): domain Bacteria; phylum Pseudomonadota; class Alphaproteobacteria; order Pelagibacterales; family Pelagibacteraceae; genus Pelagibacter. Next base: position 59,232 of record JBJLDU010000013.1, read on the forward strand.
AAGTGCAACTAAAGATTTTATTATATGTTCTCTATTATAGTCATAGTTTTTTTGAAGAGTAAGTGTCATTTTACTGTAAGCTTCAACAGATCCTAATCCATAGATGCACGATACACTTGCAACTATAAGAACATCATCTCTTTCAAGAAGAGAACGAGTAGCAGAGTGTCTCATTCGATCAATTTGCTCGTTAATTGATGCCTCTTTTTCTATATAAGTGTCTGATCTTGGAACATATGCCTCTGGAGTGTAATAATCGTAGTAGGACACAAAATATTCCACAGCATTGTCTGGAAAAAAACCTTTCATCTCACCGTATAGCTGAGCAGCAAGAGTTTTATTTGGTGCAAGTATTAAAGCTGGTCTGTTTGTTTCTTCAATTACTTTAGCCATAGTAAAAGTTTTACCTGAACCCGTTACTCCTAATAAAACCTGGTTAAATTGGTTTTTTTTAGCACCTTTAACTAAATTTTTAATTGCTTCTGGCTGGTCTCCTGCTGGCTTAAAATCAGATTTAATTTTAAATTTTCTGCCACCTTCAAGTTTTCCACTTATTTTTGGATTTTTACTTTGAATATCTGTAATTAAATCTTGATATGTATTTTCCATATATTAAATAAAGTAATAGAATATAAACAATTTTCAATGAGCATAATATCAAACAGTTTAAAAAGAATTAAACCTTCTCCAACAATAGCTGTTACCCAAAAAGCGAGAGAATTAAAAGCTGCTGGAAAAAATGTAATAGCTTTAGGTGCAGGTGAACCCGATTTTGACACACCAGATAATATTAAAAAAGCTGCTGTAAAAGCCATAAGAAATGGTGATACTAAATACACTCCAGTTGATGGAACTCTTGCAATTAAAAATGCAGTTATAAAAAAGTTTAAAAGAGAAAATAAACTTAATTATACTTCAGACCAGATAACTGTAGGTACAGGAGGTAAACAAGTTTTATACAATACATTTGTAGCAACATTAAATAAAGGAGATGAAGTTCTAATACCAGCTCCGTTTTGGGTATCTTATCCAGATATGGTTTTACTTGCTGGCGGTAAACCAAAATTTATAAAATGTGGTGAAGAAGATGGATTTAAATTAACTCCTGCCAAATTAAAAAAAGCAATCACAAAAAAAACAAAATGGATAATTTTAAATTCTCCATCTAATCCTACAGGCGCAGCTTATACAAAAAAAGAAATTATTAGTTTAGGAAAGGTTTTACTTAAAAATAAAAATGTTTTTATATTAAGTGATGATATTTATGAGCATGTAAAATTTGATAATTTTAAATTTTTTACAATTGCACAAATCAAAAAACTTAAAGATAGAACATTAACTATGAATGGTGTAAGTAAAGCTTATGCTATGACCGGATGGAGAATTGGTTATGCCGCTGGACCAAAAAATATAATTGCCGCAATAAGAAAAATTCAATCTCAATCAACATCAAATCCATCATCAATAAGTCAAGCAGCAGCCGTAGAAGCTCTAAATGGATCACAAAGTTTTATAAAAAAAAGAGCAAAATCTTTTAGCAACAGAAGAAACTTTGTTGTTAATTATTTAAACAGTATCCCAGGAATAACTTGTTTATTACCAAAAGGTGCTTTTTATGTTTTCCCTAGTTGCAAAGGATTGATTGGAAAAAAAACAAAAATCAAAGATGATACAGATTTTGTTCAAAAGCTCCTTGAAAAACAAAATGTAGCTGTGGTACAAGGCTCTGCATTTGGTCTAGACGGTTATTTTAGAATATCTTATGCAACTTCAATGCAAAAATTAAAAGTTGCAATGGCAAGGATCAAGCTTTTTTGTGAGAGTTTAGGCTAATTTTAGTCTTACTACTGATTTTGCAGCATCAACGACTGCAGTTTCTGATGGTAAAAATTTCATCTGAAGAATTTCCTCTGCGTATGTTTGATCTGTTTGCATTGTAAGCCCTAAATCTGGAACCAAATTTTTTGCACTTGTGTCTATGTAACTAAGAAGTTTAACCATAAAATTTGGTAATTCTTTTTTGGGAAGTTTTTTTGCATGGCTTGGAAGATTTTCAGCCATTATTTTTGATAACTCAAGAATACTTCTTACTTCAGATCCAACAATTAATCTTCTACCACCAGCTCTTTTATTTGCTAAAGATAAAACATGTGCTCTAGCAATATCTTTTACATGGGATATCATTACTGAAAACTTTGGTGCAGCTGGAAATTTTCCTTGAAGTAATTGTTTTATATATTCCATGGATGTACAGCTTTTTTCATTTAAAAAATCTCCTAAAACAAAGCCAGGATTGATACAAGTAAGATTATTTTTTAGACCTTTACTTTCCATAAGATCCCATGCAGCCTTTTCAGCTCTTGTTTTAGATACAAAATAATCAGTAGTTTTGTTCCATTCTACATCAGTCCAATCATTTTCACCAAAAGTGTAAGGATTTGTTCTATTTGGTTTTCTAAACATACATACAATGGACGATGTCTTTACAAAGTGTTCAACTCCTGCATTTATCCCTGCATTTAAAACTCTCAAAGTTCCATCTTTTGCAGCTGGAGTAAGTGACTCTCTATCATTCGACACTTTAAATGGAAAAGGAGACGCAACATGAATAATATATTTGCAACCCTTTGCAGCCTCATTCCAACCTTCATCTTTTAGTAAATCTAACTCTACAAACGACAATTTCTCTGTTGAAACATTATTCTCTTCTAATGTTTTTTTAGTTTGTTCAATTGAATTTTTATTTCTCACTGTCCCTAAAACTTCAAAGCCTGAATTCAATAATTCAATTGCTACATGTTTTGCTACAAAACCACTTATTCCAGTTAATAAAACTTTATCGGGCATTTCTTTGAAAATTATTTAGTTTTTTTCTTTTTCTCTAAACCAAATACTGGAGAGTTTCTAAATCTTAAAACAAGTATTGCTATAGCGATTAAAACAATGGCACCTGCTTCATATAATAATACTTCTGGATTAATTGATTTTCCTTGTAAAATTATAAATCTAGAAAGGGCAGTAATTGCAATAAATAATGGGAGAGTTATTTGAATTGACTGACTTTCCCAAAATACTCTTACCATTGCTAAAACTTCTAGGTATAGAAAAAGTAAAAGCAAATCAGCCAAAGTAACTTTTTGAACAACTATCATCTGATATATTTCGATACCAAATGCTATAACTGTAGCAGCAAGTATAATTACCAAAGCTATTAACTGGATTTGTTTTACTATATTTTCCATGGATAACTTATAAATGATCTTAAATTAATTTGAAGCTAAATATTTTTCTGCCTCTAGAGCAGCCATACAGCCCATTCCTGCTGCTGTTACTGCTTGTCTAAAAATTTTGTCTTTAACATCTCCGGCAGCATAAACACCTGGAACATTTGTTTCAGTAGAATCACTTTTTGTAATCAGATAACCTGTATTGTCCATTTCTAATTGATCTTTAAATAGTGAAGTAGCAGGGTCATGACCAATAGCTATAAATAAACCATCAATTTTTAGCTCTGACATTTCATTAGTTTTAGTATTTTTAATTTTTAAACCTTTTACATTTCTCGGTTCTTCATCCCCAATCACTTCTTCAACAACAGAGTCCCAGATAATTTCAATTTTTTTGTTTTCCATTAATTTTTTTTGCAAAAGTTTTTCTGCTCTAAGTTCATTTCTTCTGTGAATTAACTGCACTTTTGATGCAAATTTTGTAAGATACATTGCCTCCTCAACTGCTGCATTACCACCTCCAACTACTGCTACTGTTTTATCTTTAAAAAAGAAACCATCACATGTTGCACATGCCGAAACTCCAAATCCTTTAAATTTTTCTTCAGACTCAATGTTTAACCATCTTGCTTGAGCACCTGTTGAAATTATAATTGAGTCTGCAGTATATTTTTGCCCACCATCGCCTATCGCTTCAAAAGGTTTAGATTTTAAATTTACTGATTGAATATGATCTTCAACTAAATCAGTTCCCACTGCTTTTGCTTGCTCTCTCATTTGTTCCATTAACCATGGTCCTTGTATAACATCAGCAAAACCTGGATAGTTCTCAACATCAGTTGTAATTGTTAGTTGACCACCTGGCTGCATTCCTGCAACTAGCATTGGTTTCAGCATAGCTCTTGCTGCATAAACTGCAGCAGTGTATCCCGCTGGACCAGATCCAATTATTAACACTTTTGTATGTTTAGTTGGTTTTTCACTCATAGAGGTCTATATAGTTAATAATGAGCAAATTAAAAGGTATTTTATTGACCGAGGGTATGCACGGAATGCTGAGCCAGGTTGAAGGCTTAGCTAAAGCTTTAGATATAGAATTTACTCACCACAAGGTTGAACTAAATAATTTGTGGAAGTTAATTCCATCAAAATTTACGCCAATTTCTCAAAGTGTTTATAAAAAAATAAATCACTCAGATTATGATTTAATAATATCTTGTGGCCGAAAAAGTATAATTCCATCTATCCATTTAAAAAGTATTTCAAACAAAAAAGTTTTAAATATCCATATTCAAGATCCAAAAATAAACTTAAATTACTTTGATTTTATAGTAGCCCCAGAACATGATGGCATTAACGGATCAAATGTCATTACTACTAAAGGTGCTCTCCATTATCTTACAGAAGGTGAAATAGTTGAGCATAAGAATTATTTAAACTCTTTTATAAAAAAAGATGAAAGAAAAATCTGGTGTTTAATAATGGGTGGGCCCACAAAATACTATGATTATTCAACAAAAAATATGAAACATATTTTTTCAATATTTTACAAACTTTTTAAAAAACATGAATTTCAACTTGTTGTGATACCATCAATGAGAACTCCACTTAATACTATTCACTATGCTAAAGAATTTTTTGGTGAAAATCATACCGTTGTAATGAACGTTGACAAAAAAGCTTACTTATCAGCTCTAGCTATTTCTGAAAATATTGTTGTTACTTGCGACTCTAGCTCAATGATTTCAGAAGCTGCTTTAACTGGAAAACCAGTTTATATTGCAAATATTTTGCCTAGAAAAAATGATATAAGATTTCAAAGATTTAGAAATTTATTTAGAGAATTAAATATCACCAGAAACCTTGGGGAAGATATGGAAACTTGGACCTATCAAAAACTTGATGAAGCAAATAGAGTAGCAAAAATTATAAAAGAGAGATTAAATAGCTAATGTCCTATTTAAATTCCATTCTTAATGACTCAAAAAAATTTGAAAGTCCTTTCGTACATTGGGAATTAAACAAGCCTCTTACAGATGAACAAATAAATGAAATAGTTTTAGCTGATATCACCGATCCTGCAAAACATAATCTCAATTATGATGGTACTAGAGCTATAGATGGAGGAGAAGGAAAATTTAGGGAAGGTATTTCAGATGGTGGTAAAGCCTTAAAATTTAGATGTTTTGTCACAAAAGAAAATTCTAATGAATTCCCAGGACTCACCAGTCTAATTAAAGAACTTCAAAATAAAAAAACATATCAAAAAATATCTGAATTAATTAACAAAGACCTATCAAATTCCTATGTAAGAGTTGAAGTAATTTGTGATCGAGAGGGCTTCTGGTTAAAACCACATTGTGATATCAAAGAGAAACTTATGTCGTGCTTGTTATTTGTTAATAAACATAATGAAAGTGAGGATTTAGGAACTGATTTTTATAATAATGATTTAAAACTAATCAAAACATTGCCTTATAAAGATAATTATGGATATTTTTTTTCAAGTGGACCAGATACTTGGCATGGAATGGAAAAAAAAGAAATAATTAAAGAGAGAAGATGTTTGCAAGTAAATTATGTTACTTTTAAAACTGATTGGAAGGTGGAAGATTAATCTTCCCAATCGAATCTAGGAAAAGTATCAAAGACTTTAAAAATTCCTTCAGACCAAGTATTACAAACTTTCGAATAATCATCATCATTTATACTTAGACACTTTAAAGATGCTAATTTATTTTCATCTTTTTTGTAAATTGCAAAATCAATGGGTGGGCCTACAGTTAAATCACTTTTTAAAGTTGAATCCATCGAAATCAATGCACATCTTGAAGCGTCACCAATTGAAACATCTGGTTTAATAACTCTATCAAGAATTGGTTTTCCATATTTAACTTCACCGATAACAAGATAAGGTTTGCTATCTGCAGGCCTAATGTAATTTCCTTGTGGATAAATAAGATACAGTTCTGGTTTTTGTCCTTTTATTTGTCCACCAATAATGAAAGTTGAACCTAAAAGTACATTATCAGTGTTAATTCCTTGAGGAGAAGAGTGCTCAATATTTAAAGATCCAACATACGAGGCGACTTGCTCAAAATCTTTGCAAGTATTTAAATTCATTATACCAGATGAACTTCCTAAATCTTTTTCGATTGATTTATAGACTGCCTGTGATGTTCCTAAATTTCCTGATGTTACAATTACTATTGTTCTATCCCCAACATCATGCGTAAACATTTTAGAATATATATTTACGTTATCCAAACCAGCGTTAGTCCTGGAGTCTGATGCAAATACCAGTCCTTCGTTTGTTTTAATTCCTATACAATATGTCATAGGTAATTCTTATTTAAAAAAGCCACATTTTTCAAACATTTTACGACATAGCTGTTATTTGCTTTTAGCATTTGTTTTGCAAATTTATTTATTAAAAAATGTATGAATGGTCACTCCATTCTGGAAAAACTATGATGCTAAGTCCGCATATGACGGATATTTGACAGAGGATAACAAACTTAGAAAGCATGCTAGAATTATGTCAGGTATTCTAGAAAGGCATGGTAAAAAAAAATTACAGGAAATTGAAAAAAATTGTCAAAGCACAATAAGTGCTAGAGGTATAAATTTTAGAGTGTATGCTGCAAATAATAGAGCAGAGGAAAAAAAGTGGCCCCTAGACATCATTCCTAGAATCATACCAAAGTCTCAATGGAATAAAATATCAAGAGGATTAACCCAAAGGGTAAAAGCATTAAACTTATTTATTGATGATGTTTATAACAAGAAAAAAATTTTTAAGGATAAGGTTATACCTAGGGATTTGATATTTAATTCACCATACTATTTGAAAGAATGCGAAGGTTTTTCACCAAAGTATAAAGCTTGGGCAAACATTTCAGGTATAGATTTAATAAGAAATTATAATGGAGAGTATTTAGTCCTTGAAGATAATTTACGTGTACCATCTGGTGTTTCATACATGTTAGAAAATAGAATGGTTATGAGGGATGTATTCCCAGAATTATTTACAAGGTATAAAGTTTCATCAGTTCATCAATATTCTAATAAACTTTACCAAAGTATGGTTGAGTGTATTCCAAAAAAAACAGATAATCCTCATATGGTTGTTTTGACACCAGGTATTTATAACTCTGCTTATTTTGAACACTCGTTCTTGGCTGAACAAATGGGAATAGCTCTTGTAGAGGGTAAAGATCTGTTTGTTGAAAATGATAATGTTTATATGAAAACTGTTAAAGGTAAATTAAAAGTTGATTGTATATATCGAAGATTAGATGACACATTTCTTGATCCAAAAGTTTTTAACAAAAGTTCTCTTATTGGAGTGCCAGGATTATTTAAATGCTGGAAAAAAGGGAATGTTGGAATTATTAATGCAATTGGAACTGGTGTAGCTGATGATAAAGCTGTTTATGCTTATGTAAACAAAATGATTGTTTATTATTTAGGTGAACAACCAAAATTAAACCAAGTAGAAACGTTTTTATGTGAAAATAAAATTCACAGACAGCACGTCATTGAGAATATATCAAAGTTGGTTGTTAAACCTGCAAATGCCTCTGGAGGGTATGGGATAATGATAGGTCCTAAAGCTCCAAAAAAAGAGAGAGAGGAAATGGTAAAAAAAATAAAACAAAATCCTAGAGAATTTGTGGCTCAACCTTTGGAAATATTATCAACAATTCCAACAATTTCTGAAAACGGAATAGAGCCTAGGCATTTAGATTTAAGACCGTTTATATTAAATGGCAAGTCTACTTATGTGACAATGGGAGGACTTACTAGAGTTGCCCTAAGGAAAGGAAGTACTATTGTTAATAGTTCACAAGGTGGAGGCTCAAAAGACACAATGGTGGTTGAGACCTAATTTTCTTGAAGGGGTTTGACCTTTAATTTTTTTGTCTTTAGTGAGTTTATTGCCTCTAAAAATGAATAAGCTGTTGACATATTGGTACAATAAGGAATTTTGTTAGCCAAAGTTCCTCTTCTTAAAGCTAAAGCATCATTAATTCTGCTTTCACTATTTCCTCCACCTGTATTTATAACTAAAGCAATTTTTTTAGAATTTAAAACATCAACTATATGAGGTTTTCCACTACTTACCTTATTAATTTTTCTGCATTTCATTCGATTTTTTTTTAATATATCTGCTGTTCCTTTAGTAGCTGATAATGTAAATCCAAGTTTTATAAGTCTTTGAGCGACACCAATAATTTCTTGTTTGTGAGAGTCTTTTACAGATAAAAATGCTAAACCTTTAGTAGGAAGCGAGTTTGCTGCTGCAATTTGACTTTTAGCAATTGCCATTCCAAAATCATCATCAAACCCCATCACTTCACCTGTTGATTTCATCTCTGGACCAAGTAATAGATCACTATCTGGGAATTTGTTAAAAGGAAACACAGCTTCTTTAACAGCAAATTTTTTATTCGTTTGATATTTTAATTTATATTTTGAAAGTTTTTCACCTGCCATTATTCTTGATGCAATTTTGGCTAATGGTATTCCATTAGCTTTTGATACAAATGGAACAGTTCTACTAGCTCTTGGATTTACTTCTATAACAAATATTTCATCTTTTTTAATTGCAAATTGAATATTTAAAAGTCCTTTAACTTTTAATGCTAAAGCTAATTTTCTTGTTTGAATTTTAATTTCTTTTAAAAGATTATCTTTGATAGAAACTGGAGGTAGACAACAAGCAGAGTCTCCAGAATGCACCCCCGCTTCTTCAATGTGCTGCATAATACCAGCAACATAAACATCTTTACCATCAGAAATAGCATCCACATCAACTTCCATTGCGTGATCAATAAATTTATCGATCAAAATAGGATTTTGCTCTGAAGCTTTAAAAGCCTCATTAATAAACTTTTTAAGCTGGCTTTTATCATGAACAATTTCCATTGCTCTTCCTCCTAAAACATATGAAGGTCTAACAACAACAGGTAGTCCAATTTTTTCACTTATTTTAATTGCTTGATCAAATTTGTTAGCAATTCCACTTTCTGCTTGTTTTAAATTTAATTTAATTAGTAGATCTCTAAATCTATCTCTGTCTTCTGCAAGATCAATGGAAGTATATTGAGTACCAAGTATTGGTAATTTATTCTCATGTAAGAATTTTGCCAATTTAATTGGAGTTTGACCTCCAAATTGAGCAATAACCCCTATAAGATTTCCCTTTGATTTTTCTTTTAGAATAATATTTTGAACATATTCTTCAACCAATGGCTCAAAATAAAGTCTATCACTAGTGTCATAATCAGTTGATACTGTTTCTGGATTGCAATTAACCATTATTGTTTCAAAGCCTGCTTCCTTTAAGGAAAAACTAGCCTGGCAACAACAATAATCAAACTCTATACCTTGACCAATTCTATTTGGACCTCCTCCTAGTATTATTATTTTTTTCTTATTGCTCGGATCTGCTTCGCATTCAGTATTTATTGAAAAACTTCTCTGGTATGTTGAATACATATATGGAGTAAAGGATTTAAATTCTGCAGCACAAGTATCCACTTTTTTAAATACTGGTAAAACTTTAAGCGCAACTCTTTTAGATCTTACAATTTTTTCTTTTATACCAGTAATATCTGATAATTTTTTATCTGAAAAACCAATAGATTTTATTCTATTAAATTCATTATATGTTTTAGGAATACCTCTCTTCTTTATATTATTTTCTTCATCTACAAGATCCTTTATTTGATTTAAGAACCAAGGATCAACCTTTGATAATTTATGGATTTTATCTAACGAGATATTTTTTCTAAAAGCTTCAGCAATTAATATTAATCTATTTGGAATATTAATCTTTAAATTTTTTAAAATATCTTTTTTTGAATAATTAAAAATATTATCCAATCCAGAAAATCCAGTTTCTAAAGATACCAAGGCTTTTTGAAAAGATTCTTTGAAATTTCTTCCAATTGCCATTGCTTCACCAACAGATCTCATTGAAGTTCCAAGTACCGCTTTAGTATCTGAAAACTTTTCAAATGTAAATCTTGGTATTTTTGTAACAACATAATCAATTGTTGGTTCAAATGAAGCTGGAGTTACTTTTGTAATTTCATTTTTTAATTCATCTAAAGTATATCCCACTGCAAGTTTGGCTGCTACTTTGGCAATCGGGAAACCTGTTGCTTTTGATGCAAGAGCAGAGGATCTTGATACTCTTGGATTCATTTCTATTATAACCATTCTTCCATTTCTAGGATTTATCGCAAACTGAACATTTGATCCCCCTGTCTCAACTCCAATTTTTCTCAAGCAGGCAATTGATGCATTTCTCATGACCTGGTATTCTTTATCAGTTAAGGTTAATGCTGGAGCAACTGTGATAGAGTCCCCAGTATGGATTCCCATTGGATCCACATTCTCTATTGAACAAATTATTATACAGTTATCCTTTTTGTCTCTTACAACTTCCATTTCAAATTCTTTCCAGCCTTCTAATGACTCTTCGATTAAAACCTGGTTTTGAGGGGACTCATTCATCCCAGTTTTGACAAGTTTAAAGAAATCTTTTTTGTTTTTAGCGATACCTCCTCCCAAACCACCCAAAGTAAAAGATGGTCTAATTATTGCTGGTAATCCTATCTCCTTCAAACATTTAGCTGCATCTTTATAATGATTTATAATTCTTGATTTTGGCAGATCTAAACCAATGTCAGACATATTTTTTCTAAATTTTTTACGATCTTCAGCATTTTCAATTGCTTTAGATTTTGCGCCTATCAATTCGATTTTGTATTTTTCAAGCAGTCCAGCTTTTTCAGCACTTATTGCTAAATTTAATGCGGTCTGTCCCCCCATTGTTGGTAAAATTGCGTTAGGTTTTTCTTTTTTAATGACTTCTTCTAAAACAGGAATTGTGATGGGTTCAATATAAGTTTTATCAGCAACTCCAGGATCGGTCATGATAGTTGCAGGATTTGAATTTATTAAAACTACCTCAAATCCTTCATCTTTAAGAGCCTTACAAGCTTGTGTACCCGAATAATCAAATTCACATGCTTGTCCAATTATTATTGGGCCTGCTCCAATAACTAATATTTTTTTAATGTCTTTTCTTTTTGGCATGTTTTTTTACATCCTGAATAAAGTTTTTGAATAAGTATTGACTATCTTGAGGTCCAGGATTTGCTTCTGGATGATATTGAACAGAGAAGACTGGTTTATTTCTTAATCTTATTCCTTCAATAGTATCGTCAAAGAGTGACTTATGAGTAATTTGAATATTCTTAGATAAGCTTTTTTCTATAACAACAAATCCATGATTTTGACTTGTAATTTCAACTGAATTATTAATTAAATTTTTGACTGGATGATTTGCACCTCTATGACCTAATTTCATTTTTTTTGTTTTTGCATTCAAAGCTAAAGCTAAAATTTGATGACCAAGGCAAATTCCAAATATAGGATAATTTAATTTAATTAATTTTTGAACGGTATCAATTGCATATATTCCAGTGGCCGCTGGATCTCCAGGCCCATTTGATAAAAAAATACCATCGGGTTTTAATTTCACAATTTCATCAGCAGTTAATTTACAAGAGACTACCTTTACCTCACAGTTATAATCTGAGAAATATCTTAAAATATTTTTCTTAATTCCATAATCAACTGCGATAATTTTAAATTTCTTTTTTGTATTCTTTTTATATCCAACATCCTTTTTCCACGTCTTAAACCCTTTCCATATATAAGTTTTTGTTGTTGATACTTCTTTTGCAAGATCTAATCCATTTAAGCCAGGCCATTTAACCGACATATTGGTTAGTTTTTTAATATTAAATTTACCTTTTTTATTATTTGTAATAGTCCCTTTTGGAGCACCTTTATCCCTAATAAAGTTTGTTAAGCTTCTAGTATCTAATCCTGTTAATCCAACTATTTGATTTTTTTTAAGCCATTCATCTAATGTCTTTAATGCCCTATAATTTGATGGAGAAGTAATTTCGGAATTAAATATAACACCTTTCGTCCAAATTTTATCAGATTCTAAATCCTCATTATTGGTTCCAACGTTTCCAATATGAGGAAATGTAAAGTTTATAATTTGTCCAGCATAAGATGGGTCTGATATAATTTCCTGATATCCTGTTAAAGATGTATTAAAACAAACCTCTCCAGTTGAAGTTCCTTGATATCCAAGGCCAATACCTTTGAAAACTAGCTTGTTATCTAGAACTAAAATACCTGTAGAAAATGGATGATTAATTGCAATTTTATTTTTTTGTTTTTTGATCAATTACAACTCATGAGTTAAAGGTCTATACAATAAAACCTTTTTTTGCGCAACACATCTAATGTATATTTTGTAAAAAAAATATTTTTCTTTTTGAAGAATATTTTTAATACGCTAAAATTAAATATGTCATTAAGAGAAAGTATAGAGTCAGACTATAAAACAGCTTTAAAATCTAAAGATAAAAATAAAATATCAACTTACAGGTTAATTTTATCCGGTGTTAAAGATTTAGATATTAACAATAGATCTGGGGCAGAAAAAAAAGAAACAGATGATGAAGATATTAAGAAGTTATTAAAAAAAATGATTAAACAGCGTAGCGAATCAATTGAATTGTATAAAAAAAATAATCGTAAGGATCTTCAGGATATAGAAGAACAAGAAGTTGGAATAATTAGCCAATATTTACCTAAACAGATTAGCGTGGAGGATACTAAGAAAATTTGTGAAGAAGTGATTAAATCAACAGGTGCAAACTCAATTAAGGATATGGGAAAAGTTATGGGCGAGTTGAAGAAAAATAATGCTGACACTATCGATTTCTCTAAAGCAGGAGCAATTATAAAAGAATTATTAAATCAAAAATGAAATACCCAAAAGAGTACTTACAAGAAATAAAAACTAGATTAAAAATTTCAACTGTAGTTTCAAAAACAGTTAGTTTAAAAAAGAGAGGAAAGGAATATGTTGGCCTTTCACCATTTAAGACTGAAAAAACACCATCATTCACAGTAAATGATGAAAAGGAATTTTATCATTGCTTTAGTACTGCAGAGCATGGAAATATTTTTGATTTTGTAATGAAAACCCAAAATCTTAAATTTGGTGAGTCTGTCAAATATTTAGCAAATTTAGCAGGGATGAGGCCTTATACATTTTCAAAAGAGGATGAAATCAGAGAAGAAAAGTGGAACAAATATAAATTGATATATGCAAAATATGTTGAATTTTATTATCAAGATCTTTTTAAAAACCCTTTAGCAAAAGAAGCAAAGGATTATTTAAAAAATAGAAATTTAACTATTGAGGAAGTAAAAAAATTTAAAATTGGATATGTTTCAAATGATGAAAAATTTAAAGAAGAGATTTTTAAGGAATTTAGTGAAAGTGAAATTAAAGAAACAGGATTATTCTATTTTGATGAAAATAAAAAAAAATATGTAGATAGGTTTAGAGACAGAGTAATTTTTCCAATAAACAATATTTCAGGTGATCCAATAGCTCTTGGAGGTAGAATTTTAAAAGAAAATAAGTACCTTGCAAAGTATATTAATTCACCAGAGACGCCATTTTTCAAAAAAGGATCTAATCTTTACAATCTAGATTTTACAAGAAAACTTTCAAACAATATTGATAACATATTTCTTGTTGAAGGTTATATGGATGTGGTTGGTCTTAGTAAAAACAAAGTGGAAAATGTAGTTGCAAATCTGGGCACTTCTTTAACTACAAGACAAATATTAACTCTTAATCAATTTTTTCAACATATCACTGTTTGTTTTGATGGTGACGAAAGTGGATATAAAGCAGCTTTAAGAGCAGCAGAAAATTCTATTATTGAATTAAAACCCGAAAAAGAAATTTCGTTTTTATTTCTACCTAACAAACATGATCCAGATAGCTACGTTAATGAAAAGGGAAAGGATTTTTTTGAAGATTTTTCCAAAAATAACTCTGTGCCTATTCATATATTTATATTTAATCACTATTCTAAAGAAATGAAGGATAACCCATCATCAAGAGCTATTTTTGAAAAAAAATTAAGATCAATTTCATCAACAATTAAAGATGAATTCATTAGAAAGTATGTGCTTGAATATTTCTTAGAAAAAATTTCTGAATTAACACCAAATACAAACTTTAAATATAATAAAAATTACTCCAAACTTACAAAATCGCTCAAATCAACTCAGAATTATTACAATGAAACAAAGTCTTTATCAGCTATTGATATTAAAGAATTTTCTTTTCTATATATTTTGCTAAAAAAACCAGAGCTTATAAAAGATAATTTTAATTTAATTGAAAATGTAAAACTATTTAGCAGTGAAAATAAACTATTACTTAAAGAAATTATTGATCAAACAAACAATTTTGAAAATACTAATCTAGAGAGTTTAAAAATTGACCAGAGTTTGATAGATAGGATTTTAAAATATGCATCTATTAAGCATATATTGTTTAAAAACTTAGATGATGATCAAAAAATTCTTGAAATTTTATCTGAGCTCATAAGAGATCTGAAAAATTATGAACTTGAATTAAGAATAATGGATTTAGAATCAAGATTTTCTAAGGATTTAAGTGAGACAACATTTAATGAGTTAAAAGAGCTCAAAAAACAACAAAAAATCAATTAAATTAAAATCAGAATACAATAGATTTTTTTAATTTTAGCATTATATACATTCTGAACTTTTTTATTGTGGAACGTATAATTACAAAATCATTTGCGAGATTAATGGGCAGAGGTGTCCATAGGGGTTTCATAACCCACGAAGAATTAAACAAATCCCTAGGAAAAAGAAATCTGTCAAACGAAAATTTAGAGCAAGCTTTTATACATATTCTTGATGAAAAAATTATATTAGTTGAAAAAAAATCAGATTTTAAAGTTCTTAGAAAGAAAGATAATGGCTCTAAAGAGGAGGGCAAATCTATAGAAAAAAGTGATGACCCAATTCGAATGTACCTTAGAGAAATGGGAGGAGTGGAGCTTCTTTCCAGAGAAGGTGAAATTGCTATTGCTAAAAGAATTGAAGCTGGAAAAGACGTTATGTTGAACGCACTTTCACAAAGCCCCATTACCGCTCAACAGTTTTTTGAATGGAATACAAAACTTCAAAATGATGAAATTTTGGTTAGAGAAATAATTGATATTGATACCAATTATATGGAAGATGAAGACACTGGTCAAAGTGCAAAACAAAAAAAATCAGATGAAGGAAATGAAAATCAAAGTACCGATGAACAAAATAACACTACAGATGATGATGAATTTAATCCAACACTTGCTGCTATGGAAACAGAGATTAAACCCAAAGTTTTGCAAACAGTTTATAATTTAACTAAAGAATATAATAAACTTATAAAATATCAGAAAGAAAAATTAGATTGTGTATTAAATTCAAAACAATTTTCTCCATCAAAAGAAAAAAATTATAAAAAAATTGTAGAGGATGTTTTAGAGAATATTAAAACATTACAATTATCTCCTTCAGTATTAGAAGATTTGGTTCAAAAACATTATATAGAAAACCGAAAAATAATATCTTTAGAGGGAAATCTTTTAAGATTTGCAATTAATGAAAAGATTTCTAGAGATGAATTCATAAAATTTTATGTTGGAAATGAAATAAATCCAAATTTAAAAAGTTTCCTAGATACCAATGACATATGGAAGAAATTTTTTCAAAAATATAAAGTACAATTTAAAGACATTAGAGATAGATTAATTGAAATAAGCAATAAGCTTGGGATATCGGTCACTGACTATAAATTAATGGTTAGTAGAATTCAAAAAGGTGAGAAAGAATCTAGAATTGCAAAAAAGGAGATGGTTGAAGCTAATTTAAGATTAGTTATTTCTATTGCAAAAAAATATACAAATAGGGGCCTACAATTTTTAGATTTAATTCAAGAGGGAAATATAGGGCTGATGAAAGCTGTGGATAAATTTGAATATAGAAGAGGATACAAATTCTCTACTTATGCAACATGGTGGATTAGACAAGCGATAACCAGATCTATAGCAGACCAAGCTAGAACAATAAGAATACCCGTCCATATGATTGAGACAATTAATAAAATTGTGAGAACTCAACGCCTAATTTTGAGTGAGTTTGGAAGAGAGGCTACACCCGAAGAGCTTGCAAAAAAACTGAGAATGCCACTTGAAAAGGTAAGAAAAGTATTAAAGATTTCAAAAGAACCAGTATCGCTTGAGAAGCCAGTTGGAGATGAAGAAGATAGTAGTTTAGGAGATTTTATTGAGGATACAAAAGCACTAGCACCACTTGAGCAGGCAATTAAATCTAACCTAAGTGAGGCAACAACAAAGATACTTTCAACCTTAACCCCAAGAGAAGAAAGAGTTTTAAGAATGAGGTTTGGAGTTGGTATGAATACGGATCATACTTTAGAAGAAGTTGGCTTACAGTTTTCTGTAACAAGAGAAAGAATTCGTCAAATTGAGGCGAAGGCACTTAGAAAATTAAAACACCCAAGTCGATCAAAACAATTAAAAAGTTTCTTAGAAAGTTAATAGGGCCGTTAGCTCAATAGTAGAGTACTGCATTGACATTGCAGGGGTAGTTGGAGCGTAACCAACACGGCCCACCACTTTTCAACAAAAACTAGAATTTTTTTTTAATTCAAAAATAATACACTGGAGTATACTGCTTAAATATGGATATAGATTTTCCACTTTTAGAAACAACAAGGCCCCCAATGTATAAAGGGGACAAATACGTTGGAAAAAAACCACATAATATTTGGAGTCAATACATTGAAAGTTATACTTCCGAAAAAGATATCGTTCTTGATATATTTGGTGGCAGTGGTGTCTGTGCGATTGAGTCATTAATTTTAGACAGAAGAGCAATTACAAATGACCTGAATCCAATGCATAGATTTGGGCTTGAAGTCTTTCTAAAAAAATTTGAGGAGGATAAATTCCTTGATACTTATAAAAAACTTTTGAAAAATTTTAAAGCCAAAGCAAAAGAGTACAAATTTTTTAATACAAAATGCACAAGATGTTCAAATGAAAGCCCAATAATTAAAACAAATTGGGATGACAAAGGTAATACTCTAAAAATTATTGGATATGAATGTAAAGTATGTCCACCAATTCCAAGGGTTAGAAATAAATATTGGTATGAAAAACGACCAGATTCTCAGGATTTATTAAATTTTTCTGAGATTGAAAATTTTCAAATCCCATATTGGCATCCAACAAAGGATTTACCAGCTCTTCCAGAAATCTTTTCGACAACTTTTTTAAGAGACTTGGGTGAAAATAAATATAGTAGTCTTTGGTCAAAGCAGAATTTGTTAATTTTATCATATGAATTTAATGAAATATTAAAAATTGATAATGAGAATATAAAACATCACTTGCTTTTTGCATTTCTTAAATCTTTAAGACTATGTTTTGGAAAGCAAAATGATCCCAGAGATCCTGAGAGAGGAAATAGAGATTGGGCAACAAGTTGGGGAAGGTCAGGTTTTGCAATTTTTAGAAGGCAAATACATTTAAACCCAATTTTACAATTTGAAAGAGCCGTGGAAGGGACACAAGGTTTAATTAAAATTTTGAAAAATAAATCTGAAAGGCTTGGGGATAACATTTCTTATACTTATGATCCAAACGACTTTTTTGAAAATAAAAAACAATTATTAATTCTTACAAATGATTGCACCACTCTTGATAATTTAATTCTTGAAAATAGTGTTGATTTTATTTTAACGGATCCACCTTACGGAGCTACGGTTCCTTATTTTTCTATGGAGTCAGTTTATACATGTTGGTTAGAGAAAATTGATCAGAATTACCGAATGGATTTTGACAACGAATTAGCAATAAGGAATAGAAATTATGAGGAGTATCAAAGTAAATTCATGAGAACTTTTAATGGGGCGAGTAAAATACTTAAAAAGGATAAAAAAATTGTAGTAACATTTCATAGTCAAGATTTAAAAATTTGGTCATTACTTCATAAAAGTTTTGATTATTCAGGTTTCTCAAAGGAAAAGATCATTTTTCAACCAAATATGAGAAGCGGTGAGACAGTGGCCGCAAATAAATATTCTCAAACTTCAAATGATTTTTATTTTAGGTATAAAAATGAAAGAAAAGATAATTTAGATAACGAGGTTTCATCCAATCAAATAGAAAATATAGTATTAAGAGAGGCTAAAGAATTACTTAAAGAAGCCGCTGAGCCAATGCCCAAACCTCTTTTATTTGTTGGTATTATAAACAAATTATTTTATTTTGGTTATTCATTGCAAGTTTCAAATAATTTAATTGATCAAGTTTTATTCAGGGAGATAGACACTACTTTGGAAGTTGAGGGTAATAAAAGATCAGATGACTCAATGTGGTCTTTAAAAAATTATGAATATGACCATATTCCTTTAAGTCAAAGAACTGAAACAATTGTAAGAGATATTATTGTAAGAGAAAATATTGTTTCATTTGATGAGATTTATAAAAAAGTTATGACAACATTTAGTGATCATTTGACACCTTTTTATAGAAGCCTCCCAAATATAATTGAAAAATTTGGTGAAAGAATTACCACTGGGGAAAATAAGGGAAAATGGAAACTAAAGATTCGAGTTAGAAACGAAGCATCTGAACACGATTTACAAATTGGAAAACTTGCTGAGGTAGGTAAAAAATTAGGATTCAATATTTGGATTGGGAGAAATGAACAAGGACATGTTTACAAAGAAGGAAGGTTATCAGACTATATAAATCCTATTAATTTGGAAATTGAAAATTATTCAGATGATCAATTGCACGAAATTAAAAATATTGATTTAATTTGGTATAAGAATAAAAAGATATGTACAATCTTTGAAATTGAACATTC
>JBJLDU010000014.1:0-20350 GCA_045566995.1 Candidatus Pelagibacter sp.
ATAATAATTATCTTTATTTTTTTAAGTTTTTTTTTAAATATTTTTGAAGAGATTAAATTTTTTGAAAATAAAGAGAATGGTATTTATTACCCAATTATACTTACAATTTTAAATATACCATCAATAATTTTTGAAATTCTTCCTTTTATTTTTTTATTAGGTGTAATGTTTTTTTTTATAAATTTATTTGAACGTGATGAAATAGATCATTTTAGAAGTCATGGAATAGATAATGCTAAAATTACTTCAATAATTTCTGTTGCTTCACTAATAATGGGCTTTATTTTAATTATAGTTTTTTACTCATTTTCAGCAAATTTAAAAAGCTTATATCTTAACATTAAATATCAATACTCCAATGCAGGAGACCATTTAGCAATAGTAAACGAGGATGGGTTATGGATAAAAGAAAAAAGGGAAAAAATGGAAATATTTACATAATAAATGCGACAAATTATAAAAAAAATAATTTAGAAAATTTAAAAATAACTGAGTTAGATCAAAATTATAATCTATTAAACACAATAGTTTCAGATAATGCAGATATTAATAAAAAACTTTGGGTCTTAACAAACGTGAAAATATATTCTCAAGAAAGAAAAACCGAGTATAAGCTAAAATATGAATATTTATCTTCTTTCAATGGAAAAATTATTTCAAATTTATACTCAAATTTAAATTCTTTGAATATTTTTCAACTAAACAAGCTTAAAGAGAATTACAAATCAATAGGTTATTCAGCAACTGAGGTAAGGTTGCACCTCAATAAAATTTACAGTTTGCCACTTTATCTAACCTTAACAACCGTTATTGGTGCATTACTAATGTTCAAATTAAACTATATAAAATCAAAGTTTTTTTTAATAGTAATTGGTGTATTAGTTTCAGTTATATTTTATTATATTAATTATTTTTCTATATTATTTGGTAAAAATGAAACGTTGCCAGTTGCGGTATCTATATGGTTGCCTCATGTTATAATATTTCTTATATGTGCTTTTGTATCGATAAGGCTAAATGAAAACTAAAACTATAAATTTTCTTTTACATGTTATATTTTGGATAATTTTACATAATTCATATCTGAAAGCTGACACAGTATTCTTTGATTCAAAAAATATTAAAATTGAGGAAGATGGAAATATAATAATAAGTGCAAAAGGTACAGCAGAAATACCTGATCAAAATATTTCAATAGAAGGAGATAAATTTTTATATAATAAATTAATCTCAGAACTAGTAGTAATCGGGAATGTAAAATTCTTTGATAAGTTGAATAATGTACTTATAGATAGTGAAAAGGCTAATTATTCGGGAATTGAAAACACAATATTAACAAATGGAAACACATTTATAAATTATGACAATAAATATGAAATTATTTCAAAAAATGTATTGTATAATAGGAATACTTTTAAGGTATCCAGTCAGTTAGACACATCTATATTTGATAAAAAGAAAAATATTTATAATTTTAAAGATGGATTTTTATTTGATAGTATTAAAGAAATAATCTCATCAAAAAAAACTAGTGTAATTGATAGTGAATACAACGAATATATTTTTGAACGTGTCAAAATTAATCTCAAGACAAATGAAATTATTGGAAAAGAGGTTAAGGTTGATTTTATTGAGGATTTTTTTGGAAATATAAAAAATGATCCATTGCTTAAAGGTAAATCTACAACATCTAATGATGAGAAAACTATAATTCATAAAGCTGTTTTTAGTACATGTAATACAGATAAAAAAAAATGTAGAGGTTGGGAGTTACAAAGTGATAAATTTATTCATAATAAAACAAAACAACTTTTTGAATATAAAGATTCATGGTTAAAAGTTTTTGACAAAAAAGTATTCTTCCTTCCATACTTTAACCATCCAGATCCATCAGTAAAAAGAAAATCTGGATTTCTAACGCCAGTTTATTCAAGTTCTACTAATTTAGGTAAAGCAATTAACATTCCATATTTTTATGTTTTATCAGACTCCAAAGATCTGACTTTTAACCCAAGAATTTATTCAGATACTGATTTTATACTTCAATCAGAGTATAGGCAGGCATTTGAAAAATCTGATTTAATTGCGGATTTTAGTTTTAATCAAAATGAGAATAACACTAATACTCATGCTTTTCTTGATTTGAAAGGTGAGTTAGATGAAAAAATTTCATACGATATTCAATTTCAAAATGTTACTAATGATAACTACCTTAAAATTCATGACTTTAAAGGAATAATGGATACCAACATTCTTATGGAAGGAATTAATTCTAGCTCTTTAACATCATATATAACAATTGATAATGATATAGATGAAGATACTAATTTGAATACATCAATAAGAATGTACGAGGATTTAACCGTCACTAACGATAATGATAAGTACCAATATATATTCCCCCAATTTAATTTTGTAAAAGATATTGATTTAGACGACAATTATCACGGAAATTTTAGTTTTAGCTCTAATGGATACCAGAAAAACTACAATA
Source organism: Candidatus Pelagibacter sp. (assembly GCA_045566995.1). Lineage (GTDB taxonomy): Bacteria > Pseudomonadota > Alphaproteobacteria > Pelagibacterales > Pelagibacteraceae > Pelagibacter. Next base: position 2,495 of record JBJLDU010000014.1, read on the forward strand.
CAAATGTATATGAAGCTCAAATAAATAACGATTTTTTGTTTACATCATATGATTATTTTACAAATACTGGTTTGGTTTCAAATTACAATATTCTATTAAAAAATTATAATACATTTTCCCAAAATTCAGCTATCTTTGAAGAAAATGGTGATCATGAGATTTTCAATACTTTTTCTTTTAATACTGAATTTCCATTAGAGAAAAAATTAGCTAACACAACTAACTACTTGAAACCAAAAATGCAGTTTAAATTTAGTCCTACTAATGGAAAAAATATTTCTTCAAGCTCAGTTAGACTTAACTATGACAATATATTTTCAGACAATAGAATAGGTAGATCTGATATGGTTGAGAAAGGTAGATCATTAACAATTGGATTAGAATTTGAAAAACAGAATTTGGCAAATGAAAAATTAGTAGGTTTTTACTTAGGAAATGTTATCAAAGATAAGCATTATGGGTCAATGCCTAAAGGGCTTGATCAAACAAGATCAGAAATAGTGGGTAAATTTAACTATACACCTAATGAAAATATAGAATTAGCATATGACTTTTCCTACGATAGAGATTTAGACTTTTCAAATTATGATGCGATTTCAGCAAAATTAGGATCAAATAAAATAGTCACAACATTTGATTATGTAACTGTAAATCACGAACTTGGAAATAGTGAGTCAATAACAAATAAAACTACATTAAATTTTGCAGATGAGCATTTTATTCAATTTGGTACTGCTAAAGATTTAATAGATGATTTTACTCAATATTATAAGTTAACTTATGAATATAGAACAGATTGCTTGTCAGCATCATTTCAATATGACAAAACATTTTATAAAAATGGAAATTTAGTCCCAGATGCTAATCTAAAATTTTTAATAAGATTTATTCCCTTTACAGAAGTAAGAGGTTCAGCAGATACACTAGCCACCAGCTTAAGCAAATGATCAAAATAAAAATAATTATTATTTTTATAATATGTATATGTTTAAATGGATATGTAATTGCAGAGGAAATATCAATCAAGGCAAAAGTTGAAAACGAGATAATTACTAATATAGATATAGCAAATGAAGTAAAATATTTAATTTTTTTAAATCCAAGATTAAAAAAATTAGAAAAATTTAAATTAAATAATTTAGCTAGAGACTCTATTATAAATGATATTATAAAAAAAAAAGAATTAGAAAAAAAATTTGATTTTGATAAATCATATAGATTGGTTGAAATAATTGAAGCAAATCTCATTAAAAGAAAGAAAATTCAAAATAAGTCAGAATTTTTAAAAATTTTAAAAAACTATAATCTTGATTACAAAACAATAAATAGTAAATTAAAAATTGAAGCATTGTGGAACCAGTTGATTTATGAAAAATATTTTAAAAATGTAAAAATCAATAATTCTGAATTAAGAACAAAAATCTTAAATGATTTAGATAAAAGAGAAAAAAAATTTGAATATAATCTTTCGGAGATTATGTTTGTTGAAAATACTAATGATAAATTAGAAAATATAATAAAAAAAATAAATACAAGTCTAAATGAGATTGGTTTCGAGAATACTGCAAATCTATACAGTATTTCTAACACTTCAAAAAATGGTGGTTTAATTGGATGGATTAATGAATTGCAATTATCCAACAAAATAAAAAATGAAATTAGAAATTTAAAAGTCGGAAAAATTACAAATCCAATAAATATTCAAAATGGGTATTTACTGATTAAATTAAATGACAAGAGAGAGTATAAAGAACAAATAAATATTGAAGATCAATTAAAAAAACTAATTGCTAATGAAAAAAATAGGCAACTTAACAGTTTTTCCAATATATTTTACAAAAGATTAAAAAAAAATGTAGAAATTTATGATTACTAAAAAAATTTTAATAGTTTTAGGCGAACCAAATAGTACTTTTTCTGAAATTCTATCAAAATATTTTAAATCAAAAATTTTTAAACAGAATAAAAATATAATTATACTTATAGGTAACAAGAATTTATTTGAAAAACAAATTAAACAATTAAAATACTCATTAAAAATCAATGAGATTAATGATACGCAGAATGCTTCAATTAAAAAAATCAATATAATTAATATAAATTATAAATTTAGAAAACCATTTACAGAAATTTCACAAAATTCAAATACCTATATTAAAAACTGCTTTGATTTAGGTCTGAAATTAATTATTGAAAAAAAGGCAGATGCACTAATCAATGGTCCAATTTCAAAAAAACACTTTTTAAAAAAAAAATTTCCAGGTGTTACAGAATATATTGCTAACAGAACTAATTCTAAAGAACCTGTGATGTTAATATATAACGAAAATCTTGCTGTATCACCATTGACTACTCATGTTCCTTTAAAAAATGTTGCAAGACATATAAAAAAGAAAAAAATCATAAATAATATTTTGAAAATTCATAATTTTTATCAAAAAAGATTGGGTAAAAATCCAAACATTGCTGTTCTAGGATTAAATCCACACTGTGAAACAACAAGTAAAAAAATAAGTGAAGAAAGAAAAGAAATAATACCTGCTATAAAATTTTTAAAAAAGAAAAAAATTAAAGTAGATGGGCCAATTGCAGCAGATACTTTTTTTTTAAAAAAAAATTTGAAAAAATTTAGTGTAGTCTTGGGTATGTATCATGATCAAGTTTTAACACCCGCAAAAACTTTATTTGAATTTGAAGCAATTAATATTACTATAGGATTACCTTTTATAAAAATCACTCCTGACCATGGTCCTAATTATGAAATGATTGGACAAAATAAATCAGATCCCTCCTCAATTTTTTATGCTTTAAACTTTTTAAATAAAGTTAAATGAGAATTACAGCAAAGAAAAGCTTAGGACAAAATTTCCTTACTGACGAAAAAATAATAGATCTTATTATTAAATTAGGGAAAATAAGTAGTGAAGATTTAATATTAGAAGTTGGTCCAGGCACTGGAGCTCTGACAAAAAAAATAATAGAAAACCAACCTAAAAAATTAACAGTCATTGAAAAAGATCAAGTATTAGCGAAAAATTTAAATTTAAAATTTGGGGATAAACTTAGAGTAATAAATGAAGATATGATGCACACATCTTACGACAATTATTTTGATAAAAATTTAATTATTTTTGGAAACCTACCATACAACATCTCGACTCAAATCTTAGCTAAATGGATAAAAGAATACAATTTAAACAAATTTTGCAAGAGGCTCATATTGATGTTTCAAAAAGAAGTTGCAGATAGAATTATAGCTAAATCAGACTCAAAAGATTATGGTAGATTATCAATTTTATCAAATTGGAAAATGAAGATTGAAAAAATAATTGATATTGAGCCAAGCAGCTTTAAGCCCTCACCAAAAATAAAAAGTACTCTACTAGTTTTCACTCCTAAAAAAAAATTCTTCGAATTAAGAGATCCAAGAAATTTAGAACATATAACTAACATTTTTTTTAGTCAGAGAAGAAAAATGATAAAAAAACCATTTAAATTTTTATTTAAGAATTATGAGGAAGTATCGAAAAACCTATCTATTGATCTAAATTTGAGACCTCAAAATTTAGATTGTTTAACCTATTATAAAATTTGTGAAATTTATGAGGCTCTAACTAATTAGTTTGTTAATATGTTTTTTTATAAATTTTTTATCGTATTTTAGATTTCTTTTTTTTTCTATTTGTATTTTAATATTGTAAATAATTTGTTTATAACATTTTTCGATTTGATCATTTACAACTGTAAAGTCATAATCCTTCCAATACATCACATCTTGTTTAAATTGTTTCATTCTCTCATTGGCAATATTTTTATCTTTTTGGTCTCTTTTTAGTAATCTTTTAAATAATTCTTGTTTAGATGGTGGCAAAATAAATATGGTAATAATCTTATATTTTAAATTACTTTCTTTTATTTGCCTTGTACCTTGCCAATCAATATCGAAAATAACATTTTCACCATTACTAAGTTTTTTTGTAACATTTTCCTTCAAAGAACCATAAAAATTTTTAAATACTTTGGCATATTCTAAAAATTTTTTTTCTTTTATAAGTTTTTTAAATTTAACTTTATTTATAAAATAATAATCTCTACCATTTTTTTCACTTACTCGAGGTTTTCGAGTGGTATGAGAAATTGAAATAGTGTATTTTTTTCTTGAAGCTATTTTTTTTACTAAAGTTGTTTTTCCAGCGCCCGATGGAGAAGATAATATTATTATTATCCCAGCTTTTTTTTCGGACATTAGTGTAAAAAAAATTAGTTTGCTTTATTTTCTATAAATTTAACAGCATCACCAACAGTTAAAATTTTTTCTGCATCACTATCTGAAATTTCAGATCCAAATTCTTCTTCAAAGGCCATAACTAACTCGACTGTATCTAAACTATCTGCTCCTAAATCATCGATAAAACTTGACTCTTCGTTTACCTTTGCCTCATCTATACCCAAGTGATCTGCAACTATTTTTTTTACTTTGCTTGAAATATCATCTGACATTTTGTTCCTTTAAGTTAATTTGTTAATAAATAAATTATTTATTTTGTCAACTAAAATACATGCCTCCATTGACATGTATTGTTTCACCAGTGATATAATCTGATAGATCAGAACTTAAAAAAGCAATTGTATTTGCCACATCTACAGGATTACCAAATTTATTCAGAGAGATTCGAGATTTTAATAATTCTGTATGCTCATTGCTAATTTTATTCGTCATATCAGACATTATAAAGCCTGGGGATACACAATTTACGGTTATATTTTTTTTTCCGTACTCAAGTGCTAAACTTTTTGACATCGCAACAATTCCTGCCTTGGAAGCTGCATAATTCGACTGTCCAATATTTCCTGAATGGCCGACTACAGAGGTAATATTTATAATTTTACCTTTTTTAAATTTAAGCATTTTTTTAATTACATTTTTTGTAATAAAGAAAGTAGAAGTAAGATTAATATCAATTACTCTCTTCCATTCTTCTTCCTTCATTCTTATGGATAAATTATCTTGAGTAATTCCTGCATTATTTATTAGAATATCAATTTTATTAGAAAAGATTTGTCCACAATTGTCTATAAATTCATCTAATTTGCTATGATCAGATATATCAAACTTTAAAGTATTTATATTTTTATGCTTTTCTTGAATTATTTTTAATTTTTCCTCATTCGTACCTGATGCTAATACATTTGATCCTCCCAAAACTAATTTATCTAAAATTGAATTTCCAATTACTCCTGTGGCTCCAGTCAAAATTATATTTAGATTTTTTAGGTCAATCATATATTTTTTAAATTTTTAAGATCTTCAATATTATTTACTTGAATTATTTCAACATTTCTATCAATTCTTTTTACAAGACCAGAAAGCACTTTGCCAGGTCCAATTTCAATAAATTTTTTATTTCCAGAATTAATTATACTCAAAATACTTTCTCGCCATCTCACTGGTTTTTCAATCTGTTCGATAAGTAAATTTTTAATAATATTTGAATCTTTAGAAGGTTTGGCAGTTACATTGGAAACAATCATATTTTTTGATTGTGAAAATTCAGTATTCATAATTTCTGATTTCATAATCTGAGTAGCGGGTTCCATTAAATTACAATGAAAAGGTGCAGAAACTGGTAGTTTAATATTTTTGATATTTAATTTTTTTAACTCATCTATAAGCTTATTTAGATTATTCGTTTTTCCACTAATAACAACCTGTCCATTGCAGTTATCATTTGCGATGAAGCATTTAAAATTATTAATATTTCTCTCAAATATTTCGTAAATTTCATTAATTTCAACACCTAAAACTGCAACCATACCACCTTCATTTTTTGGAACTGCATTCTGCATTGCTTTACCTCTTATTTTCAAAAGTTTAATTGTGTCTATGAAACTTAAGCATTTAGAACATGCTAAAGCCGAATATTCACCCAAAGAATGTCCTGCAAAAAAACTTGCGTCGTTTATATTAAATGAGGTTTCATTTTTAATTACATTATAAATTGCATAACTCGATAAAAAAATAGCAGGTTGAGTATTTTCTGTCTCATCGATTAATTCCTTTGGTCCTTCAAAAATAATTTTGTCAATTGATATGTTAAGTACATCATTAGCTTGATTAAATAGTTCTTTAACATATCCAAAATTATCATAGAGTTCCTTTGTCATACCAACTGATTGTGAGCCCTGGCCTGGAAATAAAACAGAAAACATAGAAATTATTAGTAAAATACCTGTTTTTTATATTGTAATTAAAAAATTATAATAGTATATCCTCTCTTTTTTAAAAGAATTATTATGAACTTATACGAGCACACAATTATAGCAAGACAGGACGTAAGCCCAACACAGTTAAAACAGATCCAAGATAAGTATTCTAAGATAGTTGAAAAACTAGAAGGTGATATAGTAAAACTTGAAAATTGGGGTTTAATGAATTTATCATATTTAATTAAAAAAAATAAAAAAGGGAACTTTATTCATTATAAAATTAAGGGTAACGGAAAAATTATCTCAGAACTTGAAAAAAATGAAAAAATCGACAAAAATTTACTCAGATATTTAACGGTAAAAGTTAAAAAATTTGATCTTGAAACAGACTATTTCAAAAAAAATGATGAGAAGGAAGCATTTAGCAAATAAATTTAAATATGAAAAAAAGAAACAATAAGAAAAAACCAAAACAAAGTAATTTTGCTAAACTAAGTATTTTTCAAAATCAAAAATACAAATTCAAAAAAAAATGCCCACTTTCTGGAAAAAGTGCTCCAGATGTGGATTATAAGAACGTAAAATTATTAAAAAGATATATTTCTGAAAACGGAAAGATTTTACCTTCAAGAATTACTTCAGTTAGCCAAAAAAAACAAAGGGAACTTTCTTTGTCCATTAAAAGAGCTAGAAACCTGGCTTTATTATAAAATGAAAGTAATTTTATTAGAGAATGTAAGAAAAGTTGGAGCAATTGGGGAAATAATTGATGTTAAGAGAGGTTTTGCAAGAAATTTTCTTATTTCTAAAAAAAAAGCTCTCTTTGCATCTAAAGAAAACATAAAGGAAGTTGAAAAAATTAAAAAGGAATTAAGCCAAAAAGATCAAAATAAGAAAAAAGAAGCTAAATTAATTGAAGAAAAAATAAAAGATAAAACCTACGAAATAAAAAAACTAAGTACTGAAAATAAAGAACTTTATGGCTCAGTAAAACCTACAGAAATATCAAAAGTTTTAGAGGACACTGATCAAGTTAAAATTAATCCATCACTCATACAGCCATCTAAAGAAATCAAATCAATTGGTAATTTTGATGTATTAATTAATTTACATTCTGAAGTACAAACACAGATTGTAATAAAAACTATTTCCCAGGAAGAAACAGAATAATTATACATAATTTTCCCCAATAGTATTTAGTAATTGTATTTATTTATCTATTATGTAAATTTTTAGCGTGTCACAAGCTCTCAATGTAATAAAAAGTAAATTAGAAGAACTGCCAAATAATATAGAAGCTGAGCAATCAGTTATAGGATCAATTCTACTAACAAATGAAATTTTTGATGAAATTAGTCTGTTAATTTCTAGTAAAAATTTTTACGATCCTATGCATCAAAAAATTTTTAGTGCCATAGAAAGCTTAATTTACAAGGGAATGTTAGCAAACCCTATTACTCTTAAAAATCACTTTGAAAATGAAAAAGATGATTTAGATATCCCTGAATACCTTGTAAAAATTACAAAATTTTCAACTTCTTCGAGACAGAGTATTGAATATTCTAAACTGATTTATGATTTGTATGTAAAAAGGGAACTTATAAAAATTTCTGATAACATTATTGATACAGCTAAACTAAATGATCTAAATAGTGACGGACAACAAATCATTGAAACTTTTGAAAAATCCCTTTTTGACCTAGCTGAAAAAGGATCATTTAATTCTTCTATAGTAAAATTTGATGAAGCTATGAGACAAACAATTGAAATGGCATCTAATGCTTATAAAAATGAAGAAGGAATTGTAGGTGTGCCTTCAGGTCTAAGAGATCTTGATGACAGATTAGGTGGTATGCATAAATCTGATTTAATAATTATTGCTGGAAGACCTTCTATGGGTAAAACTGCTTTGGCAACAAATATAGCGTTTCATGCTGCTAAAGATATTCAAAATAAAGGTGAAAAATCATGCATAGCTTTTTTCTCATTAGAAATGTCCTCGGAGCAATTATCTACTAGAATTCTTGCTGAACAATCTAGGATTAAATCTAATGATATTAGACGAGGCAAGATATCGGAGGAGCAATTTGATAAGTTTATAGAAACTTCAAAAAATATTGCTGAACTTCCTTTGTTTATTGACGAAACTCCAGCAATATCTATTGCAGCGCTGAGTAACAGAGCTAGACGAATAAAAAGAATTCACGGTTTAGATATGATAGTGATTGATTATATTCAGTTAATGAAAGGAACAAATCTAAAGGATGGAAGAGTTCAGGAAATTTCTGAAATTACTCAAGGATTAAAAGCTCTTGCTAAGGAATTGTCAGTCCCTGTGTTGGCCCTTTCCCAATTATCTAGAGCAGTTGAACAAAGGGATGACAAAAAACCGTTACTTTCAGATTTGCGAGAGTCTGGATCAATTGAACAAGATGCTGATGTAGTGATGTTCGTATTCAGAGAAGCATATTATTTAAAAAACAAAGAGCCAAGACCTGCAACTGTTGAACATGCTGAATGGCAGGCAAAAATGAATGAAATTTCTCATTTAGCTGAACTTCTGATACTCAAACAAAGACACGGGCCAACTGGCACTATAATGCTTGAATTTGAGGAAATGTTTACCAAATTTAAAGATATTCAAAATAATTAATATAAATTATAAAAGCTAATATCGAATGTTAGCTAATTTTTATCAAATAAATATAATCGAGAAACCAAAACTAGTATTTTCGATATTGTTACTTTTATTGATTACTTCATTTTACTTTTCTAAAGACTTTAGGTTAGATGCTAGTTCAGAAACATTATTATTAGAAAATGATCCAGATCTTAAATATCTAAATGAAATAAACGAAAGATATGGTGCTAAGGAATTTCTAGTACTTACATACTCTCCAGATAGTAAAATGAATTCTAAAGATTCAATTGAAAACCTTTCTGAATTAAAAAATGAGTTAAAATCTTTAAACTGGGTTTATAATGTTGTTACACTTTTAGATATTCCTCTATTAGAAGCAACAGATGATAGTTTAATTGAACGTATTCAAAATTTTAAAACATTAACAAGTAAGAATATAGATAAAGAACGTGGATTTAATGAAATCTTAAATAGTCCAGTATTTAGAAACTTTGTAATAAGTGAGGACGGAAAAACAAGTGGTATCATTGTATATATTAAACCAAATCAAACAAATAAAGAAATCAAGACTGATAGAGAGTTAGAGGTTTATAAAGATAAAATTAAAAAAGAGCGACATCAAAATATCTTAGAAATTAGAGAAGTTATTAAAAATTATAATCAAAATACACAGATTTATCTTGGAGGTATTCCAATGATAGCTGATGATATGATGACTTTTATAAAAAATGATATTGTAACTTTTGGTATTGGTGTATTACTTTTTATAATCTTAACACTTTGGTATGTATTCAGAAAAATAATTTGGATAGTAATTCCAATTTGTAGCTGTTTATTTTCGGTTGCATTTATGACAGGTTTCCTTGGTCTAGTTGGGTGGAAAGTTACAGTGATTTCATCAAACTTCATTGCTTTAATGTTAATACTAACAATGGCAATGAATATTCATATGAGCACTAGATATTTGCAGTTAAACAAACAGTTTCCAAGAAAGAAAAAATTTGAAATTTTAATTTTGACAACAAGAAAAATGATTTGGCCAATATTTTATACCGCCTTAACAACAATATGTGCTTTTATGTCATTGATTTTTAGTGAGATAAAACCAATTATCGATTTTGGATGGATGATGACTTTTGGATTAATAACCTCATTAGTAATTACATTCACACTTCTTCCGACATTGCTAAATTTTGTGCAAAACTCAAATGTTACGTTATCTAAAGAGAATGACTCAAAAATAACAAGATATCTAGGAATATTGGCAGTGAACAATAAAAATTATATATTTGGGTTAACCGGGATAATTATATTTTTAAGCATATTTGGTATCTCAAAATTAGAAGTTGAAAATAGTTTCATTAATTACTTTGACAAAAATACAGAAATTTATAAAGGCATGAAATTAATTGATGAAAAGTTGGGTGGAACAACTCCACTGGAAGTAATTTTAAAATTTCCAAAAGACGAAGATGGAGAAACTGACAGTGAGAATGATTGGGGGGATGAAGATGAAAATGATGATAAATATTGGTTTACAAAGGATAAAATTAATAAAATAACTCAAGTTCATAATTATTTAGATAGTATTGATGCTGTTGGTAAAGTTTTATCCTTTTCATCAATAATTGAAGTTGCAACAAAATTAAATAATAATAAACCACTAGGAACTTTAGAAATGGGAGTTCTGTACACTAAAATTCCAGATAATATTAAAAAAGAAATAGTAGACCCATATATATCTATAAAAAATTCTGAAGCTCGAATAAGTTTAAGAATAAAAGACTCTTTAGATGGATTAAGAAGAAATGATCTGATTAATCAAATTAATTTTGATTTAGAAAATAAATTAAATATAAGTAAAGATGAATTTAAACTTGGAGGCGTCCTTATATTATTTAATAATTTACTTCAAAGTTTATTTAAGTCCCAAATTTTAACTCTTGGTTTTGTGATGGTTGGAATATTTGTTATGTTTCTAATTCTTTTTAGAAATATAAAAATTTCACTAATTGGAGTGATACCTAATTTTATTGCAGCTTTTTTTATTCTAGGAATAATTGGTTTGGCCGGCATCCCTTTGGATATGATGACGATCACAATTGCTGCCATCACGATTGGTATTGCTGTAGATAATAGCATTCATTATATTTATAGATTTAGGGAAGAACTGACTAAAATAAAAGATTACAATAAAACACTTAAATATTGCCATTCGACAGTAGGAGTAGCAATACTAAATACATCTATAACAATTGTATTTGGATTTTCTATTTTGGTTTTATCTAATTTTATTCCAACAATATATTTTGGGGTCTTTACAGGAATAGCAATGCTATTGGCTATGATATCAGTTTTAACATTATTGCCGTCTTTACTTTTAGTGCTCAAACCTTTTAAGATTAAATAATTAATGGAAGTTGTAAAAGATTTTTTTACTGATCTATATATCTTTGATATTGTTTATTTAATTTTCACAGCACTATCCTTGATTACATGTACAAAAAAAGGTTTTTTATTGAGCGTTTTATCAGCCTCTAAATGGCTTTTAGCTTATGTTGTTACTCTATTTTTATTTCCAAAAGTAAAGCCATATTTTGAGGATATAATTGATAGTGAATATGTGCTTGATCTAGCAGTTGGTATAGGATTATTCATAATAATTATTTTTTTAATTTTATTAATAAATAAAGGAATTAATAGAGCAATCACTTACTCTGGATTAGGAAATCTAGATAGAATCTTTGGTTTCTTTTTTGGATTTATTAGGGCTTACGTCATAGTTGTATGTATTTATACAACTATAAATATCATTTATAACCACAAAAAATGGCCAATTAATTTAGATGATGCTTTTACATATGCATGGGTTGAAAAAGGTAGTAACTATCTTATAAAAGAATTTCCTAATAAAAAAGAATATGAAGAAACTAAAGAAAAAGTTCAAGATATATGATCCTAAGATAAAGGAAGAGTGTGCGGTATTTGGAATAAGTAATTCCACTGATGCCTCTACCCTTACCGCTTTAGGTCTTCATGCACTTCAACATAGGGGTCAAGAGGGTTGTGGTATTGTTTCATATGATGGAGAAAAATATCACTCAGAAAAAAGATTTGGATTAGTTGGTGATAATTTTAATGATGAAAAAGTTTTAAAAAAACTTCCTGGAAAATATGCAATCGGTCATAATCGATATTCAACAACAGGAGGAACTGCTTTAAGAAATGTACAACCTTTTTTTGCTGATACAAACGCAGGTGGTATTGGTGTTGCACATAATGGTAATCTTACTAACGCTATAACATTAAGAAATAAGTTAGTACAGGATGGAGCGATATTCTATACAACATCGGATACTGAAACCATTGTTCAATTAATTGCTAAATCAAAAAGAGGAAAAACGATAGATAAAATCATAGATGCTATATTTCAAATTCAAGGTGGTTATGCACTTGTGATGATGACACAAAATACACTAATAGGTGTAAGAGATCCTTACGGAATTAGACCGTTAGTAATAGGTAAATTAAAAAACTCATATGTATTTGCCTCTGAAACTTGTGCCTTTGATATTATTGGAGCAAAATTTGTAAGAGAAGTTGAAAATGGAGAAATTGTTTATATTGAAAATGATGAGTTAAAAAGTATTAAACCATTTCCACCAAAAAAGATCAGACCTTGTGTATTTGAATACATTTATTTCTCTAGACCAGATAGTATTTTAAACGGCAAAACTGCTTATGAATATAGAAAAAACTTTGGTTCTCAGCTAGCAAAAGAAGAGGAAATAGATGCTGATCTAGTTGTGCCTGTGCCAGACTCAGGCAACGCAGCAGCATTAGGATATGCTGAGGAAAAAGGTCTAAAATTTGATTTAGGTTTAATTAGAAACCATTATGTTGGAAGGACTTTTATTGAACCCTCTCAACAAATTAGAAGTTTAGGGGTTAAGTTAAAATTAAACCCAAATGTTTCTGTAATTAAAAATAAAAGAATAATTCTAGTTGATGACTCGCTCGTTAGAGGAACCACATCCTCAAAAATAGTAAAGATGTTATACGATTCTGGAGCAAAAGAAGTTCACGTTAGAATAGCAAGTCCCGAAATTAAGTTTCCTGATTTTTATGGAGTTGATACACCAACAAAAAAAGAGCTATTAGCTGCAAACAAATCAGCAGCAGAAATTTGTGAATTCATTAAGGCAAAATCATTAAAATTCTTAAGTTTAAATGGTTTATATTTGGGAATGGGTTTTGATAAAAGAAATGATAATTATCCACAATTAACAGATCATCACTTTACTGGGGAATACCCTGTAAAAATAATTGATGAACTTGGTGAAGATAAAGTAACCCAACTTTCTTTATTAAGCACAGCATCAAATAATTAAAATGAAAAAAGTAAGTTTTACAGAAATGAAGAATGGTACTAAAGACGACTATCAACTTTTAGAAAAATTAGAAAGTCAATATGAAAGAAAAACTGCAGATAGAATTTTAGATTATTTGGCCTCACAAACTACTACCCTTGAAGGTTATCAGATAACGAGATTGGAACACTCGTTACAAGCTGCAACAAGAGCATATAAGAATGGAGAAAACGAGGAAATGATTGTAGCAACTTTATTACATGATCTTGGAGATGAGTTGGCACCGATGAACCATTCTCAATACGCGGCCTCAGTAATTAAACCTTATGTTTCAGAAAAAACTTATTGGATTATTTTACATCATGGTCTATTTCAAACTTATTATTCTGCAGAACATTTAGGTGGAGATAAAAATGCAAGAGAAAAATATAAGGATGCAGAACATTATCAAGCAACAATAGATTTTTGCGAAAAGTATGATCAATCTTCATTTGATCCAAATTATAAATCAATGACTTTAAAAGATTTTGAGCCAATGGTTAGGAATATTTTTTCTAGAAAACCTTACTACCATCATTAAATTGTCTAATATTTTAAAAAACGAAAAAAGCCCTTATCTCCAACAACATAAAGATAATCCAGTTGATTGGTTTCCTTGGAATAAAGAAACTTTAGATAAAGCAAAAAAAGAAAAAAAACCTATATTTTTAAGTGTAGGGTATGCAAGTTGTCATTGGTGTCATGTTATGGCTCATGAGAGTTTTGAAAACGAAGAAACTGCCAAACTAATGAACGAAAAGTTTATTAACATTAAAGTTGATAGAGAGGAAAGACCTGATTTGGATTATGTATTTCAAAAAAGCTTATCAATACTAACTGGAGCTCAAGGTGGATGGCCATTATCAATGTTTTTAGACGAAAATGGCGTGCCATTTACTGGTGGAACGTATTTCCCACCCAAGGAGATTCAAGGAAGACCTGACTTTAAAAAAGTCCTAAATAACGTGCATAACGTTTACAATGAGAATAGAGAGAAAATTTTAGCCCAGGCACCGCAAGTTAAGGAAATATTCTCAAAAATTAATCAAAGATCTGCAGTTTTAAATCAACCTTTAGAGCCATTTGTTGAAAAAATTATTAATTATTTAGATGAAAATAACGGAAGTTTCAAAGGAGCTCCAAAGTTCCCCCAATTTTATTTGTTTGATGCAATGTTTTACTTTTATTTAAAGACTAAGAATAAAAATTATTTTAAACCTGTTGAAATTTTACTCAGTAATCTCTGTTCGAAAGGTATTTATGATCAACTAGATGGAGGAATTTCAAGATATGCTGTTGATGAAAAATGGATAATTCCACACTTTGAAAAAATGCTTTATGATAATATCCAGTTCATAGATCTCTTGACTAAATTTTATCAAAATACCAAAAATGATTATTTTAAAAATAAACTTTTACAAACAATTCAATATTTTAATAATGAATTTAAAAACAAAGAGAAGTTATATGGTTCTGCATATGATGCTGATAGTGAAGGAGTTGAGGGAAAATATTATGTTTGGTCTTATGAAGAATTAAATAATCTTTTAAAGAATGATATAAAATATTTAGAGAATAAGTATGAAATAACTGAGAATGGTAACTTTGAAGGTAATAACATTTTGGTGGAAAAAAATTTAATATCTGATGAAGATAAAAATAACCTAGATCGAATAAAAAAAAAATTACTAGATGTAAGAAAAAAAAGAATAAAACCATTTTTTGACGATAAATCGCAAACTGATTTAAATGCATATATGCTGCAAGTTCTTCTAAAAACTTCAGTAAATTTAGATGATGAAGATTTAAAAAGTAAGACAATAGAAACAATTGAAATACTAAATAAAAAATTAAATCAAAAAATTATTCATTGTTACGAAAATAAAGAAATAGAAACTTTTCTTGAGGACTATGTATATTATGCTCTACTGATGGTAACACTTTATGAGGTTAATGCTGATAAAAAAGCTTTGGAAAAATCAATAAAAATAATGAATGATACTTGGGAATTATTCTTTAATAAAGAAACTCAGTTGTTTCAGAAAAATATTATTAAAGATAATGATTTGTTTGCAAGTCCACTAGACTTAAACGATAGCAATATTCCAAATGGTAATAGTGTTTATTTATTAATTTCAAATAAATTGTATTCAATTACAAATGACAAAATATGGTCTGAAAGAAATGAAGTGCTTAAAAAATCATTTCATCAAGTTATAAACTCTTATTATTCACAGATGTTTAGTTTCATTAAAACCCTTGATATTTGCGATAATAGCTTATCATTCACTTTTCATGGAGCATCTCAGTCTATTAAGGAAATGCAGCTTTATTTACAAAAAGAATATCTAGGAGTTGCAACATTTGTTTACCAATTAAATAATGATCCAAAACCTAGTGTTATTATATGCAAAAACCAAACTTGTTCTAACAAATTAACTGGTATAAATGAAGTTGTTGGATATCTTAGTAAGAGTAATTAAATCATTAATATGTATAAAAGTAACATAATAGATCATTTTAAATCAGGAATTAAGAAACCCATTAATACCAAAATAGGCGTTGAGCATGAAAAATTTCTTTTCTATAAGAAGAATAATAAGAGGATTAATTATTCTACGATTAAAGAGATTTTCAAAATTTTATATGAATTTGGTTGGAAACCTTCTTATGAAGGTGAAAATGTAATAGCGTTAAACAAAGATAATAAGAGTATAACTTTAGAACCAGGCAATCAAATTGAGCTTGCAGGTGCTCAACTAACTAATATTCATGAAGTTTGTTCTGAAGCTAATAATTATTTGTTTGAACTTAAACAAGTTGTTGAAAAATTAGATTTAAAAATAATAAGTGCTGGATTTGATCCAATATCTAAGTTGTCTGAAATTCCAAATAATCCAAAAAAGAGATACGAAGTAATGACAAAGGATATGCCTAAAGGTGGGTCGCTCAGTTTAGATATGATGTATAGAACATCTGGGACACAGTTAAATCTAGACTACACTTCTGAAAATGATTTTATAAAAAAGTTTAAATTAGCAAATAGTTTAGTTCCATTAAGTATTGCACTTTTCGCAAACTCATCAATTGTTGAGAAAAAAGATAGTAAATATTTATCATATCGATCAAAAGTATGGCAAGAAACATCAAGAGGTGGTCTTCCAGAAATTTTTTTAGAAAATGTTGATTTTGAAAAATACGCTGATTTTGTAATAGATTATCCAATACTATTTATAAAAAGTGGTGATAAATATTTACCAGGTAAAAATTATAAATTTTCTGATTATATGAATGGTAATATTCAAGAAATAAATAAATCTTTACCAAGTATTGACGATCTTGGATTACATTTAAGTACTATATTTACAGAGAATAGATTAAAACAATATATCGAATTAAGATCTATGGATACTTGTGGTTGGAATTGTATCTGTGCTGGTCCTGCTTTTTTTACTGGACTTTTATATGGTAATTTAGACGAAGCATTAGAATTTATTTCAAAATGGGAAAAGAAAGATTTATTAAATGCGTATAAAGATGCACCTATGAAAGGACTTAATACAAATTTAATGGGTAAAGATATGATTTATTGGATCTCTAAATTGTTAAAAATTGCTGAAAAAGGTCTAGAAAAGAGAGATTTTATCGGAAAAAGCGGTACTAACGAAACTAAATACTTGGAACATCTAAATAAGATTATCAATAATAAAGAAACAGTCGCCAGTCATGTTATAAATAAATTCTCTAAATTTCAAAATTTAGAAGATTTATATGACAAATAAAATAATAGGCATACAAGGCGATAAATTAGATAAAATAAATATATCTTCTGATACATCAATATTTTTAGCGCATGAAGCTCAGAAATTAGGATATAAAATATTTTATTATACTCCTTCAAACTTATCCATCATCAAAAATAAAACATATGCAAATGGAGTATTTGTAAAATTTAATTATGAGAAAAAAAAATTTTACAAAATTTATAAAAAACAAAAAATTTTCGTTGAAAATCTTAAATTTATTTTAATTAGACAAGACCCTCCATTTAATTCAGAATATTTAATAACTACTCTTATTTTAGATGGCTTAAAAAAAGTAAGAGTAATAAATAATCCAACTGCTATCAGAAATGTATCAGAAAAATTGTATTCAAAACATTTTATCAAATATATGCCTAATACTTTATTTTCAAATAATATTGTAGAAATTAAGAAGTTTTATAATCAAAATAAAAGTATGATTATGAAACCTATTAATGGATATGGAGGCAATCAAATTCACCTCATTAAAAATAAGTTTAATAAAAAACTTATCACAAATTTTTTAAATAAAAATGGCCATTCAATGTTTCAAAAATTTTTGAAAAATATTTCTAAAGGAGATAAGAGGGTTTTTATTATTAATGGTAAAGTATGTGGTGCAATTTCAAGAGTTCCAAAAAAAGGTTCATATTTGAGTAATATGAGCAAGGGTGCTGTGCCTAAACTTACAAAACTTACTAAACAAGAATTAAAAATTTCAAAAATTATTGGAAAAAAATTAAAGAATGATAATATTTATTTTGCTGGAATTGACTTCATAGATCAGAAATTAAAT